>NZ_JBEXDX010000071.1:0-25681 GCF_040605995.1 Streptomyces sp. NPDC005492
ACCCCTTCACGCACCCCTGACCAGCAGGATCCGTCTCTCCGCCTGCCTCCGACCGAGTGATCGACGCAAACTCCCTCGAATTGAGCAACAGGGTCCCTCGATGTACTCGAAGATCGCGTTCGCCAACTCGACCCGGGTCTTCCACCGCTTGCGGTTGAGCAGCTCGATCTGCATCGAGGACCAGAACGACTCCATCATCGCGTTGTCCAGGCCGTCCCCGACCATGCCGAACGATGGCAGGAGCCCGGCGGAGCGGATCCTTTCCCCGAAGACCCAGGAGGTGAACTGGGTGCCGTGATCGGCGTGGACTATCCCGCCCGGTTCGGGGCGCCGGTTGCGGAGGGCCATGTCCAGCGCGTTGACCACGAGGGTGGCGTCCTGTCTGGAGTCGATCGACCAGCCCACTATCTTGCGGCTGAACGCGTCCAGGACCGCCGCGCAGTACACCCACCCTTCTCTGGTGCGGTGTTGCGTGATGTCGGACGCCCCAGCAGAAGGGACCAAGTGACCGCCGAGGTGCTGTCGAGTGCCCGCGGTAGAGACGCCCTCGCTCCATCGACGTACGCACGCCGGACTTCACCAGGCTCCATAGAGCCGGATTTGCGACCAGGACCTCGGCGTCCATCTCGATCCGGCCCCCGTCGGCATCCCGCGGCACCAAGCTTCACGCCCCACTGCACGCCCAGCGCACGCAGACGAGTCGGTCGGTGCGAACCGCATGCTCACGCCCCAGCCGGCACGACCTCAGCCGTCCCGGCCCGGCCACTACACGCGGGAACGAGGAGCAAGAAACAACAGCACGCCCAGAACGTCCCAGACAGTCGCCCGACCCGCGTCCAGCGTTCCGGCACACGCTTCGAGGGCGAACAGCATCCCCAAGAGCACCGCCGAACGTCGTCGCCCCGATGCCCCGTGCGCTCGCCTCCAGAATCGCCTCCGCCCGGTCCGGAGGCCGGGAGATCAGATCGCCCCGGCCGTTCCACACCGACACCCGCGTCCCTCCGGGGCATGGAGAGACACCCTGGTCCGACCGGTGCGGGTGTGACCGTCCAGAGTCGTCCACTGGACCTCCGCCCGGGCTCGCCGGTCGTCCGGCCGCGAGATCGCCGCATCCTTCGCGTTGCCGGCCAGCACCGCCGCGACCTCCCGGCTGCCGGACCGCTCCCCCTCGAAGCTCCGCTCCGCCACCAGCGCCGCACGAGGCCCACGGTCTTTCCGCCCACCACGCCGAGAATCCACGCGCCGAGCCGCAACCAGGCTTCGACGAGATCGACCGTCCGCCGTGCGAACCTCCCCGCCATCAACCGAGACCTTTCAAGCACGCCAGCGCCTTAGGGCTTGCCGGGAATCAACACGGCGGTTTGATCTTGGTTTTGTCAGGGTCGAGGAAGCTGGCGACGTCTTCCCGTGTGCGGAAACGGGCTGTTGAGGCCGGGAGATGAACACCCTGGGCTTCCAGGAGCGGGCGGACGTCTTTCACTGCGCGGCTGATGGTCATGGCGGTGGTGTTGAAGAGCTGGCCCAGGAGCTCCATGGTCGCGAGTTTGCGCAGATGGAGCACGGTGACCAGGACCCGGTCGGCTGAGGCGAGCTTGGCTTTGGCGCCTGCGCCAGGGGCCACCAGGCGCTCGTGGCCCCGACGTGTGCGGAGCACGTGCTCGCGTTGAACCTCCATCGCTGGAGTCAACGAGTCGATGAGCTCGCTGAGCTGCCGGCGGGGCATCCCGGTCAATTCCGGGTCCTGCAGCGAACGTGGCGTGAGGCGAGACGCTCTGTCCGCCAGGGTCTCGTCCGCTGTGCTGCCGGTGGTCGCCGCGTCCATCGGACGCTGGGGGTGGAGGGTGTAGTTCCAGTCGCCGTGGAAGCGATGGCGGGTGATGGGCAGGGCGGCGATCTCGTCGTCGCTGACGCGGATGCCGGTGGGGTACTCACCGCTGTCGAGTTCGGCATGGACGGTGAGGCCGGTGCGGCTGGTGGTCGCGGCGATGGTCTGGAGCATGACTTCATGGCTGGTCAGGGGCCTGCCGCGCCAGTTCATGGTGATGTGGGAGAACAACCGGTGCTCGATCTTGTTCCACTTCGAGGTGCCGGGCGGCAGGTGACACACCGTGATCTCCAGGCCGGTCTCGGCGGCGAGGTCGGCGAGCTGGGTCTTCCAGCCGCGGGTGCGGTAGCCGTTGGAGCCCCCGCCGTCGGCGGTGATCAGCAGCCGGCGGGCACGGGGGTAGTCGTGCCGACCGACCGCCTGCCACCAGCGCCGGATCGAGGCGACGGCAAACGCCGCGGTGTCGTGATCGGTGCCGATGCTGACCCAGCCGGCGTTCGCCGCCATGTCATAGATCCCGTACGGAATCGCCTTCTCGGCCTGGCCGGGGAAGTCGTGCGTCTTGACCTTCACGGGCTGTCCTGCGGGCCGCCATTCGTGCCCGGCGTTCTTGTAGTCGCCGATCAGCTCCTTCTTCTTGCTGTCCACGCTGATCACTGGGTCACCGGCGTCCCTGTGGTCTCGTGCCTGCTCGTTGAGGTAGCGGAACTGGGAGTCCCGGTCGGGGTGCTGAGCACCCTCGATGGTCTTGGCGTTGGCCTGCAGACTGAAGCCTTCCTCCCGCAGCAGGCCGGCGACCGTGTCGGCGGAGACCCAGTGGCCCTGCCGGGTCAGCTCCGCTGCCAGCTTGCGGGTCGACTTCGTCGTCCATCGCAGCGGCGACATCGGGTCGCCCCGCTCGTCGGGCTCGACCAGCGCAAGTAGCGCCGGCCGCAGCCCCGGATCAAGGTCCACAGCCTTCTTCCGGCCCCCACCAGGACGGCGGACCCTCCCCAACAGAGCCTGACCGGACTCCAGTTCAGCCGCTCCGCGCGAGACCGTGCCCTCCCGAACCCCGGCCGCGGCAGCGACGAGCCTGATCCCACCATGCCCCAGCGACAGCGCTTCCGCCCCTATGGCCAGCCGACGCTGACGTTCGTCCAGGTGCGGCAACAGCATCTGGAACTTCGCAGCCAGGACGGCCTCGATCCCCTCCGGTCTCCCCATACCAGAGCAACGAGTCCCGCAGCTGGAAGCCACGACTTGTTTCCCGGCAAGCCCTTACAACGGCTAACACAATGAGCCGAGTTGTCGGTGGGTGATGAGACAGCAGGCAAGTTTGAGGAACGCTTCGTGGATGTCGGCTCTGCGTTCCCAGCGGATACGCAGCCGGCGGAAGCCGTGGAGCCAGGCGAAGGTCCGCTCGACCACCCACCGGTAAGTACCCAACCCCGTGCCGTGCCGGGTGCCACGTCTGGCGATGGCGGGCACGATGCCGCGATCGCGGACCTGGTCGCGGTAGACGTCGTGGTCGTAGCCCCGGTCGGCGAAGAGCGAGTCAGGCTTGCGGCGGGGCCGGCCAACTCGGCCGCGGACGGGCGGGATTGCATCGAGCAGCGGGATCAACTGGGTGACGTCGTTGCGGTTGCCGCCGGTCAGCAGGACTGCGAGCGGGGTGCCGTGCCCGTCGGTGATCACGTGGTGCTTCGAGCCTGCCCGGCCCCGGTCGACCGGCGACGGCCCCGTGTGCTGCCCCCTTTTAAGGCACGGACGTGGGAGGAGTCGACCACGCAGCGGGACCAGTCCAGGCGCGAGGCCGCGTTCAACTCGGCCAGCAGGACCTCGTGCAGCCGCTGCCAGACACCGGCCTCGTTCCAGTCCCGCAGCCGCCGCCAGCACGTCATGCCCGAGCCGAAGCCCAAATCCTGCGGCAGGTACTCCCACTGGATACCGGTGTGCAGCACGTACAGGATCCCGCACAGCACCTCGCGGTCCGGCAACGCTTTGCGGCCGGGATACCGGAACCTGCGTGCGCGCTGCGGCAGCAACGGCTCCAGACGGTCCCACAGCTCATCCGACACGATCCACGGCGATGTCCCCACATCCAGCCGAACGCTCAACTACCGCCCCAGACACGGCCGTCAGGACCGATCCACCTCTTTGTGTTAGCCGTTGTTAGTCCAGTGTTCTCCCCGACAGGGCGACAGCACGCACGAGGCAGGAGGTACGGGTGCGGCGAGTGATCGGACGGAGCTCTGGGCCCGCGTCACTGCCGGACGCTGCCCATCTCCGTGGCGAAGAGCACCGGGTCGCTGTCGAACCCGCGCACCATCTCGTGGAACTCCCAGGCTCCGGACACGTCCCGGGTGAACTCGGCGACCGTCGCGGCCGTGGCGTCGGCGACGCCCGCGAAGTCGTCGGTCAGCAGCTGCCGGTATAGCACCCCGGCGTTGGCTATGTCACCGAACGTGCGGGGGCCGCTGTCCTGGTGGATGGCCACCCCGACCACCACCCGCCAGACCCTGTACCACGTTGAGCACCTGCGCCTCGGGCTGCGCGACACCACCGCGGCCACCGGCGCCGACACCGCTGCAGCACTGGGCTGACCAGCCGCGCGGACGGTTCTCCCGATCCCACTCCCAAACACACGCTCACGCTCACGCTCACGCAGGGACCGAAAACACCTCGACACATGACTCGACGTTCATGTGGACATGAATTTCATTTCCATCTAAGTTGAGGGGGTACCGATCCCGCGAGTGCTACTGGGGGTGATCTGCCGTGGGCGGCCGCACGACCCGGCAACGCAGAGCGGTGCTACGTGCGCTCGCGGTCTGCCCGGACTTCGTGTCGGCGCAGGACCTGTACGCCCGGTTGGTCGCCGACGCCCACTCGATCGGCCTCACCACCGTCTACCGGGCACTGCGTGAACTGGAGGCCGGGGGCGGTCTCGACGTCGTACGCGACGACGAGGACGGACGGCTCTACCGGCTGCGCCCGGCCGATGGGCACCGCCACTACCTGATCTGCCGCTGCTGCGGACAAAGCCCTCCGGTGGACTCCGAGGTCGTCGAGGACTGGGCAGCGCGCATCGCCACCGACACCGGGTTCACCGCGGTGCGGCACACCGTCGAGCTCACCGGCCTCTGCACCGACTGCCACCTCACCGGGGACGAACAAGGAGAGCCACCATGCCACTTGGAGCCCGACAGCCGGGACCAACGCAGCAGCTACGCGCGCTGAAGGAGACCGTGCGCTGCCTGCTCGGCCTCGACGACGACACCGCCGTGATGGTCCGCCAACTCGCCTGCACCGAACCGGGCTGTCCCCCGCTGGAGACGGTCGTCGCCGTGCTCCCCATGGACGGCGAAGCCCGCCGCTGGACCCTGCACCGGGCCGCCGAGGAGATCACCGAGGACGACCTCCGGCGCGCCCTGCTCACCGACGAACACCACCAACAGGACCACTAGGAGCCCGACTTGACCACCCCGGAAACGCGCGAGGAGCACGAACCGCGCGACGAGCGCGTCCCCGTCACCGTACTGACCGGCTTCCTCGGCTCGGGCAAGACGACCTTGCTCAACCGCATCCTCACCGAGCAGCACGGTATGCGGATCGCCGTCATCGAGAACGAGTTCGGCGAGGTCGGCATCGACGACGCGCTCGTCCTCGACGCCGAGGAAGAGATCTTCGAAATGAACAACGGCTGCATCTGCTGCACCGTACGAGGAGATCTCATCCGCATCCTGGGCGCCCTGATGCGCCGCCGCGAGAAGTTCGACCACATCCTCATCGAGACCACCGGCCTCGCCGACCCGGCGCCCGTCGCGCAGACCTTCTTCATGGACGACGAGATCGCCGCCCAACTGCGCCTGGACGCCATCGTCACCCTCGTCGACGCCGCCCACGTGCTCCAGCACCTGGACGAGGTGAAGCCCGAGGGCGTGGAGAACGAGGCCGTAGAGCAGATCGCCTTCGCCGACCGGGTGGTGCTCAACAAGACCGACCTGGCCGACGACGAGACGATCCTGGAGGTCGTCCGCCGTATCCGCGCCATCAACCACGGCGTACGCGTCATCCCGGCCCGGCACGCCGAGGTCGATCTCCAACAGGTCCTGGACGTCGGCGCGTTCGACCTGGAGCGGGTCCTCGCCGACGACCCGTCCTTCCTCACCGAGACCGAGCACCAGCACGACCTGACCGTCACCTCGGTCGGCATCGACCTGCCCGGCGAGCTCGACGAGGACCGCCTCAACGCCTGGCTCGGCAACCTGCTGCGCACCAAGGGCGTCGACATCTTCCGCTCCAAGGGCATCCTCGCCATCGCCGGGGCACCGAAACAGTACGTCTTCCAGGGCGTGCACATGCTGCTGGACGGCGAGTTCGGACGGGACTGGCGGGACGGCGAGAAGCGGCGCAACAAGCTCGTCTTCATCGGCCGCAACCTCGACCGGGACGGCCTGGAGCGCGACTTCGCCGCCTGCCTCGCCACGGCGGGAGCGGTCGCGTGAGCGTCAGCAGCGTGGACACCGCACTCGCCTGGGACGTCTCCATCGACGACGCCCCGGTCGCGCTCAGCGCGCGCGGGGATCTGGTGGCGGTCGCGGGAGCCGAGGGCACGGTACGGGTCCTGGACGCCGCGTTCGGCGCCGAGATCGGGGCACTGGACCTCCCCGGCGGGGCGCTGCGCGTCGAACTCTCCCCGGACGCACAGCACTTGGCGGTCACCGGGCCCATGGGGTATGCCCTGTGGCGGCGTGCGGACGGCCGCACGACCGTCCGGGAATCCGGTGCCTGGTCCGCAGCCGCCGCCTGGGCGAACCATGAACGCGTCGCGGTCACCTCCGGCCGCCGTGCCCTCGTACTGAACGCGGACGGCGGGGAGTTGTGGCGTACTGAGCCCGCCGCGTCGACGGTCACCGACCTCGCGTGGCTGCGGCAAGGGCGGCGGCTGGCCGTGGCCGCGTACGGCGCGGTGCAGGGGTATGAGCGGCACACCGAGAAGGCCGTGGTCACGTACCCCTACGTCGGCTCGCACCTGGCGCTCGCCGTCGCACCGACCGGGAAGTGGATCTGCAGCGGCAACCAGGACGCGTCCATCCACATCTGGCGCACGCGCGATGGCAGTGAACTGACCATGTCCGGCTACCCGGAGAAGATCTCGCGGCTCGCGTTCGACGAGACCGGGTTCTGGCTGGCCGCCGACGGCGCGCCGGACGTGACGGTGTGGGACTTCGCCGACAAGGGTCCGGAGGGCACCGGGCCGCGCTCCCTGCGCTGCCACGAGACGGTCACCGCACTCGCCTGGCGGCCGGGTGCCGCCGGCCATCTCGCCAGCGGGGGCGACGACGGTGCGGTGGCACTGTGGCACGCCACCGCCGGTCCACCGCAGGCACGGCTGCAACCGGCGCGCACCCTCGAAGGAGACGGCGAGGCGGTCGCGGCGCTCGCCTGGGCCGGTCCCCATCTGCTGGTCAGCGCCCACCGGGACGGCCGTGTCCGCGCCCACCGCGTACCGTCCAGGACCGCTCTGTGAACCCCCGTACCGTGACGATCGGCGCCGCCCGGGACAGGCCCTGCACCCTCGTCGTCTGCCGGGGATGCTGCTGCGGCAACCCGCGCAAGTTCCCTGCCACCGACCACACTTGGCAGGTGGAGCGGCTGCGCGCCGGTGCCGCCGAGCACGGCTTCCACGTCCGCACGACGGACTGCCTCGGCCCCTGCGACCAGGCCAACGTCATCGTCGTCCAGCCCTCCGCGGCCGGCCGGCGGGCCGGGGGCCGGGCCACCTGGATCGGCTTCGCCATGGACGACGACTGCACGGAGGAGCTGCTGCGCTGGGCGGCCGAGGGCGGGCCCGGGGTCGCGGTGCCCCCGGTGGCACTGGAGTTGCAGTTCGTCCGTCCGCCGCGTGAGGCCCGGATCCGTGCACGCCGGTGACCCGGTCAAGGCCGACGAGGCCGTAGGCGGCCGCGACGTCATCGCGGCCGCCCGCCTCGACGAGGCCACGGCAACATCGGTGGCCGCCACGCTCCAGGCCCTGGCCACGCCCTCCCGGCTGTTGATCCTGATCGCCCTGCGGCAGGCGGACACGTCGGGCGTCTCCGTCACCGAACTCGCCGCCACCGTCGGCATGGAACAGTCCGCCGTCTCCCACCAACTGCGCCTGCTGCGGGCGTTGGGCCTGGTCACCGGCCGGCGCGAGGGCCGACGCGTCGTCTACCGCCTCTACGACGACCATGTCGCCCAGCTCCTCGACCAGGCCGTCCACCACATCGAACACCTGCGGGTCGGCATGCGCGATCCCGGCTGAACCGAGGCCGGACAGTCCGAACGCCGTTGTCCGCATGCGCGACTCACGCCGAGCCGACGTCACACCGCCGCACCCGGTCGAGGTCGAACGGCGATCACCGCCAGCGCGTACACGCCTGTCGCCGTCGCCAGGATGGCGAAGCTCGGCGGCAGCACCGGTACGGCATAGCTGAGGCCCAGCCCCGTCCACATCTCGGCGACGGCGAGTCCGGCCGACAACGCCAAGGCGCGGTAAGGGCGTTGGGTCAGGCGATGCGCTGCTCCCGCGGGCGCGGCGAGCAGGCCGAGCAGCAGCAGTGATCCGACCGCCTGGGTGGCCTGCGCGGTGCAGGCTCCGGCCAGGACGAGGAAGGCGATGCCGACAGCCCGTACGGGTACTCCGCGCACCGCCGCCACCGCCTCGTCGACCGAGGAGAACAGCAACGGGCGGGCCAGCAGCAGGACGGCCCCGCAGATCGCGGCGCCCGTCGCGGCAGTGGTCCACGCCTGGCTTCCCGACAGCCCGAAGATCGAGCCGAACAACACACTCACGCCCGCCGTACCGTGCGCGGCACCCCGCGAAGTCGTGTAGAGGGTGAGGAAGAAGGCGCCCAGGCCCAGCAGCCAGGAGAAGACACTGCCGATGGCCACGTCGTCGGCGCGTCCCCGCCGCCCGACCGCCCCGATCAGGACGGCCACGGCGATGGTGCCGGCGAACAGTCCCAGCCGCGGGTCCACCCCCGCCGCGAGGGCGCCCAAGGCACCCGTGAACGCGACATGGCCGAGCGCGTCGCCGGTGAAGACCTGGGCGCGCAGCACCAGGAAGTAGCCGACCAGCCCGGCGGCCGCCGCGATGCCGGTGCCCGCGAGCAGGGCATGCACGAAGAACGGATGCTCGAAGGCATTCATGCGAGCTTGCCTTCCACGAACCTTCCGAATCGGGTCAGCACGTACACGGCGAAGGCGAACGTCGTCACGTAGAACCCGATCGGATACGGCGAGTAGTACGCGGCCACCAGTGCGGCCCACACCGCCGCGACCGCGATCAGCACGGACAGCACGAGGCTCCTCACCGGTCGTGCGGTGAGTTGTTGAGCCGTCGCCGCCGGCATCACGAGCAGCGCGAAGACGAGCAGGCTGCCGGTGATCTGGCTCGCGCCGGCCGTGGCCAGGCCCAGCAGGACCAGGAACGCCGCCGACAGCGCCCGTACCGGAACGCGCCCTGCCACGGCGACCGCCTCGTCGACCGAGGCGAACAGCAACGGCCGACCGATCACCGCCAGCACGCCCAGCGCTACGGCCGCGATCACTGCCAGGGTCAGCACCTGCGCGTCCGTGATCCCCAGGAAGCTGCCGAACAACAGGGAGTTGACCCCGCCGAGAAAGCCCTTGTACAGGGCGACGAAGAGATACCCGCAGGCCAGCAGGAACGCCTGCACGGTTCCGGTCAGCGCGGCGTCCTGTCCGGCCTCGCGCCGGGACACGGATGCCAGGACCAGGGCCGCGCCCACGCAGAACGCGAAGTAGCCGAAGACCGCGCTGATCCCGAGCAGCGTGGCGAACGCGGCGCCGGGGAAGCTCACCATCGCGAGGGTGTGGCCTGCGAAGCTCTGCCGCCGCAGGACCATGAACCAGCCCATGACGGCGGCCAGTACGGCCACGATCGTGCCGGCGCGGAAGGCGTTGACCATGAACGGGTACTCCCACATTTCACGGATGACGGTCACGAGGCGTGCCGATCACTGTGCACGGCGGGCGGTTCCGGGGAGCCCACCACGACCAGCCGTCCGTCCGTCGCGCGCAGGACCTCCACGGGCGCCCCGTACAGCCGGGTCAGCGTCTGCGTCGTGATGACCGCCTCGGGCCGCCCGGCAGCAACCCCGCCTCCCGCGATGTACACGACACGGTCGAGCCAGGGCAGGATCGGATTCACGTCGTGGGCGACCATCACCACGCTCGTCCCGCGCTCCCGGCAGATCCGGCCGACCAGCGCGGCGACAGCGCCCTGGTGCGAGAGGTCGAGGCTGTCGAGCGGCTCGTCAAGGAGCAGCAACTTCGGTCCACGTACGAGGGCTTGGGCGATCAGCAGCCGTTGCTGCTCGCCGCCCGAGCAGGCGCCGATCGGCCGGTGCCCGTACGAGGTGGCGCCTACCAACTCGATTGCTTCCGCGACCCGTTCGTCCTGCTCACGCCGACGTGCGCTGAAGCGGGCAGGCAGAGGCAACGGGACGCCCCAGCGGTTGCCGTCCAGACCGAGACGCACAATGTCGACGCCGCGAATCCTGAGCGACGCGTCGAAGCTGCGACGCTGGGGCAGATAGCCCACGCGATCACCGGTCCGGCCGGGCACCCCGCCCAGCACCCGCACCTCGCCCGCGGCGGGCGGCACCATCCCGAGCACCATCTTCACCAGGGTCGACTTGCCGGCCCCGTTCGGGCCGAGCACCGCCACGAACTCCCCCGCGCCGACCGTGAGATCCACGCCAGACCACAGGGTTCGCCCGCCCACCCGCGCCGCCACGCCCCGCAGGGAGACCACCGGCGCGTCCGCACCCGACCGCTGCGTCGGCACGAGTGCCCCTACGGCATCGAAGCTCATCGACTGCCCGCCGCCTCGGTCAGCGCCGCCTTCAGCGCGTTCAACTGCCGTACCTGCCAGTCCTGGAAGGACGCCGTGGCCGGGGTGGGCGTCTCAGTGACGGTGACCACCGGAATGCCCGCCGCCTTGGCCGCCTTGACCTGGGCCTGCACATCCGAGGTGGAGTTCTGGCTGTTGTAGACGTAGACCCTGATCTTCCTGCCCTCGATCTGTCCGTCGATCGTGGACTTGTCCCTGGCCGTCGGGTCCGTGCCCTCGCTGATCGCGTCGAGGAAGGACTCGGGCGTCAGCATCTTCAGGCCGAGGCCGTCGGCGAGCGGCGTGACGATGGACTCCGAGGCGCCGATGGGGGTGTCGGCGTAGGTCTTCCTGATGCTCGATATGAGCTGGTTGTAGGGCGCGAGGGTCGTGTTCTCGAAGGTCTTGGCGCGGGCGTCGAAGTACGGGGAGCGGTCCGGGTCGATCTTCTTGTAGTCGGCGGTGATCTTCTCGATGACCTGGTGGACGTCGTCCGGGGAGAACCAGCGGTGCGGGTTGTCACCGGGCTTGAGTCCGACCAGGTCGCCGACCTTCAACTCGGTGCGGCCGGCGTCCGGGTTGGCGGCGAGCAGCTTGTCGGCCCAGGCGTCGTAGCCGATGCCGTTGACGATGGCGTAGCGGGCGGTGGCGACCTTGCGGCCGTCGGCGGCGGTGGGCTCGTAGTCGTGCGGGTCGGCGTTCGGGTTACTGATGACGCTGGTGACCTTCACATGGCTGCCACCGAGCTGCTGGGCGATGGAGCCCCAGAAGTTCTCCGCGGCCACCACCTGGATCGGGCCGTCGGACGACGTGGCGGTGTCCGAGGAGGCCGCCGTGGAGCAGGCACTCGCACCGGCACTCAGCAGGAGGGCCGTGAGGACGGCGACGGAACGACGGGGGAGGGCGGGTCGCATGACAGGAGTCTCCTTCGGGAGAGACGTAATTGAAAATGATTGTCATGACCATACTTCAGCGAGCACCTCCTCGTCATTAGTAATGGGATCCATTTTCATGTAGCGTTTGGCCCCGCCCACCAGCCCGTCCAGGAGGACTCCCATGGCCGTGCCCAAACGCAAGATGTCCCGCAGCAACACCCGTCACCGCCGGGCCCAATGGAAGGCAACCCCGGCGCAGTTGACACCGGTCACCATCGACGGCGTCCCGTACCTGGTGCCGCAGCGGCTGGCCAAGGCGTACGAGCGCGGGCTGCTGCGCCCCGAGGGCTGAGCCCGTGCCGTACGACCGGCCCGAGCGGCTGCCCGTCACCGTCCTGTCCGGCTTCCTCGGCGCCGGCAAGACCACTCTGCTCAACCATGTCCTCGGCAACCGTGAGGGCCTGCGCGTCGCCGTCATCGTCAACGACATGAGCGAGGTCAACATCGACGCCGCCCTGGTGCGCGGCGGCGAGGCCGCCCTGTCGCGCACCGAGGAGCGGCTGGTCGAGATGACCAACGGGTGCATCTGCTGCACCCTGCGCGACGATCTGCTGGAGGAGGTCGAACGCCTCGCCCTCGAGGGCCGTTTCGACTACCTCCTCATCGAGTCGTCCGGCATCTCCGAACCCATGCCGGTGGCCGCCACCTTCGCCTTCGCGCGCGACGACGGGGCGACGCTGGACGACCTCGCCCGCCTCGACACCATGGTCACCGTCGTCGACGCGGCGAACTTCCTGGCCGAACTGGCAAGCGGAGACGAGCTGGTCGAGCGCGGCCTGGACCAGTACGAGGACGACGAACGCACCGTCAGCGACCTGCTGATGGACCAGATCGAGTTCGCCGACGTGCTCGTACTCAACAAGCTCGACCTCGTCGACACGGAGACCGCCGACGAGCTTCGGGCGACGCTCAGCCGTCTCAACCCGGCCGCCCGTGTCGTCCCGGCCGTCCACGGCCGCGTCACGGTCGGCGACGTGCTCGGCACCCGGCTGTTCGACTTGGAGCGCGCCCAGCAGGCTCCCGGCTGGGTCAGGGAACTCAACGGCGACCATGTACCTGAGACGGAGGAGTACGGCATCTCGTCCACCGTCTTCCGCTCCGAACTGCCCTTCCACCCGGGCCGGTTGTGGACGTTCGTGACGGAGGAACTCGACAGCGGTGCCTATGGACGGGTCCTGCGGTCGAAGGGGTTCTTCACGCTGGCGAGCCGCCCGCACGTGACGGGTCTGTGGTCGCAGGCCGGCTCCGTCGCGCGCTTCGAGCCGTCCGCCGCTCGCGACACCGAAGGGCCTGACAGTCAGGAACTGGTCTTCATCGGCATCGACTTGAACCCGGCGGCACTGCAAGCCGCCCTGACCGACTGCCTCATGGCGGACGGCGAGAGCCTGCCACCGGTCGACCCGTTCCCCGCCTGGGACACCTACGGCATCGACGACACCTGCGAACACGAACAGCCCGCGCTCATGGCGGGAACCTGAGACCCGTCTGACAGGGTGATCGCCATGAAAGCGCACGTAACAGGGAAGCCGGCCGACCTCGCCCAGATCGTCCGGCCCCAGCAGATCACTCCCGGCCTCAGACGCGAACTGGTCGACTGCTGGACGGCGGTGACCAACGCGGGCGGGGCGGTCGTCGCCGCCAGTTTTCCCCTGCCGCCGGTGAGTCCGCGGGACGTCGAGCCCGAAGTCGACCGACTCATGCGCGGACTCGACCCTCATCGCGGCAGGATGCTCGTCGCCACCGTCGAGGGCGTCCTCGCGGGCTGGCTGCTTCTGCGTCGTGACCAGCATCCGCTCGTCGCGCACTGCGGCATGGTCAACCACGTCCAGACGCACCCGCGGTTCCGTGGGCTGGGCATCGGTGCGGCGCTGATGCGACGTGTTCCCGGTATCGCCCGCGACGAGATGGGCCTGGAACGGCTGGGGCTCACCGCGCGGAGCGGGATGAGCCTTGAGGTGTTCTACCGGAAGCTGGGCTGGACGGAGGTCGGGCGGTGGCCGGGGGCGCTGCGGGTGGCCCCCGGCGACGACCGCGACGACATCCTGATGAGCCTCGTCCTCTGACGGCGTCCAGGCGAGTCAGTCCTTGATCGCGACCAGTACGTGGCTGTCGCCGAACTGCCAGACGGGGGCGACATGGGCGAAGCCCGCCTGCCGCAGCAGTTCGATGTGGCGGGCGGCCGTCAGGTCGTACTCTCCGCCCCCTCCCTGGGACGCCATGCGCCGCTCCCGCTCGGTGAACAGGTCGGCCAGTTCGGGTTCCTGGGCCGCCGCCTTCCACCAGGACTGCCAGTCCTCGTGTGCGTGGGAGTGGGATCGCTCGGCCCGGCGGCGTCCCACGTGGGCGATGAGTTCGGAGCAGGGCGGGCCGGCCGCCGGGAAGTGGTCGCCGTTGACGAGGGCGCCGCCGGGGCGCAGGAGGGCGGCGAGGCGACGGTAGGTGCGCAGCAGGGTCGGCTCGGGGAGGTAGTGCAGGGCGGTGGTGGAGACGGCCACGTCCAGCGAGCGGTTCAGGGCGAGGGCTTC
Organism: Streptomyces sp. NPDC005492; assembly: GCF_040605995.1. Lineage (NCBI taxonomy): Bacteria > Bacillati > Actinomycetota > Actinomycetes > Kitasatosporales > Streptomycetaceae > Streptomyces > Streptomyces sp. NPDC005492. Next base: position 14,173 of record NZ_JBEXDX010000071.1, read on the forward strand.
GGTCCAGTCGTCGGCACCGATCACGGTGTCGACGTAGCGAGCGGCGCCCGTGTGGTGGGTACGGCCGAGTTCCAGCAGCAGCGGATCCATGTCGACCGCGACGATCTCCGCGTCGGGCAGCCGTTCGGCGAGCCGCGCCGCCATCGAGCCGGGTCCGCAGCCGAGGTCCAGCAGAAGCGGCCGGGTACGGCCGGCCGTGATGTGCTCGACCACGTCGGCGATCACGGTGAACCGTTCCTCGCGGTCGACGGCGTAGCGCTGCTGTTGCCGCTCCCAGCGCTCCACCCAGTGCCTGGCCGTCTCCATGCTCACGCCCATCTGGCCGTGCCACCTCTTCCGTCACTCACCTGTACCGGACATGACCGAATCTACAGGTGGAAACGGTTTTCATTGATGCTTTGGGTGTCAGTCGAGTGACGCGAGCACGCTCAGCAGGCGGTCGATCTCCTCCTCCGTGTTGTACACGTGCAGGCTGACCCGCACCGAACCGTCCTTCTCGCTCGCCCCGGCCTGACAGAGGCTGTCCGCGCGCACCATGAAGCCGTGGCTGAACAGGATGAAGCCGAGGTCGTCAGAGGGAATGCCGTGATGCCGGAACGTGACGATGCCATGGCGCCGTTGCGCGGCGGGGAGCGTGGAGTGGGCGGCCAGGCTGGACTGGCAGCCCAGGATCTCGTACGAGGCGAGGTGCCCAAGGCCCTCGGTGAGCCGGGCGGTGAGGGCGCCGGTCCAGTGGGCGATCCGGTCGATGCCCGCCGCGTCCAGCCAGTCGAGGGCGGCTTCCAGCGAGGCGATGCCCACGGTGTTGGGGGTGCCCTGCCAGCCGTCCGGCTCGAACGCCGGGCCGCGCGCGTTGCGCGCCCAGACCGCGCCGGTGCCGGGCAGGGCCAGCGCCTTGTGCCCCGAGAAGACGACGAAATCGACGTCGAGCGCGAACTCGGCCACGGAGAGCGGGAGATGACCGACGCTCTGCGCGGCGTCCAGGCAGATCGGCACGTCCGGGCCGACGGCCGCGCGGAGGCGATGCACGTTCATGTCGCCGCCGTAGACATGGTGGATGTGGGTGGCGGCGACGAAACGAGTGCGCGGGCCGATGACCCGGTCCAGCGCCCGGTGGTCATAGTCCCCCGACTCGGCCTGATAAGGCAGTGCTCGTACGCGGATGTCGATCCCCCGCTCGGCCAGCAGCCGTTGGACCTCCAACCAGGGGTCGAGGTTCGCGCGGTGGTCGGCGAAGGGTACGAGGATCTCGTCGCCGTCGGTGAGGTGGGCGGGGAGCCAGTCGCGGGCTATGGTGCGCAGGCCCTCGGTGGTTCCGCTGGTGAAGTGGACGGCGGAGCGCCGCGGTTCGGGGTCGGCGAGGAACTCCTTCACCCGCCGTCGGGTCCGTTCCACCAGGTCCGTGGTGCGGTTGGCCCACGGGTAAGTGCCGCGCCCCGCATTGGCGTTGGCCGTCGTGAGATACGTGTGTACGGCGTCCAGCACGGCCTGCGGTTTCTGCGAGGTGGCCCCGCTGTCGAGGTAGGTCAGCTCAGGGTGGGCGGTGATGATCGGGAACTGCTCCCTCAACTCCCGCTGCCAGAGCGCCGGTTCAGCCTCCTGGGGCCGCACGACGCTCATTCCCGCACCAGCGGCGCGCCCGCGTCCCGCCAGGCGACGATCCCGCCGGCCAGGCTGCGGACGTCCGGATGTCCCATCCGGGTCAGCAGGGCCGCGTAGCGGGCGGACTTCTCCCCCACCGGACAGGCCAGCAGCACCGGCTGCGCCTTACTGAAGGGCAGCCCGGCGCGGACGAGTTCGTCGAAGATCTCGTCGACGATGTTGAGAGACCCTTCGATGTGCAGCGCGGCGTACGCGTGCGGACCGCGCAGGTCGACGACGAGCGGACGGGGCTCACCGCCGGCGATCCACGCCCGGGCTTCGACGGTGTCCACGACCGTTGCCGCTTCCTGGACTTCGGCCTCGGTGAGAGCGGCGGCGGAGTTCCCCCGGCGCGGCCGGCCGAGCAGCTCGGGGCGGCGCTGGCGTACGTAGCTCAGATAGCTCTCGGCGCGGTCGCAGACGATGAAGACCGCCGTGCGGCGCTCGTCCGAGTCCGCCAACTCCGCGTCCACGGACCGCAGATGGCGCACGGCGCCCAGGTAGGCGGCGCCGCCGGTCGGCCCGGACAGCAGTCCGCAGCGGCGGACGAGGGTGAGCATGCCGTCGATGGCCTCCTCGGAGGTGATCGACTCGATCGTGTCGTACGTCGCCGGGTCGAACAGGCCGACCTGGTGCACCTCGTCGATGGTGCGGATGCCGGGGATGAAGTCCGACTTGTGGGCGACCAGGCCGAGGACGCGTACGTCCGGGTCGTGCTCGCGCAGCACCCGGGCCACGCCGGTCGACGAACCGGCCGTACCGACACAGGCGATGAACCAGTCCGGGGCGCGGCCGTCCAGGTCCTTGATGATCTCCGGACCGGTACCGGCCGCGTGGGCCTCGGTGTTGAGCGGGTTGAAGTACTGGTCGGTGTGGAGGTAGGTGCTTCCCGGCTCGATCAGGGCCTGGTGGAAGCGGGTCAGCGGATCGTCCGTGTCGGTCGGGTCGAGACACTCGCTCTGCCCGGGCAACTCCTCGATCTCGGCGCCCAGCAGCAGGAGCAGTTCCTTGATCTCCGGCACCCGCATCCGGTTGGTGACGCTCTTGAAGCGCAGACCGTGCATTCCGGCGAGCAGGGCGAGGGCCTTGGCCGTGTTGCCGCTGGAGAGTTCCACGACCGTCTCGCCGTGTCCCGCGGCGGCTTCGAGGAGCGGACGGGCCATGTTCCAGGCGGGCCGGTCCTTGACCGAGCCGAAGGGGTTGAGCATCTCCAGTTTCGCGTACAGGTCGATGTGGCGCAGGCCGTGGGCGGCGGGGTCGATGCGCACCAAGGGTGTGTTGCCGATGGCTTCCGTGATGCTGTCGTACCTCATGACCAGGCTCCCTGGGGATGTGTGATCGGCCAGTACTCCTCGTCCAGGCACCAGCGCCAGGAGTCGCCTTCCCGTACGACGGCCACGGTGCGGGCGAGCGGCTGCCGTTGGGCGTGATGGGCGTGGAAGTCCATCGCGTAGCCCGCGGTGTTGGCGAAGGCGAGCAGGTCGCCGGCGCGCGGCAGCCGGGGCAGGAAGACCGTGCGGCGCGTGATCAGATCGGCTTCCAGGCACAGGTTGCCGACGAGATGCACCCCGACCGGGCCTTCCCTCTCCCCCTCCGCCTCGGCGCGGGGAAGCAGTACGGGATCGACGAGTACGCCGTGTTCCTCCAGGCTCACGTCCCCGGCGTTCATGCCTAGGCGCACCAGATACCCGGCCGAGCCCGAGCCCCCGCTCTCCTCCAGCCGCCGTACATCGACGACACGGGCCAGGGAGAGCCCGCACTGGTCGACCAGCGCCCGGCCCGGTTCGATGTACAGGTCGTACAGGTGCTCCAGAAGCAGGCCCCCCGACTGGCGGCCCGCCAAAGGCGCGGTCAGGGACAGGAGTTCGTCGAGGTAGCCGGGGCCGGCGGTCGGGCGGTACGCCGGGTAGAGGGCGGCGCTCCCGCGCACCGTGCCGCCCTCGTTACGGAGCCCGTAGCCGTGGCCACGCCAGGTCAGCGGCGGGCGCGTGCCGAGCACCGCCTCGCTCAGCGCGGTCGTGTAGCCCTCCCACTCGTCGGCGTCGGCGACGTAACCGACACCGAAGCCCCCGCCGATGTCGAGGACACGTGGCGAAAGACCACGGGCCCGGCACTCGTCCATGACGCTCACACAGCGTTCCAGGGCGCGGGCCTTCTCCGCCTGGGCGGTGGTGTCCAGGTGGTAGGCGACGCCGGTCAACTCGACGGCGTCACTGTGCCGTTCGACCGCGGACAGCAACTCGCCGACGTCGCCGACCGGGGAACCGAAGCGGCTCCGCCGGGACAGCACGCGCACACCCTGCGCGTCCCGCGCCGACTCGAACTCGGCCAGCCGCAGCAGGACATCGACGCGCGGCAGGCCGTACTTCCGTACTAACTCTGCCAGTTGGTCGAGTTCGCCGCGCGAGTCGACGTTCACCGTCACCCCGGTGCGGGCGGCCAGCCACAGGAACTCGGGGTCCTTCGGGCCGGTGGCCATGATCCGGTCCGGGGTGAAGCCGCACCCCAGGGCGTGTTGCAGCTCCCCCAGCGAGGCGACGTCGATGCCGACACCCGTCTGGTCGGCCGCCGCCAACCGCCGTACCAGCGCGCTGGATTGGTTCGCCTTGTGCGCGAAGTACACCCGCCCGGCAAGACGGTGCTCGCGGTAGACGGCACGGAACCGCTCAGCGTTCTCGGCGATCCGTTCCGGGAGCAGCACGTTGAGCGGTGAGCCGAGCGCGTCGACGAGCGAGCGCAGGAGCGGCCGGGCGTCGTCCAGGAGCGAACTGAGCGGTGGTTCCAGTCGTGGTCGCAGATACAGGGGCACTCCCACGACAGGCACCATCCCTTTCGGCCGCACCGGCCGAGCGCGGTTCAACAAGCGTCCGGACGTAATCATTTCCGCCTACAACAGTCATTAAGCGCCCACGATTCGACACACCCGACAGCCGACGCGACCCGGTCACCCAACACATGCGAGCATTGCTATATATTGATGTCGCCATGCATCAACTGCGGGCACCTTCCCCGAGCGACCCCAGAACACGACCAGGAGCATGAGATGACCAGCGCCACCGAGCACCGCACGCACGACGGCCACGCGCACGCCCACGGCGAGGGCTGCGGCCACGTCGCCATCCCGCATGGCGACCACACCGACTTCGCGCACGACGGCCACCTCCACCGCAGCCACGAGGGCCATGTCGACGAGTGCGCAAGCACCGGCCACGCCACCCACGCGGACCACGGCCACCAGCACGGCGAGGGCTGCGGACACGTCGCCGTGCCGCACGAGGACCACGTCGACTACGTGCACGACGGCCACCGCCACGCCTCACACGAGGGGCACTGGGACGACCACTGAGCGCTCCCGCACTCAACGGCCCGAACACGAACCGACAATCATTGCCACATGCTAATGTCTGCATGTGGCAACCATTCCCCCTCCCCCGGCACCCTCCGCGGACGAGCCGATACGCGCCCTACAGGCGGCCAGCGACCTCCTGAAAGCACTGGCCTCCCCGGTGCGCCTGGGCATCGTGCGCGAACTGTCCGAGGGCAAGAAGTACGTCCACGAACTGGTCGCCGCCCTCGGGGTGAGTCAGCCGCTGGTCTCCCAGCACCTCCGGATCCTGCGCACCTCGCGGATCGTGACCGCGCACCGGCAGGCCCGGGAGATCCAGTACGGCCTCACCGACGACCACGTCGCCCACATCGTGCTCGACGCCATCCGGCACGCGCAGGAGTAGCCCGGCACGCCTCGATCCGGTGGTGCCGGGCTCTTTTCGAGTCGAGAGCAGGCCGAGCCGACCATTGGGGCTTTTGCGCTTCCGGCAAGTTCCGATCCAACTCGGCTCCGTCGGTCCGGAGTTGAGCGAGCACGCGTACGTCTCTCCCGGACTTGCCCGCTTCCGGTACGCCCGTGACACGCACGCCCTGCGGATGTTGCGCGCCGGCGGCACGCGGAACGCCCTCTTCGCCGACGGCACGAGCGGCGTCACCACCTACGGCGCGGGCCTCTCGCATTCCGAGAACCGACTGCCCTTCGCCGTCGAGACTGATGGGCGTCGGGCCGATCAAGGCACGTACCTCCAGCCTCAGTTGAGGTGGGCGACCTGCCGCGGGGCGGGCCCCGCCCGCAGCCGGTCGGGCAGCGTGCCGTCGTCGGGCATTCCGGCCTTGAGCCAGACACCGACCGCCTCCGCGTCGGCCTCGGTGACGAGCGGACCGAGCCGGACGACGGTTCCCGCGGGCCTGCGGTCCACCCCGCACGGCTGGACGGCCGCATGCAGACCCCGGCCCCTACGACAGCGGAGAATCGCACCCAGGCAGCCGGTGGACACCATCACTCCATGAGGACAGCTCCGCACGGCGCGACGCAGGGCCTCCATCACGCGGTCCGGCACGGGATCGCATGACGAGCAGACGGCCAGAGTGAAAGGGCGGCTGACGGGACGGCTCCCACGGCCGCGCACGGACTCGACCACGCTCGTACCCTCCCCGCGAGATTTATTGAAAATGGTTTCCATTGTTATACCACGCCCGCGCGTGGCCGCCGAGCCCTGAACACCTCCTCTCCCGGCTGGACGATCCACGCGAGCGGCCAGCCACCGGATTTCCACGACTGCCGAGGCCGGCGTGGCACTTCGGACCGCGCGGCACGAGCATGGACGGCGAGAAGCACGGCAGACGCCAGCGTCGCGCTCGCGGTGACCACCCCGGACGCGTGCAGTCCGCGCACGAACCCGTCCGAGAAGTGCTCGGCGCCCATCCGGGTGCCGGAGCACGTGGCGACGATGAGGCCCAGTACTGCAACCCCCAGGGCCGTACCGACCCGCCGGCCGGCGCTGATACTCGCGGCGGCGAGTCCCGAGCGCCACACCGACAGGGCGGCCACGCCCGCGAGTTGGGCGGGGCCGATCGCGGCCCCGAGCACGACGGACACCGCTGACAGTGTCCCGACGCCTGTGTCCGCGTCGGCCAGGAGGAGGCCGCCGAGCCGGACGGCCGACACGGCATAGCCGACCGCCATCACCCGGGCGGGGTCGAACCGCGCGACCTGCCGGACAGAACCCATAGTCATGGAAATCATGTTCAACTAACCTTGCGCGACAGAAGGACATCCACGTCGCGGGAGGCATCCGTCATGCACGATTCGTCGGCCGCGGAGGTGCAGCCGGCCTGGCGGTCGACCTGGCAACGGAGCGCCGTACTGGGCGTGTTGCACGACTGCGCCGACTTCGTGTCCGCGAGGGAGCTGCACGCGGCACTGACGGCGGGCGGCTCCACGGTCGGGCTCACCACGGTGTACCGAACTCTCCGGACGCTGGAGCGCACCGGGCGCGTCGACGTCGTGAGGGAGAAAACCGGCGAGCGGCTCTACCGCACCCGGCCCGTCGACGGGCACCGCCACTACCTCGTCTGTCGTCGCTGCGGACTCAGCCGGGCCGTGGAGGCGGAGGCCGTCGAGCGCTGGGCGGACGACGTGGCCACCGCCACCGGGTTCGCCGAGGTCGAGCACACGGTGGAACTCACGGGGATCTGCGACCGGTGCCGTACACACCCGTAGGCACCCATAGACGCCCGTCAATTTTTGGCAACGATTGTCATATCGGTGATGACTAAGGATGGTCTTGACATTCATTCCCAACTAGCGTGGAAGCCACCAGGGTCCGATCGGGCGACCCGGCATGCGAAGAGGAACGATCCATGACTACGTCCCCGTCCCGCCGTCCCCTGGCGCTCATAGCCGGCGCCTCCCTTGCCCTGCTGGCAGGCTGCGGCAGCTCCTCGGACTCCGGAAGCGACGGGAGTTCGGCGTCGGACTCGGCCTCGTCCTCCACAGCCAAGATCACGGTGGTCGCCTCGACCAACGTCTGGGGCGACGTCGTCGAGCAGATAGGCGGCGACCACGTCGACGTCACCTCGATCATCAGCGACCCCGACCAGGACCCGCACTCCTACGAGGCCGACACCCAGAACCAGTTGACCCTCTCCAAGGCGAAGGTCGTCATCGAGAACGGCGGCGGCTACGACGACTTCGTCGACCGGATGCTGAAGAGCGGCAAGTCCTCCGCCGAGGTGATCAACGCCGTCAAGGTCTCGGGCAAGACCGCCCCGAAGGGCGGCGAACTCAACGAGCACGTCTGGTACGACTTCCCCACCGTCGCCAAGATCGCCGACAGCGTCGCCGCGGCTCTGGGCAAGGCCGATCCGGCGGACGCCGCCACCTTCACCAAGAACGCCTCAGCCTTCAAGGCCAAGCTCACAGCGCTGGAGGCGAAGGAAGCGCAGATCAAGAAGGAGCACGCCGGCGAGGGCATCGGCATCACGGAACCGGTACCGCTGTATATGACCACGGCCAGCGGCCTGGTCAACAAGACGCCCGAGGAGTTCAGCGCGGCCATCGAGGAAGGCAGCGACGTCTCCCCGAAGGTCCTCCAGGAAACCCTGGCCCTCTACAGCGACAAGCAGGTCAAGGCACTCGTCTACAACGCGCAGACCTCCGGCCCGCAGTCGGTCAAGGTCGAGAACGCGGCCAAGGCGGCCGGCATCCCCGCCGTGCCCGTGACCGAGACCCTCCCCAAGGGCAAGGACTACCTCGGCTGGATGACGTCCAACGTCGACGCGCTCGCGAGCGCGCTGGCCAAGTGAGGCGGGCGGCCGTGGCCCCCGTCCCGCAATCCCGACAGGGCGACAGCGGTACCGCGCCGGTGCTCAGCCTGCGCTCGGCCGCCGTGTCCTACGGCGAGCGTGTGGTGTGGCAGGGCCTCGATCTCGACGTACGTCCAGGGGAGTTCCTGGCCGTGCTCGGACCGAACGGCTCCGGCAAGACCAGCCTCGTACGAGCCCTGCTGGGCCGCCAACCGCTGTCCGCCGGAACGCTGACGGTCCTCGGCCGGCCCGCGCGCGAGGGCGGCCGGCACATCGGGTACGTCCCCCAGCAGGCGGCCCTGTCCGCGTACGCGATGCTGCGCGCCCGCGACCTCGTGCGGTTCGGGATCGACGGGCACCGCTTCGGGCCGAGGCTGCGCACGGGTGCCGCCCGCCGTCGGGTGGACGAGATCCTGGCGGCGGTCGGCGCCTCGGCCTACGCCGACGTCCCGCTCGGCCTGCTCTCCGGCGGCGAACGCCAGCGCGTACGCATCGGGCAGGCCCTGGCCACCGACCCGCGGATCCTGCTGTGCGACGAACCGCTGCTCTCCCTCGACCTCAACCACCAACGGGCGGTCACCGAACTCGTGGACGCCCGCCGCCGTGAACACGGCACCGCGGTGGTCTTCGTCACCCACGAGATCAACCCGATCCTGGGGCTGGTGGACCGGGTGCTGTACCTGGCGCGGGGCGGCCACCGGATCGGGACACCGGAGGAGGTGTTGACCTCCGAGTCGCTGTCGCAGCTCTACGGCACCCAGGTCGACGTCGTCCGCGTGCACGGCCGGATCGTGGTCGTCGGAGCGCCGGACGAGGTCGCCGCACCGCCCCACCACCCCGCCCAGGAAACCCACGAGACCGACGGAGTCCGCTCATGACGCTCGCCGACGGGATCTGGCAGCAGATCTTCGCCTTCGACAACTACGGCGAACTGCTGTCCCTGGTCCGCAACTCGCTCATCGTCGGCGCCTCACTCGGCCTGGTCGGGGGCCTGGCCGGGGTCTTCGTCATCATGCGCGACCTGCCCTTCGCGGTGCACGGCATCAGCGAACTCTCCTTCGCGGGCGCCTCCGCCGCCCTGCTGATGGGCGCCAACATCGTCGCAGGATCGATCGTCGGCTCACTCGTCGCAGCCGGCGCGATCGGCGTCCTGGGAGCACGCGCCCGGGACCGCAACTCGGTCATCGGCATCCTCATGCCGTTCGGCCTCGGGCTCGGCGTCCTCTTCCTCGCCCTCTACAAAGGCCGGGCCGCCAACAAGTTCGGCCTCCTCACCGGCCAGATCGTCGCCGTCGACACCCCGCAGATGACCTGGCTGCTCTCCACCTCCGCCCTGGTCCTCGTCGTCCTCGCGGTCATCTGGCGCCCGCTGGCCTTCGCCAGCGCCGACCCTGACGTCGCCGAGGCCCGCGGAGTGCCGGTGCGCTCACTGTCCTTCGCCTTCATGCTCGCCCTCGGCCTCACGGTCGCCCTGTCGGTACAGGTCGTCGGCGCGCTGCTGGTCCTCACCCTCGTCGTCACACCCGCGGCAGCCGCCGCCCGCGTCACCGCCTCACCGGTCCTGCTCCCCCTCCTCAGCGTCGCCTTCGCCGTGGCGTCGATCGAGGGCGGCATCCTGCTGGCCCTGGGCAGCAGCATCCCCATCAGCCCCTACGTCACCACCATCTCGTTCACCATCTACGTCATCTGCCGAGTAGCGGGCAACCGCCGCACCCGGCGATGGGGGGCCAGGACACCGAACCCGCAGCCTGCCTGAGCCTTCACCTCTCCGCGTGCCCAGATCCGCAACCAGTCATCTGAGTTCGCCGCTGGTGGCGCCACAGGGCCCCCTCCTTTGGGACCGTGCAGCCGTATGTCCGGCAACTTCGCGCTGGGCGGGGGCTGGCCGACGCACAGCGTCCGTCGCTGGTGTGCGGCGCGTCCGAGCTGTTGTACGGCGAAGCGAGTGGCGTGAGCGAGCAGGAGTACGTGGAGTGGCGAGGCGGGCTCGCTGACGTCATGCGTCTCGTCCTGCGGACGCTCGTGTATGTCGTCCTCGGCGGCTTCGCGATCGCCACGGTCTCCCGTGTCCTCGGCCCGGCGATCGCGCTCGACCTCTGCGCCCGCCGGTGGCTGCCTGGTGGACGGTCTTCACGGTCGTCGTCGTCCAAGGCGTCCCGTTCCTTCTGCTGGGCATGGTCGTGTCTGCGGCCATCGGTGCCTTCGGCCCCGAGCGTGTCGTCCACCGACTGCTACCGCGCAATCCGCGCTCGCCGCGCCCATCGGGCGCGGCCGGTGCGGTGCTGCCCGGCTTCGAGTGCGCGTCCGTGCCGGTGGCCGCCTTCCTGCTCTCCGCGCCCGCGATCAATCCGGTCGCCTGGTCGCCACGTCGATCGCGTTCCCCGGGCACCCGCTGATGGTGACGGGCCGGCTCGTGGCCTCCCGCGCCACGGCCGTCGTGATGAGCTGGCTGTGGGCGCGCTTCGAGCGCGAGGAGCCGCTGCGGCTCCCGAAGCTCGTAACACCGGATCCGGAGCCTTCCGGACGGGTGCCTCCACGACCGGTCTGCAGCACGACTTCCTGCACGCCGGAGCCTCCCTCATGCTCGCATCGGCAGCAGCGGCCATCTTCAACATCACGGTGCGACGCTCCGTCCTCGACGTCCTCACCGGATCCGCCTGGTTGTCGGTCCCACTGCTGGCGCTGCTCGCCGTGGTGCTGTGCGTGTGCAGCGAGGCCGACGCGTTCGTGGCCGCGTCGCTGAGCGGGTTCGCGCCGACCGCACGGCTGGCGTTCATAGTGGTCGGGCCGATGGTGGACCTGAAGCTGATCGCGCTTCAAGCGGGCACGTTCGGCCGGGCCTTCGCCGTCCGCTTCTCGTCGGTGACCTGGGTGGTCACCGTGGTGAGCAGTGTGCTCGTGGGGTGGTGGCTGCTGTGAGGCGACACGGGCCGGCCGTGCTGATGCTGCTGGTGGGCGCCGCAGTGCATTGAAGGCGATCGTGCGTTCCGCGGAAGCTCCGACAAGGACCGTGCCGCCTCCCAGCGGGAACTGCGCCGAGAGCCCCGCGACGCCAGTGCCACCCGCTTGCGCAACCGCGACTCCGTGGACGGCTGCCCCCGCGGTCACCTGCCGCGTTGGCCATCTCGCGTACGCGACCTGGTGAGACCGATGCGTGTTTCGCTCGCTCCGACGGCGATCGCCATGATGTTGCCGGCGAGCATGACGCCCTGCGCGCCGTAGGTGTGGAACG
>NZ_JBEXDX010000072.1:0-25671 GCF_040605995.1 Streptomyces sp. NPDC005492
GGGTTGGGGTTTTCTCTTTAGTCCACCCCCCCACCGCCGCCGAAGCCTTCAAGATCGCAGAGTGTCGTCCGGCGCGCCCCCTGCCCGGACGACTGCTGTGAAGAAAGGTGATCACCATGGCCCTCGCACTGCTCAGGCGCTGGCGGCCCCAAGGCGCCTCCGCCACGGCGGCGGGCCTCTCGCTCGCCCTCCCGTCCGGTGCCGGCGGGCTCGGCCGTGAGATCGTCGACCCGACGGGCGCGCCCATGGGCGCCGCCGAGGTGACCGTGACGGCCCTCGACTCGCATCGCGTCGCAGCCTCCGGTACGACCGACCCGTACGGCTTCTTCCTCGCGGCCCTGCCGCCCGGCCGCTACAGCCTCCTCGTCTCGGCGCAGGGGCTCCAACCGCACCAGGAGACGGTGGAGATCGCCGCCGGAGCCGCCGCGCCCACCGAACGCGTCTGGCTCCAGCCCGGCCGCGCGCAGGAACTCCCGCCGCCCGGCACCTGGCTCTTCGACCCGCCGCACACCGCGATCCGCTTCATCGCCAAACACGTCGGCATGGCCCATGTGCACGGCCGGTTCGAGCGCTTCCAGGGCGGCATCCAGATCGCCCAGGACATCGCCGACTCCCGGGTCCACGTCCGCATCGACGCGTCCAGCATCACCACCGGCAACACCACCCGGGACAACCACCTGCGCTCCGGCGACTTCCTGGACGTGGAGCGCTACCCGTACATCGACTTCGCCAGCACCCGCTTCGCCTACCGCGGCGGCAACAAGTGGACCCTGCAGGGTTCGCTGACGATGCACGGCGTGAGCCGCTCGGTGAACCTGGACACCACCTACCTCGGCACCGTCAACGGCGGCTACGCCGAGGAACTCCGCTGCGCGGCCCTCGCCACGGCCGAACTGCACCGCGAGGACTTCACGTTGAACTGGCGCAGCATGCTGGCCCGGGGCATCGCCGTCGTCGGCCCCACCGTCCAACTGGAGCTGGACGTCCAGGCGATGTACCGCACCCACGACACTCCGACGCCGCCGAAGTGATCCGGCACATGCGGTAGGCTCGACCTGCGCGTTCACCCGGACGACCGGGTGCGGCGCGACCGGGACGTGGCGCAGCTTGGTAGCGCACTTGACTGGGGGTCAAGGGGTCGCAGGTTCAAATCCTGTCGTCCCGACTTTATGAGTCGCAGGTCAGGGTCGTTTCAGAGGAGATCTGAAGCGGCCCTTTGATCATTTCTGGGGACCGCTTGTCAATCATCCTCGGCGATCACGTGGTCCGGGAGGTGTGATCGTCCCTACCGCCTTGAGCGTACGCAGTACCGGCGCCGTCTCCAGAGTGCTGATCGCCTTGACCGCGCCCAGGCCGTGGGTCAGGTAGTGGTACAGCGCGGCGCTGTCCGGGCACAGGGCGTGGGCCACGAGATTGGTGGGGCCGGTGGTGTGGGCCACGAAGGCCAACTCGTCATGGCGGGACAGGGACTCCGCCACCTCGTCGAGATGAGCCGGGGCGACCGCCATCCACAGCAGGACCTTGACGCTCCCGCCCAGCAGGACGGGGTCGATCTCTATGTCGAAGAAGATCGCTCCGCAGGCGCGCAGGTGATCCAGTCGTCGTGAGACCGTCGCCGGTGACCAGCCGGTGTCGGCGGCGAGATCCGCGACGGCGGCCCTCCCGTCCCGTCGCAACGCTTCCGTCAGGGCGTGGTCCGCGGGGGACAGCTGGACCTGGCGGTCGTGGTCGGGGGGACGCGTCTCGCCGTACCCGGTGAACGTCCTTCCGCCCAGCATGCGTTGCTGACGCGGGGTCAGTGTGTTGGCGCTCATTCGCCATGGCGTGCGCCAGCCCCGGTAGGTGTGCAGCAGGTGGTGGGCGGAGATGGCCGTGAGCCCCACGCTGGGCGGCAATTCGTGCAGGAGCAGGGAGTGCCCGTGTGCGGTGCCCAAGGGAGTCTCCAGCACGGCGACGATCTCGGTGCCCCCGCCGGTGAGGTACACCCATGAGGTGTCCGGGCGGCGCACCAGAGCGTGCGCAAGGTCCAGGGCGGTCTCGGGGGCGGCGGTGAGGCGCAGCAGCCATTGTTCGTGTCCTGTCATCTGAGGGTCGGGCAGTCCGACGACCCTCAGAGCTGCCTGCTCCCGCAGCCGGTCGTAGCGACGGGAGATCGTCTGGGGGGACACCGCCAGCACGGTGGCCAGATGGGTGAAGGAGGCGCGTCCGTCGATGTGCAGCGCGTGGATCAGGGCGCGGTCGAGTTCGTCGAGCATTCGCACACCATCCTTCACGCACCCTGCGGGGCAGGATGAAACACGGCCGCCGACGGGAAGGGGAAGCAGTTCCCCGTCGGCGGGGGCGGTGAGGATTCACCGCCACGGGCAACGGAACCGGTGTCAGTCCCTGATCACCGACTTGCAACGCATGAGGAACTCGGCGAGGTAGCCGTCGTGCGGCAGCCCGGAGTCCATCCAGTACGTCGGGTGCTTCCCCACGTACACGTTGCTGATCGACGGTTCCTCCACCAACTCGGCCACCAGCCGGTCGTCGTGTGTGACCGCGGTCAGGACCAGGCTGTTGCGCAGGGGTGCGAGGCCCGCCTCACGCGTCCAGGGCGCCACCCACACGCAGGGGAAGGGCAGTTCCACGGTGGCCTGCGGAGCGTCGGGTCGGTCGAGCTGGTGGACCGCGGCGCGCAGTACGGCGCTGCCGTCGCCGAGTTCGTCCCGTATGCCGTCGCCGCCGAGCCACGGCGTGGTGCCGGCCGCCCGGTGCAGGAGATGGGCTTCGAGCGCCTTGGCGGTGGCCAGCGGCTGGACGGGGAAGACCGCTGCCGGATCTTCCGGGGGCAGGCTCGGGACGGCAGCCAGGCGTTCGGCGAGCGCGGCGCACAGCGGGGCGGGATCGCCCTCCACGAAGACGGCCGTCGTGTTGACGCAGCCCGTGCCGCCGTGACCGCTTACCGAGTCGACGATCGTGTCGAGGTGTTCCCGCCAGTCCACCTCGCGGGTCAGCAGGATCTTCGACCGGCCAGGGCCCTGCGGCAGCACCGAGGGGTCGCCCGCGTATTTGCGCACCACGTCCTCGCCTCCGTACACCAGCCCGAGATCGGAGCCTCGCAACAGGGCGTCCGCCGTCGTGTGGTCGGTCGGCAGGAGTGTCACCTGGTCGTCGCCGAAGCCGGCCGCGCGCAGAGCCGTGACCAGTCGGTGAGGAGTGAACGGCTCACGGCGGGACGGCCGTACGGCCACGCGGTAGCCCAGAGCGAGCGCCTCCGGCCACAGGCTGTGCGGTCCGGGATGGTTGCCGGCCGCGTGCACCCCGAACACGTTCCCGCGCCGCACCCACACCGCGCGCCCGGTGCGGGTCAGCGGATCGTCCCACCGGTGCACCGCACCGGTCGGTCTGGCGTGCTCCACGCTGTAGTGGGCTTTGCGCAGCCGTGCCGATATGGCTGCCGCGGTGGCCCGCACCACGGAGATCGGTGTTCCGCCGACCCGGCTGACCCGGTGGGCGTACTCGTCGGGTGTCAGGCCGTCCAGGGCGGCGGTGGTGAAGAGCTCGGCGGCCCGGCCGATCATGCCGATCCGCTCGTCGGGCGGGGGAGTGCTGGCCCTGCGCAGGGCTTTCATCGTTCGATCGACGAACAGGGCCGGTACGAGGCTGAGTTCGGCACTCTCCCGGCCCGCCACGTCGGTCACGGCCAGGCGGTTGCGTGCACGGTACGGTCCCCGGGGCCCCAGGGCGTCGAGCGGAACCACGTCGGAACGGGGCCCGGTCATCAGTACACCCCCTCGATCACGGCCTCGTTCTCGAAGGTCGTCACCGGCGCGATGTCGGCCACGGCGTCGCCCGCCTGTCCGGTGAGCGGTTCGATCCGGGTCGCGGTGTCCCGCTCCAGGTTGTTGGGCAGGAAGAACGACTTGCTGACGTGATGGACGAGGACGCGGCCTCGGTCTCCGTAGACGACTGGGCGCAGTGTCTTCGGGTCGACGACGGAGAACGTGACGTACGGGCTGTACGGGTCGAAGACACAGCCGGCGTCGTCCGGCAGACCCGGGCGTTCGCCGGCGAAGCCGAGGATCATGGTGCTGCCGTAGTTCCCGCACAGAACGACATCGGGGAAGACCTCGGTCTTGTAGAGGTGGCGCGAATCGGGGTCCAGTTGGGTTCCGCCCCAACGGATCGCCCGGACCTTCTCGTTGACCAGCTCGGTCAAGTCGTCCCGCCGGGCGATGCGTTCGAGCAGCGGGGGAGTGATCGTCAGCACGCCGATGTCCTGGGTGCGCAGTACGAACGCCGCCTGGTCGACAAGGTGTTCGGCGTAGGCGTCCGCGTCGGCCCGGTGGCCCGAGGCGATCAGTTTCTTCACCCACCGGGGGTCGAGGTCCAGGGTGAACCCGTACCGTCCGTGGGTGGCCGCGGACCTGCGGAAGTACTCGCCGACGATGTGCGGGCCGCTGGGTACGAGGCCGAGCCAGTCGACACCCCGCTCGAAGCCGTGGGCGTCGAGGTTGAGGTTGCTCCAGTGGAGCATCCGCTCCAGCCAGTCCCGCAGCAGGACGACGCGCTTGGGCGCCCCGGTGGTGCCGCCGCTCTCGAACACCCCTATGACGTCGGGCGATTGACCGTACCCACGCGGTATGAGGTCCTGCGCGGGTACGTCCCGCAGCTCGGCCGCCATGTTCGGGAACAGGGTGAGGTCGTCGTGGGTCCTGACGTCGGTGAGTGGATCGAACGGCAGACTCTTCGCCCGCTCCAGCCAGAACGGTGACCCCGTCTCCGGGCCGAAGTGCCACGCCATGGCGGCTCGGATCAGCTCGTCCGGCTCCGGCGGGACGTCGATGGGAAGGTCGAGGACCTCGGTTGCAGCTCGCGACACTGGGACTCCTGACTCGGTTGGCGAACGGGGCGGTTACGGAGCTACAGCTCGACGACGACGGCACCGATGTGCCGTCCTTCGATCACCTCCAGCAGGGTTCGCGGCGCGTTCTCGATGCCCTTGACGCGTACATGGGGGAAGGTGATCTCCCCGGCCCTGAGCCACGCACCGAAGCGCTCGGTCCATTCGTCCTTGTCGTCGTAGTCGTCGGAGCTGAAGCCGCGCATCTCGATGCGCTTGTGGATGAGCGGCAGCGAGTCCAGCTCGACGGGGGCCGTGGTTCCGGTGCCCTCCGGTGCCAGCTGTCCGGACAGCGCGCCGATGAGGACGAACCGGGCGCCCGGGCGCGCCGCGTCGACGGCCGCTCGCAGTTGTTCTCCGCCGACGTTGTCGAAGTACACGTCGATGCCGTCGGGCGCCGCCTTCGCCAGCTGCTCGGTGAGCGGTCCCGCGCCGCGGACCACCACGTCGTCGTAGCCGAGTTCGGTTCGCAACCGGTCGGCCTTCTCCTGCGAACCGGCACTGGCGATGACCCGCCCGGCCCCCAGCTGCCGGGCGATGAGGCCGGCCATCGAACCGATGCCGCTGCCGCCGGCGGAGACGAACACGGTGTCTCCTGGGCGGAGTTCGACCCCGCGGGTCAGCGCCGCGTACGCCGTCCAGCCCTGCTGGAGGTGAGCCACCGGGTCCGGCAGCACCGTGCGGTCCAGCCGGGTGCACTCGGCTTCCGGTACGACGGCGAACTCCCGCCAGCCCAGCCAGTGCGAGACCAGGTCGCCCGCCCCGAGGCCGCTGCCCTCCGGTGCTTCGACCACCTCGCCGATCGCCGCGCCGACGAGGGTGTCACCGGCGCCGAGCACGGGGAACGGGGTGTCCTGGGTCGCACCCGCGATGAGGATGCGCAGGGTGGCGAAGACATGGAAGAAGAGGTTGCGTACCAGCACCTCCCCCTCCCCCGGCGGTACGACGGGGGTCTCGACCACACCGAAATGCTCCGGACGGGGCAGCCCGGTCGGCTTGGTGAGGAGGCGGACTTCTCTCTGGGTGGCGGGCACTACGGCCATGCGCGCTCCTGAACAGGATGAACGTGACGGGGTCGAACCCCGGAACGCCGGTGGCGGCCGGGGAACCCCAGCGTGAAGTGATCACGTGCGGCTGCTCCAGTGACGGCGATGGACTGGAGCATTTCTTCCATCGGGAGGGCCCTGTTGAAGGAACCTCACACCGCATGCCCGGCTCCAGGGCCGGCCGACAGTGCCGCGGACGTCGTACTCCCACCTGGTGGGCCTGTGGGAAATCGACTCCAGGGGTGGCACCCATGGAAGGAATCCACCAAGTCCCCGCTCTGGCTGGAGCACCCCTTCTCCTCGCCGCCACGCTCAGTGGTGGTCGGCCACGAAGCCTCGCTCGCCGAGGTCGGGCCGGCGTGTCGACAACGGTGGAGAGGAATCCCCTGATGACTGCTGAGCGTGTGTTGTCGCCGAACCCCACGGCGTACCGATGGCGGTGGCTGGCGCTCACTGCCCTGCTGCTCGGTGAGGCGATGAACCTGTTGGACGCGACCATCGTGCAGGTCGCCGCACCGAAGATCCATGCTGATCTGGGCGGGTCGGTCTCCGACATCCAGTGGTTCACGACCGCCTACACCCTGCCGTTCGCGGTGCTGCTGATCACCGGCGGCCGGCTCGGTGACATCGCCGGGCGCAAGCGGCTGTTTGTCATCGGTGTCACCGGGTTCATGGTCGCGTCCGCCGCCTGCGCCGCAGCGCCCACCGTCGGGCTGCTGATCACCTTCCGGGTGGTGCAGGGAGCCGCGGCGGCGGTGATCATTCCGCAGACCATCGGCCTGATCAAGACGATGTTCGCCGGTCCCGAGATGTCCAAGGCCCTGGGCAGCATCGGGCCGGTGATGGGTCTGGCCGCCGTGTGCGGGCCGGTGCTGGGAGGCGTACTCACCCACGCCGACCTGTTCGGCTCCTCGTGGCGCGCGGCGTTCCTGGTGAACGTCCCCGTGTCGGTCGTCGTCCTCGCGATCGCGCCCAAGCTGATGGAGAACCGTGCCCCCAAGCGGCCCAGCCTCGATGTGACCGGCACCTTGCTGGCCATGGCCGGTATCGGTCTCGTCGTCTACCCGCTGATCGGCGCCGACCTGACCGCCCTGTCGGGGTGGAGCTGGGCGGCCATCGTGGCCGGCCTGTGCCTGATGGCGGCGTTCGCGGTGCACCAGCGTCAGGTGGCCGCCACCGGACGCAGCCCGCTGGTGGAGCCGAGTCTGTTCGCCCACCACGGGTTCCCGGCCGCACTGGTGACGTCGATGTCCTTCTTCGCCGTCACGAACGGGCTGATGATGGTCATTGTGCTTCAACTCCAACTCGGTCTGGGCACAGACGTGTTGAAGGCGGGGCTGACCCTCGCTCCGTGGTCGGTGGGCCTGGCCGTCGCCTCCTGGGTGGCCGGCGCGCACCTGGTCAGGCGTTACGGCCACCGCATGATGTCCCTCGGGCTGGCCGTTCTGCTGATCGGTGCGCTGGCTGCCATCGCCGTCTACCACACGGCGGACGCGCACAAGTACCCGACGCCGCTGCTGTTCGCGCTCGCGGTCGTCGGGCTCGGAGTCGGCCTGTTCAGTCCGGCGTTCTTCACCATCGCGCTCAAGCCGCTCCAGCCGCAGGAGATCGGCTCGGCCGCCGGGCTGCTGAACGCGGTCCAGCAACTGGGCGCGACGCTCGGGGTGGCGGTCCTCGGCAGTGTCTACCTCGGCAGTGCCGGTGACGGCGGTGCCCGGTCCGCCCTGCATGCCGTCCAACTCGCCTTCTGGGTCGCTGTGGCGCTGGTGGTGGTCAGCTTCGCGGCCGGCCGGATGATGATCGACAAGAACGCTCCGGCCGACGCGGGATCCGGGCACTAGCGGAGTGATGTCCCACAGGGTGTGTGCGGCGGCCTCCGGGCCGCCGCTTCGGCGTGCCGGTGGCTTGTGGGCCACAGGCCGTCAGATCCGTGTACGGGCAGGGGCAGGGGGGATTCTGGTGCGGGCCAGATCAGTGATGATGGGGCTCGACGCCTTGAGGTTCTGAAGGACCGGGCTGGTCTCCAAAGTGTGGATGGCGTCCAGGGAACCCAGCCGCCGGGCCAGGTAGTGGTGCAGGTCGGCGGGGTCGCGACACAGGGCCTGAGCCACCAGGTTGGTGGGGCCCGTGGTCGCGGCGACGTAGGCCAGTTCGTCGTGGTCGGCCAGGGTCGTCGCCACGTTCTCAAGCTGCGCCGGGCTCACCGACATCCACAGCAGCGCCCTGGTGTTGGCACCGAAGTGGCCCGTGTCGACCTCGACGTCGAAGAAGATGGCGCCGCCCGCTTGAAGATCGGCGAGCCGGCGCGCCACGGTGACCGGGGACCAGCCCGTCTCCTGTGCCAGTTCCGCGTGCGTGGCCCGGCCGTCCTTCTGGAGAGCGACCAGCAAGCCCGCGTCGGCTTCGGTGAGTTGACGCGGCACGGGCATGTACGAGGTGTCGGCCGCGTCGTGCTCGCGCAGGACGCGCTGCTGCGCCTCGTCCAGTGTGTCGGCGCTGCGGCGCCAGTTCGTCGGACCGCCGAGGTAGGTGTGCAGGATGCAGTGCGCGGACACCGCGGTGATGTTGCTGGTACGCGGGATGTCGCGCAGCAGCAGGGAGTTGCCCGCGTCGGCCTCGGTCGGCGCGTGGATGATCGCGACGATCTCGGTGCCGCCGGAAGTGAGCTTTACCCACGATGTGTCCCGTCGGCGTACGAGCGCGTAGGCCAGGTCCTGAGCGGAACTCGCCGCCGCGGTGAGCCGGACGAGCCACTGCGTCTGACCCGCCTGATGGGGGTCCGGAAGTCCCACGACCCGCAGGGAAGCCTCGGTGCGCAGCCGACGGTAGCGACGGGCGACGGTCTGCGGTGAGACGTCGAGGGCGGCGGCGATCTGGCTGAAAGGCGCGCGGCCGTCGATGTGCAGCGCGTGGATCAGGGCACGGTCCAGGTCATCCAGCATGCACACATCCTTCAGTGAGGCCCTGCTCCGTGGAATAAACTTGAAGATAACGCAGAGCACGCTACCATCGCAGCCGTAAGGTCCCACAGAATTCCATCAGGTCAACCGCTCGGGCTGAGATGCGCGGGCGTAGCGGGGGCATGTACGGCGAACGGATGGGCTGTCTTCCATCCTCTTTTCGCGCCCCTTCCGCCAGGAAATAGTCAGCAATTTTTACGGATGCCCACGGTCGACGATCTACCTGCGTAGACCGTGCCTTTCCGTTGAACTGAACTCGTCTTGGGGAGGATTTTATGGTGGAGTTGAAGACACCTTCTGTCGGGGTTGGACAGACAGCGCTGTTCACCGCCTGGATGCGGCAACTGGAAAGCGAGCGTCCGGATGGGTTGTTCCGAGACCCGCTGGCCGCCGCGATGCTCTCGGCGCTGGCCGAGGACCCGGTGCTGGCCGAGGTGGCCGAGGTGATCAAGCAGACCCACAACAGTGCCGCCGGCTTCCCGACGTACTTCGCGGTGCGCACGCGGTTCCTCGACGACGAGATCCTCGCCGGGGTCGGCGCCGGGATCCGGCAGGTCGTCACGCTCGCCGCGGGGGTGGACGGCCGTACCGTACGGCTCGCCCTGCCGGCCGGGACCCGGTGGTTCGAGGTGGAGCTGCCGGAGATGACGCAGTTCAAGGACGCCCTCATCGCCCGCTCCGGACTGCCCCTGGCGTGCGAGCGCCACGGGGTGGCCGCTGACCTGCGCGAGGACTGGCAATCCCGGCTGCGCGCCGCGGGCTTCGACCCGCGGCAGCCGACGGTCTGGCTGGTCGAGGGTCTGCTGATGTACTTGACCGACACGGCCGGGGAGTCGCTGCTGGCCGGCCTCACCGAACTGTCCTCGCCGGGGAGCCGGCTCATGCTGGAACACCTCAAGGCGGCCATGCTCGAGGAAGAGGGCAGGCCCGTGCGTGAACGGGTCGAGGAGCAGGGCGCCAAGTGGCTCTCCGCCCGCGACGACCTCGAGGAATGGCTCGGCGGCCACGGCTGGCGGGCCCGCGTGTACGCGGGAGACGACCCGCGCATCGGTCACGGGCGCACGGTCGCCCCGCTCCCGGCCTGTTGGCTGGCGGCCGCGGAACTCTGAGGGAACTTGCGGGTGCGCGGTCGGTAATTCGGAATTCTACATTCCGTTGCTGGTTGCTTTATTTCCCGCCACGCCGCCCCCTTGTTTGGCCGAGACATAGCCTACGGTGCGGGTTTGGCCTAGCCACCATACGGGGATACCGCCGGGTATGATCACTCGCAGTGTATTTCCCTGCGGTTCATCTCCCTGTTAACGGGAGCGGCTCGGCGACGGATCCCGGCCTTATTGCATGCTGCTCGCCGAAAGTCTTTTTCGCATGGCCCGGAATGAGAGATTCACCGCCGATACGGAACTCTTCTCGCCGGCGCAACCGGGAAATCCGCCCCGTCACCTGCCACACGGACAGCAGAGGAATCGCATGTCTGACGACACCGCACGCCCGCATGATCCCAAGGAGCCACGTGCCCGCGGCGGCCACTGTGTGGTTCTCGGAGCCAGCATCGCCGGTCTCTTCGCCGCCAGGGTGCTGTCCGACACCTTCGACCGCGTCACCGTGGTCGACCGGGACGTCCTCCCCGAGACGGACGAGAACCGCCGCGGT
Organism: Streptomyces sp. NPDC005492; assembly: GCF_040605995.1. NCBI lineage: Bacteria > Bacillati > Actinomycetota > Actinomycetes > Kitasatosporales > Streptomycetaceae > Streptomyces > Streptomyces sp. NPDC005492. The sequence goes on from NZ_JBEXDX010000072.1 coordinate 10,542, forward strand.
GTGCCGCAAGGGCGGCACGCCCACGCGATCCTGCCCGCCGGCACCCGGGGGCTCCAGGAGATGTTCCCCGGACTGCTTGAGGAGTTCGAGGCCGGCGGGGTCCCCGTCGTCCGGGAACCCACCGAGATGTACTTCGCGCCGGGCGGTCACCTTCTGTGCCAGGAGGGCCGTTACGCGGACCCCACGCCCACCTACCAGCCGACCCGGTCTCAGCTCGAGGGACAGATCCGGTCGCGGGTGAGGGAGTTGCCCGGCGTGGAGATCATCGACCGGTGCGAGGCCGCCGGGTTGCTCGGTGCGTCGGACGGATCCCGGGTCGCCGGTGTCCGGGTCGTGGAGCGCGAAGGCGGTGTGGAGCGGGAGTTGACGGCCGACCTCGTCGTCGACGCGACCGGGCGCGGCGGACGTGCCACCCGCTGGCTGGCCGACCTCGGCTACGAACCTCCGGGTGAGGACAGGATCGCCGTCGACATCAAGTACGTCAGCCGCACACTGCGTGTCGCGCCGGGCACCCTCGGCCGCCGCAAGGTCGTGATCGTGGGAGCCACGCCGGGCCGGCCGACAGGTGCGACCTTCCTCCAGCACGAGGAGGACCGCTGGATGCTCACCCTGATCGGCTACGGCGGCCACCATCCGCCGACCGACCCCGCCGACTTCCTGGAGTTCGCCAAGCCCATCGTGCCGTCCGACGTCTTCGAGGCGCTGTGCGCCGCCGAACCTCTCGACGACCCGGTAGCCCATCGCTACCCGGCGAGCGTGCGCCGCCGTTACGAACGACTGGAGAGGTTTCCCGACGGGCTGATCGTCTTCGGCGACGCGATCTGCAGCTTCAACCCCGTTTATGGCCAGGGCATGTCGGTGGCCGCGCTCCAGGCCGCCGCCCTGCGGGAGTGTCTCGACCGAGGGCGCGACCGGCTGCCGTACCGCTTCTTCCGGGCGGCCGCCCGGAAGATCGAGGTGGCCTGGCAGATGGCCGTCGGCAGCGACCTGGCCCTTCCTCAGGTCGAAGGGGACCGACCGCTCACGGTGCGGCTGACCAACGCCTACTTCGAGCGGCTGCTGAACGCGGCCGAGCGGGACCCCGCACTCACCCAGGAGTTCGTCAAGGTCAGCTCCCTGCTCTCCTCGCCCCTCATCCTCCTCAACCCGCTCACCGTGGGCAGGGTCGTGCTCGGCAACCTGCGCCGCCCCGTCGGTTCGCGCTGAGACCCGACTCCCGAAAACGCGACGGAAAGCACGACGCGTAGTTGAATCCTGCCCAATTGTCGGCGGACCGGATTCTCGGCGAATCGGAAATAGTCACTCTTGACTTCCGAGATTTCTGGCCCCTAGCGTTCCACCTGTCGAGAAACGCGAAAGGAATGATTCGGAATGACGAATTCCGTGCTCCCTGTCGATTCGGTCACCAGTGAAGAACTGACTCCCGACCGTGCGGAACTCGTCGCACGAGCCGAAGGTCTGCGGGAACTCCTGTGGACCGACGCAGCCGAATGCGAACGTGACCGGCGGATATCCGACCGCGTCCTCACCGCCATGACGGAGGCCGGACTGCTGCGGCTGCAGACACCGCGACGGCTCGGCGGCTACGCGACCGACATGCGCACCCTGCTGGAGGTCGCCACCACGCTCGGCCGGGGCTGCCCCTCCGCCGCCTGGATCGCCGGCGTCCTGAACGCCGGCAACTTCATGGCCGCCCTGTTCCCGGCCACGGCCGGCGACGAGATCTGGGGCGGGGCCCCGGACGCCCGGTGCGCACTGGTCCTCGGGCTGCCCTCACCCGCCGTCGAACCGGTCGACGGCGGCATGATCGTCAGCGGCGAGTGGGCGTACGTCTCCGGCTGCCTGCACGCACAGTGGGTCAGCGCCCTGATCGCCGTCCCCACCGACGCGGGCCGGCCCGACGTGCGCTTCGCCCTGATGCCGGCCGACGAGGTCGCCATCAAGGACACCTGGTACTTCGCCGGAATGCGCGGCACCGGCAGCAACACCGTCGTGGCCGACCGGATCTTCGTACCCGACCACAGGCTGGTGCCGTACCTGCCGATCCTCAACGGCGAGACCGACGGTGTCGTCGATCCCGCGCTGCCCTACCGCAACAGCCTCACCGGCCTGTTCTCGATCGGCCTGATCGGCGCCCTGATCGGTGGTGCCGAGGCGGCCCTCGACTTCGTCCGCGACAAGGGCCCCACCCGCCCCGTCGCCGGTTCCACCTACCGGAACCAGACGCAGTCGCCGACCTTCCAGCTCGACCTCGCCGAAGCCACCTCGAAGATCGACATGGCGAAGCTGGTGGCCGCACGCATCGCGGACACCGTGGACGAACTCGCCCGGGCCGGCGTCAACGCCGACCTCACCGTCCGGGCCCGCAACCGGCTGGAGTCCACGCTGGTCGGACGGTTGTGCAGGGAGGCCGTGGACACCCTCCTCACCGCCCATGGCTCCTCCGCCTTCAACGAGTCCAACCCCCTCCAACGGCTCTGGCGCGACATCAACGTCGGCAGCCGGCACGCCGGCTTCGGCATGGGCATCCCCGAGCAGGTCTACGGCCGTGCCCTGGTCGGCGGCGACCCGCGCGACATCAGCTTCATCGTCTGACCCCGCGCAGCCCCCTCATCCCTCGCCCCACCCCAGCAGAGGACACTCATGTCAGAACCTCGAATACCCACCGACCGGACCGAACTGCGCGCCCACAACCGGGCCATCGTCGAGCAGTACATGAACACCCGCGGCGAGGACCGGCTCCGGCGCCACCTGCTGTTCACCGAGGACGGTGCCGGCGGCCTGTGGACCACGGAGAGCGGCGAACCGATCGTCATCCGCGGCCGCGACCGGCTGGGCGAGCACGCCGTCTGGTCGCTCAAGTGCTTCCCCGACTGGGTCTGGACCAACGTCGAGATCTTCGACAGCCAGGACCCCGACCGTTTCTGGGTCGAATGCGACGGAGAGGGAAAGATTCTCTTTCCCGGATATCCGGACGGGTACTACCGCAACCACTTCCTGCACTCCTTTCTGTTCGAGGACGGGAAGATAAAACAGCAGCGCGAGTTCATGAATCCCTGCCAGCAGTTCAAGGCGCTGGGAATAGAAGTTCCGCGCATCGAACGTGAAGGCATCCCCACCTGATCCGCCGGCCTGCACGCGCGGTATGCCATGACCCGAACATAAATCCTCTCCGCTTCACGGGGGCACTGTCGTGGGACACGCACTAACTGAAATACAGAGGTCCAAGGCGCTGCAACAGCCCGATTGGCCCGACCTCGCACAGGTCCAGCGGGTACGGGAGATCCTCAGCTCCCGCCCGCCGCTCGTCCGGATCGAGGACGTCCACACCCTCAGGTCACTGCTCGCCTCCGTCGCGGCGGGGGAGGCGCTCGTGCTCCAGTCGGGAGACTGCGCCGAGGACCCGGAGGAGTGCACGCCGGGGCACGTGCGGCGCAAGACCGCCGTGCTCGACCTGCTGGGCACCACCCTGAAGATGCTCACCGGGAAACCCGTGCTGCGCGTGGGACGGATGGCCGGTCAGTTCGCCAAGCCGCGGTCGAACGACTTCGAGCAGGTCGGCGACCTGGCGCTGCCCGTCTACCGAGGGCACATGGTCAACAGCCCGGAGCCCGACCCGGAGAGCAGGCGTCCCGACCCGCTGCGGATCCTCACCGGTTACATGGCGGCCTGCGACATCGTGGAACACCTCGGCTGGCGCGCCCCCGCCCTGCGCACCTGGCCGGGCGTCGAACCCCTGGTGTGGACGAGCCACGAGGCGCTCCTGCTGGACTACGAGGTCCCGATGATCCGCGAACTCGGCGACTCCACAGGCTGGTTGGGCTCCACGCACTGGCCGTGGATCGGCGAGCGCACCCGCCAGCTGGACGGCGCCCACGTCGATCTGCTGGCCGATGTGGTCAACCCGGTCGCCTGCAAGGTCGGCCCGGGCATGACCCCCGAAGAGATCACCTCGCTGTGCGAGCGCCTGGACCCGCTGCGCGAACCCGGCCGCCTCACCCTGATCTCCCGGATGGGTGCCGACGCCGTCGGTGAGCGTCTGCCGGCCCTGGTGGCGGCGGTCCGCTCCGCCGGCCACCCGGTGATCTGGCTGTGCGACCCGATGCACGGCAACACCATCACCGCACCGGGCGGCCGGAAGACCCGCCTGCTGACCACCATGGCCCGTGAGATCCACGAGTTCGGCCACGCGGTCGTGGCGGCGGGCGGTGTGGCCGGCGGACTCCACCTGGAGACCACACCGGACGACGTGACGGAGTGCGCCGCGGACGTCTCGGCGCTCGGCCGGACCGGCGACCGGCACACCACCTTCTGCGACCCCCGCCTCAACTCCCGGCAGGCCGTCTCCCTGGTCACGGCATGGGCCGACGCCCTCTGACCCGCCCCGCCGACGCGGCCACCCCGCTGCAAAGGAGCTGATCCCATGGCCGGCCTACCGCCTATCGCGCCGTACACCCTGCCCACCGCCGAACGCCTGCCCGAGAACGTCGCGGGCTGGACCCCGCATCCGGACCGCGCCGTCCTGCTCGTCCACGACATGCAGCGTTACTTCCTCCAGGCACTGCCCGACCCCCTGCGCGGCGAACTCGTCCACAACGCCGCCGCCCTGCGCAAGCGGGCCGCCGCCCTCGGCGTCCCCGTGGCGTACACCGCCCAGCCCGGCCGGATGACCGACGAGCAGCGCGGACTGCTCAAGGACTTCTGGGGTCCCGGTATGCGCACCGACCCGGCGGACCGCGAGGTGGTGCCCGAACTCGCGCCCACCGAGGAGGACTGGGTGCTCACCAAGTGGCGCTACAGCGCCTTCTTCCGCTCCGAGCTGCTCGATCGCATGCGGGCCGCGGGACGCGACCAACTCGTGCTGTGCGGCGTGTACGCCCATGTCGGCGTCCTGGCCACCGCACTGGAGGCGTTCACCAACGACATCCAGACCTTCCTCGCCGCCGACGCCCTCGGCGACTTCTCCGAGGCCCACCACCGACTGGCCCTGGACTACGCGGCCCAGCGCTGCGCGGTGGTGCTCCCGTCCACGGAGGTGTTCATATGAACACGCGACACGACCCGGGACTTCGAACCCCCGGCGACCTGCTCGGCCGCGTACTGGACCTCCAGGCGTCCGCCTTCGCCCTCCTGCACCGTCCGGACACCGGCGTCCCGGACACAGTGGACGTCCTGGTCGGCGACGTGACGCTGCCGGAGACCCTGGCCGACATCCCCCTCACCGACCACCCGACGCCCAGCAGCGCCCAGACCGAGCACGATGTCCTGGTCATGGCGCCGTACCGGCAGATCACCGAACGCGGCTTCACCGCTCCCGACGACGGCGCGCCCCTCATCGCCCTGTCCGTCACCGAGCAGGACCGGATCTCCGTGCCCGAACTGCTTGTCCGGCTCCCGGACACACCGACCTCCGTGACGGCCCACGGCTTCGACATCGACGACGAGCGGTACGCCGAGACCGTACGCCGCGTTGTCGCGGACGAGATCGGCACCGGGGAGGGCGCCAACTTCGTCGTCAAGCGGTCCTTCCTGGCCGAGATCGGCGACTACTCGCTCCACGACGCGCTGGTGTTCTTCCGCCGGTTGCTGCAGCGGGAACAGGGCGCGTACTGGACGTTCGTCATTCACACCGGTGACCGCACTTTCGTCGGTGCCACCCCCGAACGGCACATCTCGGTGAGCGGCGGGACCGCGGTCATGAACCCGATCAGCGGCACCTATCGCTACCCGCCGGCCGGCCCCACCCTGGAAGGCGTCACCGAGTTCCTCGCCGACCGCAAGGAGACCGACGAGCTGTACATGGTCGTCGACGAGGAACTGAAGATGATGGCCCGCGTCTGCGAGGGCGGCGGCCGTGTCCTGGGCCCCTATCTCAAGGAGATGGCTCGGCTGGCCCACACCGAGTACTTCATCGACGGACACACCGACCGGGACGTGCGCGAGATCCTGCACGAGACGCTGTTCGCGCCCACGGTCACCGGCAGCCCGCTGGAGAGCGCGGTCCGGATCATCCACAAGTACGAGCCCGAAGGCCGCGGTTACTACAGCGGTGTGGCCGCGCTGATCGGACGCGACGCGAGCGGCGAGCGTGTTCTCGACTCGGCGATCCTCATCCGCACCGCCGACATCGACACCCGCGGCAGGGTCCGGATCGGGGTCGGCGCCACACTGGTCCGGCACTCCGACCCCCTGTCGGAAGTCGCCGAGACCCGGGCCAAGGCAGCCGGCCTTCTCAGCGCCCTGGAGAACGGACGTGCCCAGCGGTACGGCACGCATCCGGACGTCCGCGCGGCCCTGGCACAGCGCAACAGCGGCATCGCCCGGTTCTGGCTCGACGAGAACACCGGCCGACGGCCCGCGGTGACCGGGCTGGACGGACTGAGTGCCCTGATCATCGACGCCGAAGACACCTTCACCGCCATGATCGGGCTTCAACTCCGCTCCCTGGGGCTGAAAGTGACGATCCGTCACTTCGACGATCCGTATGCCTTCGGCGACCACGACCTGGTCGTGATGGGGCCGGGACCCGGCGACCCCCGAGCGGCCGACGACCCCAAGATCCGCAGCCTGCGCTCCGCGATCGACTGCCTGCTGGCCGAGCGACGGCCTTTCGTCGCCGTGTGTCTGAGCCACCAGGTGCTCAGCCTCGGCCTCGGACTCGGCCTGACCCGCCGGGAGGTCCCGAACCAGGGAGTGCAACGCGAGATCGACCTGTTCGGCAGCCGGGAACGCGTCGGGTTCTACAACACCTTCGCCGCCCGCAGCGACGAGGACAAGCAGGACATCGCGGGGATCGGCGCCGTGGAGGTGAGCCGTGACCCGGCGACGGGAGAGGTGCACGGACTGCGCGGACCCGGCTTCGCCTCGATGCAGTTCCACGCCGAGTCGGTGCTCACCGTAGACGGTCCGCGCATCCTGGGCCGCACCATCCAGGAGGTGCTCGGCCGTGCGGGTTGACATCGCGTGGTGGGACCTCGACGGAACGCCGCAGACCATCGACTCGCTGCGGGAACACCTTCGGGACGGGGCGGTCGCCGCGTGGAGCGACGTACCGGGTCTGCGGCTGAAGTTCTGGATCGCTGACCGCCGGCGCAACCGGTGGGGCGCGGTGATGCTCTGGGAGGCGGACCGCCCCGACGGGCTGCCGCCCAACCGGGCCGCGCAGCTGATCGGGCGCCCGCCCACGCACCGGACGCGCTTCGACGTCGAGGCCACGGTCGAGGGCGCGCACGCGCTGCCCCGACTCGACGGACTCGGGCCCGTGTTCACGGCGACCGCCTGAACAGTCGCACCACCAACCGGGGGACACATCACGTGCACGCATACACAGTCGTCGACGCCTTCGCCCGCACTCCCCTCGAAGGCAATCCCGTGGCGGTCTTCTTCGACGCCGCCGACCTGACCACCGGGCTGATGCAGCGCATCGCCCGCGAGATGAACCTCTCCGAGGTCACCTTCGTCCTGCCGCCCGAGCAGGGCGGAGACGCCCGCATCCGCATCTTCACCCCCGTCAACGAGCTGCCGTTCGCCGGCCATCCGCTGCTGGGCACCGCGGTGGCTCTGGGGCGCACGTTCAAGGAGGACCGGCTCCGGCTTGAGACCGCCATGGGCGTCATCCCGTTCGAACTCGCCGACGACGACGGCGTGACGACCGTACGGATGCGACAGCCCGTTCCCACCTGGGAGCCGTACGAACACCAGGAGGAACTCCTGGCGGCGCTCGGAGTCGAGGAGACCGTCGCGCCCGTGGAGATCTACCGCAACGGACCCCGGCACGTCTTCGTGGGGCTCCCGAGCGTCACGGAGCTGTCCGCTCTTCGCCCCGATCACCGGGCCCTCGGGCGGTTCCCCGACATGGCGGCCAACTGCTTCGCCGGCGCGGGTGTCCACTGGCGGACCCGGATGTTCTCGCCCGCCTACGGCGTCGTGGAGGACGCGGCCACGGGCTCGGCCGCCGGTCCGCTCGCCATCCACCTGGCCCGGCACCGGCTCGCCGCCTACGGGCAGCACCTGGAGATCCTCCAGGGCGTCGAGATGGGCCGCCCGTCCTTGATGCTCGCCACCGCCGAAGGCACCGGCGAGATCGTCCGGTCGGTCGAGGTCGGCGGCCACGGTGTCGTCGCCGCCCACGGCACCCTCCACGTCTAGCGAGGAACGCGTGAACAGCAGCCGATTCGAGAGCCTCACCAGCGAAGTCGACCTGGACTTCCCCGAGTACGACGATCCGCCCGCCGAGCCCATGGGCCTCGTCCAGCAATGGGTCAGCGAGGCGACCGCACGCGAGGTGCGCGAACCCCGCGCTCTGGCGCTGGCGACCGCCGACAGCCAGGGACGGGCCTCCAACCGCATCGTCTCCGTCACCGACATCACGGCCCGCGGGCTGGTGTTCGCCAGCCACAACACCAGCCAGAAGGGCCGGGAGATGGCGGCCACCGGCTGGGCGTCCGGCCTCCTCTACTGGCGCGAGACCGGCCAGCAGCTCATCTTCTCCGGCCCCGTGGCCCAGTTGAGCGACGCCGACTCCGACGCCCTCTGGTCCGGCCGGCCGGTCCCCATGCACTCGATGTCCGCGGCCTCCCGGCAGAGCGAACCCCTGCGGTCCGTGGCCGCCCTGCGCGCCGAGGCGGACCGCCTCGCGGCCCCCGCGACCCCGCTGCCGCGCCCCGCACGCTTCGTCGGATACCTGCTCAGCCCGGTCGCCGTGGAGTTCTGGTGCGCCGACTCCGACCGACTGCACCGCAGGCTGCGCTACGACCGTCACGACCGAGGGTGGCGCACGTGCCGCCTCCAGCCCTGATCCCCCTGCCACCGGAGAGTGATCGCCCCGTGAAAGGCACAGCAGGCACTACCGGCGCGGCCCTGACCCACGCCATGTCCAGGGTTCCCGGACCGGTGACCGTGGTCACGACCGTCGATGGCACCGGACGGCGCTGGGGTTTCACCGCGACCTCCTTCAGCTCCCTGTCCCTGGATCCGCCCCTCGTCCTGGTCTGCCTGAACAAGACCGCCAGCACCCACACGGCGTTCACGTCAGTGGACCGCTTCCTGGTCAACCTCCTCGCACACGGGCAGGACCAGCTGGCACTCCGCTTCGCCCGGTCCGGCGTCGACCGGTTCGCCGAAGGCGACATCGAGGGGGACATCGTGCCCTGCGAGCTGGGCCTGCCCGGCGCGCCGGGTGCCTGTGCCCGGGTCGCCTGCGCGTTGCACGCCGTCCTGGACGGGGGCGATCACAGCATCGTCGTCGGCCGCGTCCTGGACACCCACGTGGACGACGACCGCACTCCGCTCGTCTACCACGACCGGACGTTCACCCACCCGGCCTCCGCGCTCACCATGGCGGATCCGCTGCTGTCCCTCCACCTGGCGGACTGGTGAGGACCGGCATGGACACCGTCGTGAAGGTCACCGTCGTCTACTACTCCGCCACCGGCCATGTCGCCGACATCGCCCAGGAGATCGCCGACACGGCTGAGAAGGCCGGCGCCGAGGTCCGGCTCCGCCGGGTGGCGGAACTCGCTCCCCGGGAAGTCGTCGCATCCCAGTCCGCGTGGGCCGCCACCGCGGCGGCGACCGCCGGCATCCCGCTCGCCGCCGTCGAGGACATCGTCTGGGCCGACGCCGTCCTCATGGGTTCTCCGACCCGGTTCGGCAACATCGCCGCCCAGCTCAAGCAGTTCCTCGACACCCTCGGCGGTGCCTGGAGGCGTGGCGAACTGGCCGACAAGATCTACAGCGGCTTCACCTCCACGGGCAGCCCGCACGGCGGCAACGAGTCCACACTGCTCGCCCTCATGCAGTCCTTCCACCACTTCGGCGGCATCGTCGTCGCCCCCGGGTTCACCCACCCGGACAAGTTCGTCGACGGCAACCCCTATGGCACCGCCCACCACGATGCCGGCGGCACCGTCCCCGTCGGCGACGTCACCCGCAACGCGGCCCGAGTCCAGGCCGAACGGGTGGTGCGCCTCGCCAAGGCCCTCACGGCCGCCGCCCTCTGACCATCCATCACCCCTCCAGCAGGGCCGGAGAGCTCCTACTTCCCCCGGGGAGCTCTCCGGCCCGACACCTTCGCGCCCGCGCGTGCGACGTCTCACCAGCCAGCAGCCGCTGCGACCCCAGGGAGAGCCATGTCCCGCCGCCTGTTCACCTCCGAGTCCGTGACCGAGGGCCACCCCGACAAGATCGCCGACCGGATCAGCGACACCGTCCTCGACGCCCTGCTCACGGAGGATCCGCGGTCGCGGGTCGCCGTGGAGACCTTGATCACCACCGGGCAGGTGCACGTCGCCGGAGAAGTGGCCACCACCGCGTACGCGGACATCCCCGGCCTGGTCCGGGACGCCGTCCTCGACATCGGCTACGACGCGTCCCAGAAGGGGTTCGACGGGCGGTCGTGCGGGGTGTCCGTGTCGATCGGCGCCCAGTCCCCGGACATCGCCCAGGGCGTCGACACCGGCGGCGCGGGCGACCAGGGCCTGATGTTCGGGTACGCCTGCGACGAGACACCCGAACTGATGCCGCTGCCCATCCATCTGGCCCACCGCCTGTCGCATCGGCTCGCGGAGGTCCGCAAGGAGGGTGTCGCCCCCTATCTGCGCCCGGACGGCAAGACCCAGGTCACCATCGAGTACCTCGGCAGCCGCGCGGCCCGCCTGGACACGGTCGTCGTCTCCACGCAGCATGCCGCGGACATCGACCTGGACGGCCTGCTCACCCCAGACATCCATGCCCACGTCGTCGAGCACGAACTGGCCCGGTTGGCGGAGCACGGCGTCAAACTGGACACCGAGGGCTACCGTCTTCTGGTCAACCCGACCGGCCGCTTCGAGATCGGCGGCCCGATGGGCGACGCCGGCCTGACCGGCCGCAAGATCATCATCGACACGTACGGCGGCATGGCCCGCCACGGCGGCGGCGCCTTCTCCGGCAAGGACCCCTCCAAGGTGGACCGCTCCGCCGCCTACGCGATGCGCTGGGTCGCCAAGAACGTCGTCGCCGCAGGACTCGCCCGTCGCTGCGAGGTCCAGGTGGCGTACGCGATCGGAGTGGCCGAGCCCGTCGGCCTGTTCGTGGAGACCTTCGGCACCGCCACCGTGCCGTACACGGCGATCGTGCACGCCGTCCGGCAGGTCTTCGACCTGCGCCCGGCCACGATCATCCGCGACCTCGACCTGCGTCGCCCGATCTACGCCCGGACCGCCGCATACGGCCACTTCGGGCGCGAACTGCCCGACTTCACCTGGGAGCGCACCGACCGGGTCGACGCCCTGCGCGAAGCGGCCGGGGCCTGATATGCGGATCGCCGTCACCGGTTCCATCGCCACCGACCACCTGATGACATTCCCCGGCCGTATCGCCGACCAACTGCTCGCCGACCGCATCGATCACGTCTCGCTGTCGTTCCTGGTCGACACCCTGGAGATCCGCGACGGAGGAGTGGGCGCGAACATCGCCTACGGCCTCGCCCGACTGGGCCGCCGCCCGCTGCTGGTGGGGGCAGTGGGCGCGGACTTCGCCCCGTACGGGCAGCGGCTGTCCGCGCTCGGCGTGGACACCTCCGGGGTCCATGTCTCCCGCAGCCGCCACACCGCCCGCTTCCTGTGCACCACCGACCCGGAGGGCAACCAGATCGCCTCCTTCTACCCGGGAGCGATGACCGAGGCCGCCGACATCGACCTCGTCGACGTCGTACGCCGGGGCGGAGGCGCCGACCTCGTCTTCATCGGTGCCGACGACCCGGCCGCGATGCTCCGTCACACACGCGCGTGCCGCGCCCACCGCATCCCCTTCGCCGCCGACCCGTCCCAGCAACTGGCCCGGCTCGACACCCCCCGGACCCGTGAACTCGTCGAGGGCGCCGACCACTTGTTCACCAACGAGTACGAACACGCGCTGCTGCTCGCCAGGACAGGCTGGTCCCGGTCCGACGTGCTGCGCCGGGTCGGCGTATGGGTCACCACCCTCGGAGAGAAGGGCAGCCGCGTCGAACGCGCGGACGAACCCACGCTGGACATCCCTGCCGTTCCGACCCCCGGGGCGGCCGACCCGACAGGCGCGGGCGACGCCTTCCGCGCCGGATACCTGGCAGCCCTGGCCGCGGGCGAGGACACCACCCGATGCGCGCAGTCGGGTTCGGCCCTGGCCGCCCAGGCGCTGTCCCGCAGCGGCACCCAGACCTATACCACGTCCGCCGCACGCCTGCGAGCCCTGACGACCGCGGCATACGGACCGGCGACCCCGCCAGGAGGTGACACGGCATGACGACTCCCGCCCCGCCGCACGAGCGGATCCGCAGGGGACCGGCCGAACTGATCACGGCAGGCCACCGCTCGTACTCCTTCGAGTTCTTCCCGCCCAAGACGGGCAAAGGGCAACGCGCGCTGTGGAACGCGCTGCGCCGGGTCGAGACCCTCGATCCGTCCTTCGTGTCGGTGACGTACGGCGCCGGCGGCTCCTCCCGAGAACGCACCACGGCGCTCACCCGGCAGATCGCCGAGGACACCACGCTGCGCCCGGTGGCCCATCTCACCGCGGTCCAGCACTCCACCGCCGAACTGCGTGAGATCATCGGCCGCTACGCCGACGCCGGTATCCGCGACGTCCTGGCCCTGCGCGGAGACCCGCCCGGAGACCCCCGGGGCCCGTGGATCCCGCACCCCCACGGCCTGCGTCACGCGGCCGAACTCGTCGAACTCATCCGCCGGTGCGGCACGTTCAGCATCGGCGTCGCGGCCTTCCCGGAACGCCACCCCCGCTCACCGGACTGGGACACCGACACCCGCCATCTCGTGGCCAAGTGCCGGGCCGGCGCCGACTACGCCATCACCCAGATGTTCTTCCGCGCCGAGGACTACCTCCGGCTGCGCGACCGGCTGGCCCGCGCCGGATGCGACACCCCGGTCATCCCGGGCATCATGCCCGCCACCCGCTACGAACAGATCGCACGGTTCGCCCGCCTCAGCGACGCGACCTTCCCCGACGACCTCGCGCTGCGCCTGCGGACCGCGCAGTACGACCCCGGAGAGTCCCACCGCATCGGCGTCGACCACGCCACCGAACTCGCCCAGCGGCTGCTCGACGAGGGCGCCCCCGGACTGCACTACATCACGCTCAACCAGTCGTCCGCCGCCATGGACATCCACCGCGGACTGCGTCTGCCCACCCCGCGCCGCGACCCGGAGGTGGTCACATGATCACGGACACCACCCGCGGCACGACGCCCCTCGTCGCCAGAATCCCCGGCTCCAAGAGCCTGACCAACCGGCTCCTGCTGCTCGCGGCGGCTGCCGAGGGCACGAGTCGGATCCACGCCCCGCTGGTCGGTGAGGACACGCTCGCCTTTCGTGGCGCGCTCAGGGAATGCGGTATCCCCGTGCGGGTCGGTCCCCTGGAAGAGTTCTGGGAGGTGACGGGAGCGGGCCGGGGCCCGACCGGACGGGCCCGCCTGTGGTGCGCGGACGCCGGGACGGCCGCCCGCTTCCTGCCCCCTTTCGCCGCCACCGGCCACGGCACTTTCCTCTTCGACGGCTCCTCCCAACTGCGGGCCCGCCCCCAGGAACCCCTGCTGGAGGCGCTGCGCGGACTGGGATCCGACATCGAGGCAGGTCCGGGAGGCGGCCTGCCCCTGCTTGTCCGCGCCGAAGGACTGGCCGGTGGGACCATCGCGGTGGAGTCCTCGCCGAGCAGCCAGTACCTCAGCGGTCTGCTCATGGCGGCGCCCCTGATGCGCACGGGACTTCGGGTCCGCACCCGCGGCCTGGTCAGCCGCCCCTACGTCGACATGACGTTGGCGCTGATGCGACGTTACGGCGCCGGCGTCACCGAGGGTGCGGACGGCGATCTGCGGGTCGGGCCGGGGCCGTACACGGCCACCGACTCGGTCGTCGAACCGGATGCCTCGACGGCCTCGTACGCTTTCGCCGCCGCGGCCGTGACAGGACGCACCGTCACCGTGCCGGGCCTCGGCGCGGGCTCTCTCCAAGGCGACCTCCGTTTCGTGGAGATCCTCGCGAAGGCGGGCGCCGAGGTACGCGTGGACGAGACGGCGACAACGGTGACCGGAACCGGACGACTGCGCGGAGGCTTCGCCGTCGACATGGGCGACGTGTCCGACACCTTCATGACCCTCGCCGCGATCGCCCCGCTGGCCGACGCACCGATCACGGTCCTCGGCATCGGACACACACGCCTGAAGGAGTCCGACCGCATCGCCGCCGTCGCGCAGAACCTTCGGGCCTGTGGAATCGAGACCGCCGAGGGCAGCGACTGGATCACCGTGTACCCCGGCACCCCTCGTTCCGCGCGCGTCTCCTGCCGCCGCGACCATCGCATCGCGATGGCTTTCTCGGTGCTCGGTCTCACCATTCCGGACACGCTGACCCTGGACGACCCGCACTGCGTGGCGAAGACGTTTCCAGCGTTCCACAGCGAGCTGCGGCGACTCTTTCCCTGGTACGAACTGCCCGCCGGCACGGACGAGTCGATCGAGGAGCACCGTTGAGCAGGTTGCGCTGGCTGACCGCGGGGGAGTCCCACGGTCCCGCACTCGTGGCGACGCTGGAGGGGCTTCCCGCCGGTGTGCCGATCACCACGGAGATGGTGGCGGACCATCTGGCCCGGCGCCGGCTCGGTTATGGACGCGGTGCGCGCATGAAGTTCGAGCGCGACGAGGTCACCTTCCTCGGCGGTGTCCGGCACGGCCTCACCCTCGGTTCCCCGGTCGCGATCATGGTGGGCAACACCGAGTGGCCCAAGTGGGAACAGGTGATGGCGGCCGACCCGGTCGATCCGGAGATCCTGGCCGGGCTCGCCCGTAACGCTCCGCTGACGCGGCCGCGTCCCGGTCATGCCGACCTTGCGGGTATGCAGAAGTACGGTTTCGAGGAGGCGCGTCCGATCCTGGAGCGCGCGTCGGCGCGGGAGACGGCGGCGCGGGTTGCGCTGGGTGCGGTGGCGCGGTCGTATCTCAGGGAGACGGCCGGGATCGAGATCGTCTCGCACGTCGTCGAGCTGGCCTCCGCGAAGGCGCCGCAGGGTGTCCTGCCCACGCCGGCCGATGTCGAGAGGCTGGACGCGGATCCGGTGCGGTGCCTGGACGCGGACGCGTCGAAGGCGATGGTCGCGGAGA
>NZ_JBEXDX010000073.1:0-25270 GCF_040605995.1 Streptomyces sp. NPDC005492
GATGACCTGGGCGAGGCGTCTGGCGATGAACCGGGCCCGCCAGCGGTCCACGGTCGATCTGTCGATGCCGAGGTCGGCCGCGGCCTGCTGGTTCGTCCCGCCCTCCGCGCAGCGCAGCACGATCCTGGCTCGCAGTGCGAGGAACTGGGCGGTCTTCGCCTGCCGTGCCCACTGCGTCAACTATTTCCGCTCAGCATCGTCCAGGACCAGGTCGGCCTTCGGCCGGCCGATCCAGCCGGCGTCCTCGAGCCCGGCCATCCGCTCCGCGGAAAAAGCCCGACGCCACTTGCCCACCGTCTTGGCCTGAACACCGACGACCCTCGCGACACCCGCGTTTGACATCCCGTCAGCACACGCCAGGATGATGCGAGCCTTCTCGGCCGAGCGCCGGTTCGGTGATTCCGTCCGGAGCACCAACTCGGCACGCTCGGCCTCGGACAGCGTGATCTCCACAGCAGAAGGCCCCGGATGCGGCATACCACCAGGGTAGTAACTAACCCTCAGGACTTCTGGCGCATTACACCAGTGCTGCATCAGGCAACGTTCGCGCTGTCGACGACGGCGTGGAGGCGCCGATCGTCGGCGTGGCAGTTTCGCCAGATGTGGGGTGTGCTGGACGGCCGGTGGCAGGGCTGTGCACACGGACCGCGCCGTCACTAGTGCTCTGACCGGGAAGGTTCGCCGGGGCGGTAGCTTCGCCTCGATAGGCTGCACGGTGTGATCAACTCATACGCGAGCTCCGACGATGCTGCAGTCGCGATAGCTGGGGCACAGGCTGGCGCGGATGTGGTCCGCAACGTGTACGGCCAGCGACTCAACCGCATCGACAAGGGTGCCGGGGACTTTGCCACCGCCGCTGACGTGGACGCCGAGAAGGCGATCCTCGGCGCTATCCGTGCCGCACGGCCCGATGACGCGGTACTCGGCGAGGAAGGCGGGCAGCAGGGCGCCGCCGACGCTGTGCGCCAGTGGTTGGTGGATCCCTTGTGCGGCACGCTGAACTACGCCGTCGGCAACATGCTGGTAGCCGTGAACGTGGCGCTGCGCGATGGGGCGGCGGCGGTGGCCGACCCGTTCAGCGGCGAGGTCTTCTTCACCGACGGGGAGAGCGCCTGGGTGCGGCATGGCGGGGACGACGACGCACTGCTGATGCCCACGCCGTCTACCAGGCTGGTGGATGTCAATCTGGATCCGCCGTTCCCCAGCGCACCTGGATTCCGGGCCGTGGATCTGCTGGCCCACCCTGAGTTCGTCGAATGTTTCCGGCCGCGCGTCGTATCCACGACGCTGGCGCTGGCCTGGGTGGCTGCCGGCAAGCGCGCCGCGTATGTCACCGATGGCGGCGACGTCTCCAGCAGTGTGCATTTCGCAGCCGGCATTGCTTTGTGCCGGGCTGCTGGCTGCGTTGTCACCGGGATCGACGGCTCCCCGATTGGTGAGGCGGGTCGTGGGCTTGTGGTGGCCGCCGACGAGGAAACCCACGGGCTGCTGATGTCGATGATGCGCAGCCAAAGCTAGTGCTGTGACTGCACGGGCTTCGCCGGGCTGGGTCAGGCTGCGACTTGGAGGGGCCTGCCGCCCCAGCGGATGCCCTTCTCACTGCGGGTCCGGGCACGTTCACGGCGTTGAGCTGCAAGGCCTTCTGGGTGGCGGGCGTTGGCGTTGCGCCAGCGCAGGTAGGAGTGGAGGGCCCGCGTCTGGGCAGTGTGGCTGCGGTGGTTGGAGTTGGCGACGGTGAACTGCCGCAGCGGTCCGAAATGGGCCTCGATCGGGTTGGCCCAGGACGCATAGGTCGGGGTGAAGCACAGGTTGACCTTGTTCTTCTGCGCCCAGCGACGGATATCGGCGCCCTTGTGGGCGGACAGGTTGTCCAGGATGACGTAGATCGGGGCGCCGTCAGGGCGGGCAGCCCGGATCGACTTCAGCGCGACCAGACTGTTCGCGGCTCCCTTCTTGCGGCGGTTGACGCCCCAGAGAGTGTCGTCGCCGACCGAGTAGCAGCCGTGGAAGTAGCGCACCCGTGGGTGCGGTGGTACGTCGCGGGATGCCGCTCGGACCGGCCCTGCTCGGCCCAGCACGACCCGGCAGTGGGCCGGATCCCGAGCGGTCCGAACTCGTCGAACGCAAAGACACGGTCCGGGAAACGCTCCAGCACCTCCTCGATGCGGTCCAGCTTGGCGTCGCGCTCGGGGTCCGGCGACTCCTTCCACATCTTGGTCCGCTGGAAGGTGACACCGCGGCGGGCGAGGAGGCACCGTAACGCCTCGCGACCGACCCGGATGACACGACCGTGCACTTTCCGCAGGTAGGCGGCGAGTTTGCGGATAGACCAGTGAGTGAAGGGCTGACCGAACTTGGTCGGGCGGGTGGTGGCCGTCTGCACGACGAAGTCCTCATCGTCAGGGCTGAGCAGGCGGGGACGGCCTCCCGCCCACTGAGGGTCCAGACAGGCCAGGCCGATCTCGTTGAAGCGGTGGATCACATCCCGGACGGTGTCCTCATCGGCCTGGACCAGCTGCGCGATCACCGGCACCCGGTTCCCACCGGTCGAAGCCAGCAGCATCATCGCGCGCCGGTAGCGCACCGAACTGGTGCTGCCCCGGCGCACGATCTGCTGCAGCTTCTGCCCCTCCTGGTCGGTCAACAGACGCACACGGACAAGCTCCGCCACCACACCCCCAGCGGTCGGAGCGGACGCCACCCTGCATCCAACCGACCGGATGCCCGCCCCGGCGAACCTTCCCGGTCAGAGCACTAGACATAGCCGGACGGTGACTGGCGATCACCGCGTGTCAGAGACCTGGGAATGACTTTCAGGTGGCGTTGACCCGTCAGTAACCTGCTTCAGGGTGCCAGCGGAGCGGGCAGTCCTGACATGCTGGGCGACATGGCGACTCTCGACGGAACACCCGTATCCGCAGACGACCTGCTCCCCCTGGCCTTGACCAGCGTCGGCCACTTCACGTCCATGCGTGTCAGCGCTGACGGCACCGTCCGCGGCCTGACCCTGCACATGGAACGTCTCGTGCGGGACAGCAAGATCGTGTGGGGCGCAGACCTGAGCACCGAACGTGTCCGTGAATACGTTCGCCAGAGCCTGGAGGGGCAGAGCGGACCGTGCGTCGTCCGAGTCACGATCTACGACCCGAAGATCGACATGGGGCATCCAAAGGATGCCGACGAACCTCACATCCTGGTGTCCATGCGCGGTGCCAGCGAGATGCCCCCGGAGCCGCTGCGCGCTATGAGCGTGACGTATGAGCGTGACTTGCCCCAGGTGAAGCACGCGGGGCTCTTCGGTGCCCTGCACGCGCGCCGCACCGCGCAACTCGCGGGCTTCGGTGATGCGTTGTTCGTCGGCCGTGATGGTCTCGTATCCGAGGGCGTCACTTGGAACGTGGGGTTCGTCGACCAGGACCGCAACGTCGTGTGGCCGCAGGCGCCGGCGCCCGTGCTCCCCGGTGTCACCATGGCCCTGCTCCAGCAGGACGCCGACCATCGCGTCGCCACCGTTACCCTGGACCAGGCCATGGGCATGGCCGCTGCCTTCGCGACGAACACCAGCATCGGGGTCAGGCCCTTGTCCGCCATCGACGACACCGAATTCCCCATCGATCACCCGGTCTTGGGTCAGCTTCAGGAGAAGAACCTGTCCGTCCCCGGCGAGACCGTGTAGGACGAGACCATGACGGGGTGACCAAGTGGACTGTCAATCCCCTCGCAGGTGGAGACGATCTATGCGGCCAGTCCCGCGGCTGCACGACGCCCAGCCTGCGGCGGGCCCGCTTGAACTTCCGGGAGCAGTATTCGCTGCCCCTGTCGGTGTGCATGATCACGCTGCGGACGTCGCCGCCCCGGGGGGCTGCGGCCATGTTGAGTGAGGCCACCGCCAGCTCGATGTCACGCCGGGCGCCCATCGCGTAGCCGAGCAGCCGACGGGAGAACAGATCAATCGCCGTTGCCAGGTAGAGCTTGCCCTCGCCGGTGTCGATCTCGGTCATGTCGCCTGCCCAGACGAGGTCCGGTTCCTGGGCGGTGAAGTCCCGGCGGACGAAGTCCGGTGATGGTCTGCGCCTGACTGCCAGCGTCTGATCGTCATCCCGATGTCAGTGGCATGTTCGGTCTGAGCAGGCAAGAAGCCCTGACACTCTCTGCCGAGTTCTTAAGACACTAGTGACGAAGTCTCAGGTCAATGTCGTGCAGACCGGTATAGAAAGCGTGTAGCGAGGTTGCGGGCCTCCAGTACGACCTTCAAGACGGGAGTGGTGGGGGTGCCGGCGGCCAGTTCCGCTTCGCATTTGGCCAGTAGCACCGGCCACAGTGCGTGGGCGAGTTCCACCTTCTCCGGGCGCAGCCGCAGCCGCATCAGGGGGACCCTGATGTCCTGGTGGGCAGCTCTGGCTGCCTGGAGTTCTTGGCGCAGCCGCTCCTGCCAGTCGTGGCACTCGGCGGACTGTCCCTGCCGCATGGTGATGGCGGTGATGGCGGGGGCCAACTCGTCGTCGGTGAAGTTGGCCAGCTCGTACTTGTCGCGTCCCCACACCTGAATGTTGACCATCAGGTCGAGGACGTCCTGGCCGATGGCGGCGTCCTGGTACTCGACTTCCTCGCTGATGCACTGCTGGAGAGATCTGCGCATTTTATCGCGCTTGTCCTGGGTGGAGAAAAGGGTCACCCTGAACCGCCGGGCCACCTCCCGGTCGCCGGCCCCCGCCTCCATCAAATCAGCGGCCGCCAACCGGACCCCCTCACGCCGAACCCGCTCCTCAGCCGTCAGCCCTCCGCCATCGGGATACCTCATCCCTCCGGCATAGCGTGGCCCACGACAGCCGTCACGACCCCACGTAACCCACCTCAAAGATTTCTAGAGGGCGTCTGAAAAGCCTGCCCAGCGGGCAAGTTGCCTGGTAGCGGGGCGGTGCGCACTTTCGGGGGCTGGGGTGTGCGGGCTGCGTACCCGTTACTCGACGGATCTGTCCGATGCGGAGTGGGAGATCCTCCGTCCGTTGGTTCCGGCAGTCAAGTCCGGTGGTCGGCCGGCGAAACATACCCGGAGGGAGATCCTCAACGCGCTGGCGTACTGGCTGCGGGCCGGCTGTGCCTGGAGACTGCTGCCGCATGACCTGCCGCCGTGGCAGACGGTCTATCACTACTGGCGGCGATGGCAGCAAGAAGGCGTGTGGGAGCGGATGTTGACGGCGTTGCGCGAACGCGAGCGGGTGCAGCTCGGCCGCGAACCCACCCCCGGCGCTGCCATCGTGGACAGTCGGAGCGTCCGGGCCAGTGAACGCGGTGGCCTGCACGGGTACGACGGCGGCAAGAAGGTCAGCGGCGTCAAGCGTCACCTGCTCGTCGACACCCGCGGCACCGTCCTGGTCACCTGCGTGAGCCCGGCGAGCGTCGGCGACCGCGACGGTGCCGTGGTGCTGTTCTCCCGGGCCGCCGACGCCTTTCCGCGCCTGCAACACGTGTGGGCGGACCAGGGCTACCGCGGCGCCGACTTCCACAGCTGGGCCCGAGAAGCCACCGGCATCACCGTGGAGGTCGTGCAGCGCCGCGACGGAGGATTCCGCTCGACCTGGTCGAAGGCAGTTACACCACCACCGGCAGTGGCCCTCTTCGCGGTGGTCCCTCGCCGTTGGGTGGTTGAGCGGACATTCGCCTGGCTGGGACGGTGCCGCCGCCTTTCGAAGGACTACGAGTACCTGCGCGCCTGCTCGGAGAACGCCATCTACCTCACCATGGCCATGCTCCTCGTGCGCCGCCTCGCAAAACCAGCCCGTTGACAGGCTTTTCAGACGCCCTCTAGCGGCAGTTCCGACCGCACGTGACCGTATTCACCCGTGCGCTGTATGGTCTAATTCATGGAGACGCAGCACTCGAAGAAGGCCGTGCGGAAGTACAACTCCCCGCTGCGCGCACGGCAGGCCGCCGAGACCCGGCGGCGCATCCTCGATGCGGCGATCCTCCGGTTCGGCGAGCATGGCTACACCCGCACGACACTGCGCGACATCGCCCGCGAGGCAGAGGTGTCGAGCGACTCCGTGCAGGCCCAGGGTTCCAAGGCGGACATCTTCCTCGCCGCCTTCGACCTGGCGCTTGTCGGCGACGACCAGGCGTTTCCGCTGCGTGAGCAGCCGGACCTGTCCGATGCGTACGCCGCCGAGACGCTTGAGCGGTTCTACGCCTTCGGCTGCGCTTTCCTGGCCGAGAGCAGCCGGCGCAGCGCGAGCATGTGGGTCGCGTTCTTCGGCGCGGCGGCGAACGACCCGCATCTGGCCGAGGCCTACGAGGCCAAGACGGCCGCGATGCGGGCGGAGTCCGTGACCGCCGTGCGTTTTCTGATCTCACGGGAGTTGATCAGCCCGCCCCGGAACATCGATGTACTGGCCGACGAGTTGTGGGCGACGGCGCACATCGCGCAGTACGTCCTGCTGGTCCGTCAGGCCGGCTGGAACGAAGAGCAGTACGTGGAATGGCTCACCGACACCATGATCGCCACCGTCCGCCGCCACTGCGGCTGAGACGGCCCTCCTCGTTCCTCCAGCGGCCACGCGGCAACGCGTAGCGCACCACCGCACCACCGAGACCGTCTCCGAGGCGTCCGCAGGGTGCCTCTTCTCCCACATCACACCCGGAGCTGTAAGAACCATGACTCGAACAATCGTTGCCGCCTCGCCGATGTACGGGCACGTCGCCCCGATGTGCGCGATCGCCGCGGACCTGGTGAACCGCGGCGACGACGTCACCTTCCTGACCGGCGGCCTCTTCCGCGAGGTTGTCGAACGCAGTGGCGCGAAGTTCGTCGCACTGCCGGCCGAGGCCGACTATGACATCGCCAGGCTCCCCGAACTCCACCCCGAGTACGCGGCACTGGAGCCCGGTCCCGAGCGGATGATGTACGAGATACGCAACCTGTTCGTCAAGCCGGTGCCGGCGCAGCACGCCGCTCTGCAGGCCCTGCTCGCCGAGGCAGACGGCGAACCGGTTGCCGTACTGCACGACAGCTCGTTCATCGGCACGACCCCGATCCTGCTGGGCGCGCCCGGTATCCGGCCGGCCGCGGTGATCGCGATCGGCGTCACGCCGCTGACCCTCTCCAGCATCGACACCGCTCCGTTCGGACCCGGACTGCCGCCGGACAACTCTCCGGAGGGGCGCGAGCGCAACCGTCAGGCGAACCTCGCCGTTCAGGAGATGTTCGCCCCGGTTCAGCAGTACGCGGCCGATGTCGTGCGCGGCACCGGAGCGACGCAGGAGTATTCGTTCCTGCTGGATTCGGTCGTGACGGCGCCCGACCTCTTTCTGCAACTCTCCATCCAGGAACTGGAGTACCCGCGCAGCGACGCCCCCTCGAACCTGCGGTTCATCGGGGCGCTGCCCGACGCATCGCACTCCGACGAGGCGTCGCTGCCCAGCTGGTGGCCGGAGGTCACCGGTGCGGGGCAGGTCGTGGTCGTCTCCCAGGGCACTGTGGCCAACCGGGATCTCGGCGAACTCATCGAACCCACCCTCGAAGCGCTGGCCGATCTCGACGTGCTGGTCGTCGCGGCGCTCGGGCGAGAGGCTCAGCTCGCCTCGGTCCCGGCGAACGCGCGCGTCGTCGAGTTCGTTCCCTTCGCCGACCTGCTTCCGCACACGGACGTGCTGGTGAGCAACGGCGGCTACGGCGGTGTCCAGGCCGCACTGCGCAACGGCGTACCCATGGTCCTCGCCGGCCAGACGGAGGACAAGGCCGAAGTCACCGCACGTACGGCGTGGACGGGGGTCGCGGTCAATCTCGCGACGCAGCGCCCCACGCCGGCCGAGGTGCGCAAGGCCG
Source organism: Streptomyces sp. NPDC005492 (assembly GCF_040605995.1). Taxonomy (NCBI): domain Bacteria; kingdom Bacillati; phylum Actinomycetota; class Actinomycetes; order Kitasatosporales; family Streptomycetaceae; genus Streptomyces; species Streptomyces sp. NPDC005492. The sequence continues at coordinate 7,823 of NZ_JBEXDX010000073.1, forward strand.
TCGAGGAGGTTCTGCTCACCCCGAGCTACAAGGAGAACGCCACGCGGCTCAGCGCCGAGTACGCGCTGCACGACGCGTTCGCGGACATCAGCTCCGCGATACGCGAAGTGCTCGCCGAGCGCGACCGCTGACGCGGAAGCGATCACCGACAGTGGATCCAGGTGATCCCGGCGAAGGTCGCTGATTTCGCGATGACCCGCGCGTGATCCCGCTCCCGGCCGCGTCGATCGAAGGTCGCACGGTCGGTAACGGCAAGCTCAGGCGGTGCGCCGTCGGTACGCCCTCGTCGTACCGACGGCGACCCCGATCACAGACGAAGCTCTCATGAATGCCCCCCGTTACAGGGGGGTCGGCGGCAGGTCGCCCGCAGGGCACTGGTCAGCAGGTGACGGCAGTCCAGCGTGGCGTGGCGGGATGCTCATCGCCCTGCAGAGCCCGGTGTACGGTGAGTACCGCCTCATACCGCCGTGCCTGCTCGAACAGGCTCAGCGCCTGCAGATGACGGGCCGCCATCTCAGCCATATCGGCGTTCGCCCGCCGCGTCTGCGAGTTCATTGCTGCGCAGTCCGCGACTTGATCAGCCAGCTCCAGGGCGCTGCCTGGCCGCCGACGCCTCGCACCCTCACCACGGAGATCGCCCGCGCCGCACAGGCGGGCCAGCGCCAGAGCGTGGTGTGCCGGTGGGTTCTGAACGAGCCCGCCGCCGCCGACCACGTCGCGAAAATCGCCGAAGGCCCCGACCAGGGTCCCCTGACAGAAGATCACATGGACGTGGAAGGTGCCCTCGTCTACGCCTGCCTCCTCCACCTGACCGACCACCCCGAGTCCGCCCAGTTCTGGTGGCAGCTCGCCGCCGGTGCCGGCAGCCGCGCCGCCGCCTACTGCCGGCACCTGCACCACCTGGCCGTCGGTGAGTCCAAGCGGGCCTGGCACTGGTTCCACCAACTCACCCACGCCGTGGCCGACACCACACCGCCCGACGCCGCGTTCCTCGAAGGCCTGGAGATCTTCGCCCGCTACGTACGCACCAACGGCTCCCGCGCGCTGGGACCCACCGGGAGCCTGGAGAGCGAAATCGACCGGCTCGCCGCGCGCCCGCCCGGCTGCTCCGTCATCGTCGCCCGGCCCGACCGCCAACTCGTCGACCGCCTGCAGGAGTTCATGGACCGCTGACCACAGATCCACACATGGAAGAAGGATCCGTCCCGGCCACCGGTTCCGGGGCCACAGGCCGGGAGGACCCACCACGACGCCGACAGTGACGAGAGGACGGCTGACTTGAACCCTAACGCTCACCCGCCACGGGCGGACAAGAACCGACGCAGTGCCGCCGTGGCCTGGCGCGCCCGCCGCCGGCGCACCGCGCTCACGCAGGTGATGCGCGGCGCCTGCTACGGCATCGGCACCGGCGCGGTCGGCCTCGCCTTCGTGTGGGCGCAGCAGCACCTGCTGTGAGAGGGCATCCGGGCCGACGAGGGCCTGGACGCCGAGCGTGCCCGGGCCGCGGTGAAGACGCTGTCACTCACGGTGTACGAGTCCCGGGGCGGCGGCCGCTGAAATCCTGCGGGCAGCGCCATTCCCTGACAACTGGCGTCCGCGGCTTGTGGATCCTCGCTTCGGGCTCCGTCCCCTGGCCCGCCCAGGTCGACGTCGCCTCGCAGAATGGGCGGGGCTTGATCAGCCCTGCCGAGGCGTTCGTGAGAATCCCGTTCGACCGGGTCTCGCAGTGACCTGCGAGGCCCGGTCGGCAGGCTGCACACCTACGGCTCGAGATTCTCGGTCTGAGTCACCTTCGCCGCGCCAGGTGCCCCGTCGATCCTGAAGTCCTGCGTATACGTGTCCTTGGTGTCGCAGGTGACGGTCGCCGTGGCGTTCCTGCCGGTCGTCGGGATCTTCTTGAAGGTGACCGAGTACTCGTTGCTGTTCTTCACGCCCGATGTGTCGGCCTTGGTTTCCTTGCTTGTCTTGATCGACACCTTGGTGGGGGAACCGCCGTCGGCGCAGTCGTCCACCGTTCCTGTGACGACGACTGGTCCAGGGGTTGCGGCTGCTGCCTGGCTGACTGCTCCCAGCGCTGTCGCTCCTGTCAGAGACAGTGCCGCTGCGGCGGCGAGAATTGCGACGCGATTGCGCATGACTTCTCCTAGCTTGTCGGCTGACACCGCGAATGTTTCCGAACGTAATTAGGGGTGGAATTCCCGTGTTACGTCGGGGCATGGCGACCCATGAATGAAATATTCATTCGTGCTGCCGGCTGATGCGGTGAAGTGGCCTGCCTCTACCAAGGTCGTTCTTCTGCCTGTGTGGGTCAAGGGGAACCGATACCCACGGGTAGCGGGGTAGAACTACCCACAAAACGGCATGTCAGTGCAGGTCTATGTCCGGTCGGTGAGCCCGTGCTCGATTGCGAGGCGGGTGAGATCCGGCCTGCGCCGGGACCCCGTTTTCTCCCCGATTCGGTCGAGGTGTGAATGGACCGTGTGCTTGCTGATACGAAGGGTGCGGGCGATTTCGTGGTCGGTCGCGCCGCTGGCGAGAAGTTTCAGGACGTCCTGCTCGCGGTCCGTGAAATGCGGGGACTGTTCCAGCAGATAGCTGGCGGGCGCGGACACGTAACTGCGGCCCGAGCCCACGGCTCTGATCGCCGTCAGTAGTTCGTCCCCCTCGGCCTGCCGGCTCAGATAGCCACTCGCTCCTGCCCGGATCACCTGGATGGCGTCGATCTGCGGAGACGACGACATGACGATGACGGCGTGTCCCCGCGCGCGCAGCTTCGCCACTCCCGCGGAGAGTTTCGGGGCGGAATGCTGGAGGTCCATGAGGACGACCTCCGCCGTGTGCAGGCTGCCGTCCGCGCTCTCGATCGACAGTGCCGCCGCGACCAGGTGAAGGTCCGGAGTGGTGTCGATCAACTGGGTGACGCCGTGCCGGAAGACGGGACAGTCGCCGATGACCGCGATCCGCACCAACCTGGCGCTCACGTGCGGCGGCCGATGCCTCGCGGCGCGCGAAGGCGGCGGATTCCGCCCGGCTCGGGCATGATCGTGGCCGCCAGCTCGGCGTAACCGTTCATGGACATCTCCGATCTCGCGCGGGCACCCAGCCCTCAGCCTCGGCGGGACGGGGGACCCCCGCGCGTCGGATTAGCCCGTCCGAGGGCAAGCCCCGGGTACGAGTGCCAGTGGTACGCGTGGACCACGGCGTGGCCCTCGCCGCGGCCGATCATCCACTTGTTCACGGGGGTGGTGATCAGGAAGGCGATCACGAAGCCGCCCAGGAGGGTGGACCAGAACAGGCCGTCCGACAGCACCATGGCAGAAGTGCGACGGCTCCTGGATCTTGCCCATTCCCCAGCAGCCTGGCTACCGAGGCGCCGGCACCGGCTCCACCGGTCGCACTGGCGCCGACACCATCAAGCCGTCGCCCGCCACTGTCACTACCAGTGCCGCGCGCACCCCGATCGGGTGGGTCACGAACCGTCACCACCCTGATGCAGCGTCAGCTCACTGGACTCGAAACAGGCATGCCGACCAGGACAAATGGAGAAGCGCAACTAAGGGCTGTCCCGTAAATGATCTAGGGCGTGCTGGTTGACCTGCTGGCTTCTGCGTCACCCGGCAAGGACGAGGTTGTGCAGGCGGGCGATGCCGAGCATGGCGTGGTGAACGCCTTCGCCTTTCAGGCGGCAGTCGCGGAGGATCTTCCAGCCCTTCATGCGGGCGAAGACGTGCTCGACGCGGGCGCGGACTTTGCGGTGCGAGGCATTGTGTTCTTCCTTCCAGGCCGGGAGTTCGGCCTGGCCTTTCTCGCGTCGGTGCGGGATGACCAGGCCCGTGCCCCGGTATCCGCCGTCCGCGATGACGGTGGTGTTGCCGACGGCGTCTTTCGCACCGGACAGCTCCCACGCCTTGCAGTCGTTGCGGTTGCCCGGCAGCGGCCGGCCGACGGCGACGACGAGCCGGGTGTCGGCGTCGATGACGACCTGGTGGTTGGTGGAGTACCGATAGTTCTTCGACTGCTCGGCGATGGTGTGGTCGCGGGTGGGAACGAGGGTTCCGTCCACGATCAGCACGGTGTTCTTCGCGAACCGCTTGCGCTGCTGGAGGGCCAGTGCGGGGCCGAGGTGGTCGATGATGCGGTCGGCGGCCGACTTCGACACCCCGAACAACGGGGCGAGCTGGCGCAGTGTGAGGTTGGTGCGCCAGTACGCGGCGACCAGCAGGACCCGGCCCTCCAGCGGCAGGCTCCATGGCCGGCCCTTGCGGACGGGGTCCGCGCCCTCGCGCCGCAACGCGGTGATCAGCTTGCCGAACTGACGCGGGCTCAGCCCGGTGAACGGGGCTATCCAGGACGGCTCCGACGCCGTGATCACACCAGCCACAGCTGGATCTTCTCAAAGATCGACGCCATGGCACGATGACCGCCATGTCAGGTCAGGTCTGGGTGTCACTCATATCGCTGGGCGGCGTTGTCCTCGGCGGCTCGTTGTCCTACCTCGTCCAGCACAGGACTCAACTCTCGGCGGAACGCGCTGAACAGCAACGGCAGCAGATCTCCTTGGCGGAGGCCCGGCGAGCGGAACGACTGGCGCTGCTGGAGCGGTTCATCGAGGTGGGGGCCGAAGCCGAACGCTCCGCTTTCAGCCGACCTTCCGAGTGGGACGACACCCATGACTGGTACCTCACGACCCGGGACGTCATGAACAGGCTGTGGGTCGCGGAACGGCTCATCCGCATCCAGTTCCCCCTGCCCGTACACGACGCGGCACGCGCATACTTCCTCGACCTCAACCGAACGGTGTGGGAAGGCTTGCCCGAGGGCGAGAGCGTGCGGGACTACCTGGAGGACAACCGGCTGGCGTTTCTGGACGCGGCACGCGCGGTCATGGGGTAGCGCACCGCCGTTCCCGGAGATCCTTTACGGGACAGCCCTTAGAGTACTAAGAGATTTATAGCGACAGGGAAAGTAAGCAACGAAAACACTGAGCACGTCCAACTTGAGCAGGCCGAGGTCTTCGACGTCCTCTTTGTCGGCCTGCAGCATCGCCTAACCGCCGGGAGTCGGCTGCACCGGAACACGGTCCAGCAGCGACACGTTCGAGATGATCACACCGCACGGGTGCATCGCGTAGCCGCGCGGGAGGGCATCCAAGCCCTCGGCGAGCTCCCACAACGGTCCGAACTGGGCTGCACGTGCGGAGAGTTCGCGGAGCTCCGGGCAGTTCTGCGAGGGCGCTGCGGATGTCGCGGGCCCGGATGTGCGGGAAGCTCGTGGCGACCTCGCCGATCACCTGCGGTGGAATCCCGAGGGCCAGGCCGGTGTCGCGCAGGGCGTGCCGGGCCCGATAGGTCTCGGGCATGCCGGTGACCGCGGTCCGCTCCCGCCTGAACCGGCCGATGATCGCGTCATGCACCTCCAGCCGCCGCTCCGACTCCACATCCAGGTCGATGTCCTGCAGCGACGTCCGCCGCTCGCTCAGGAAGCGTTCGAACAGGAGCCGGTGCTCCAAAGGGTTGGCCGTGGCGACGAAAAGCGAATGGTTGACCATGGAGCCGGCGCCCGAGCTGCGCGCCGCCACCCGGATCCCCAGGGCCCGGGTATCCGCGACGACCTGCGCGACAGCGAGGAAATAGCCATCGAAGCCGAGCCGCCCGATCACGTCGAGTTCGTAGTCGATCTGCCGGACGGCGGCCTCGTCGCGGTCCAGGCCGCGGGCGACCATTCCGGCATCGCAGCGCCTGGCGCAGCAGTCGCATCGCCGAGCCCGCCTCCGGGCCCGCGCCGACAACGGACGGCGCGGGAAAGTGCGGGCGCCCCATCCCCAGCTCGGCCGGGGTGAGCGTGCAGGACTGGCCCGTCGCCTCGGTCCCCGCCAGGAGACGGGCTGCCCGGCCCCGGTCGTCGCCCACCGCACGGGCGATCCGCTCGGCGGCCGCGATCATCTCCTGGGGCCCCTCAGCCAGCGCTCGCCGCTGTCCAGGCGCCGGCGATCGATGGGCCGGAGAAGCCGCGCAGCGTCGAGGACATCAGCCAGCCGGTGCTGGTCAGGATCGGCGTAGCGAACCGCACTGGACAGCACGTTCGCACCCCGAGCTGGTCACCCAGACCGACCGTGCGCGCCGCCAGCCGCAGCTCGGCGATATCGGGGCGGCCGGCGGACAGCGCCCGCATGGGCTCAGCAGACGGTCCGAGGATGACGACCAGGACCTCGTCCGCGTACGCGCGCAGCGTCACCCATGACACGACGGGCAGCCCGTCCCCGGCCTCTCCGTACGCGGCGGACACCAGGCGGCACAGGCGCGCCCACCCCGCGAGGTTCTGCGCGAGCAACGTGACCCGTAGCGGCGGTTCGAGCACATGTGCACCGCCGCGTGCCGGCGTCCTCGGACGGCCGGCTGCGGGGCCGGGCGCGATGAGCGGGGCGACGGCCACGTCGACGCCGAAGACCGGGCGGACCCCGGCAGCCGCAGCGGCCTTGGCGAAGCGGACGCTGCCCGCGAGGGTGTCCCGGTCGGTCAGCGCAAGGGCCGTCATCCCGCGCCCGGCCGCACGCTTGACAAGGTCGTGGGGGAGGGATGCGCCGTACCGGGCCGAGTACCCCGAGGCGACGCGCAGATGAGTAAATCCAGATCCACGCTGCTCACCTCCGTTTCTCGCGTACCCCTCCCTGACCTGTGGCCTCTCCAGGTATGCACCATAACTCGAAATCGCACAAGCGTGCGAACGAGTGGAGCTGATGCTGTCGAACGTCTGTGATGCTCATGTGACTGTTCGCGCCAGTTGGCGGATGTTCACGAAGTTGGCCGGTCCGGCCCGTGTGATCACATGACCTGCTGTGGCGCTGGGGTTGGCGAGCTGACGGCAGAGTCGGTGGGCAACCGTAGTGCGGTTGCGCGCGCCCTTGCGGTCCTTCAGAGGCTGTCGTCACGAGGGCACGCTGCAGATACGAGGGCAGGCGATGTGCCCAGGTGGTGCCGAGGGCGCCGACGAACGATAGAACGTAAGGGTGAGGGACGAGAACTGCCCTGATGAGGATGCCCGGCCACTGCGTGGGGCGACGCCGGGGATCGACTACCAGGCGCTGTTCGCGGTCACTCCCAGCCCCTATATGGTGCTGGGCCCGGATCTGGTGCTCGCCGACGTCAATGAGGCGGCCTGCCGGGTGACCGCCCGTACTCGGGAAGATCTGCTCGGGCGGTACCTCTTCGATGCCTTCCCTGAAAATCCGGCGGACCCGGATGCTGACGGGGTGCGGAATCTGCACGCCTCCTTGCATCGGGTCCTGCGCTCGAAGGAGCCGGACACGATGGCGCCTATGAAGTACGACATTCCCGTGGCCGACCGCCCAGGCGTGTTCGAGGAGCGATGGTGGTCCGCGATCAACACACCGGTGCTCGGGCCGGATGGGCAGGTGGAGTGGATCATTCATCGGGGGGAGGACGTGACCGCGTTCATCCTCTCCCATCCTCGTCCCCGAGAAGGCGGGGCGCTCAGCGACGTGGAGGCGATGGAGGTCGAGCTGTACGCGCGGGCGCGGGAACTGCATCGACTGAACGAGGAACTGCGCCAGGCCCACGCCCGGGAACGCCAGGTCGCCGTCACCTTGCAGGAGGCCATGCTCCACTCGCCCCATTTGGCCCGGCACCGGGACACGGTGGTGCGCTATTTGCCCGCCGTCGGGTCACTGAACGTGTGCGGCGACTGGTATGAGGTGGTCGACCTTCCCGAGAACAGATTCGCCGTCGCGGTCGGCGACGTCGTCGGCCACGGCCTGGAGGCCGCCGCCGTCATGGGCATGCTCCGCAGCGCGCTGTCCGCCTCCGTCCGGGCCGTCGAAGGGCCCGCGAGGGCCCTGGACGTCCTGGGCCTGTATGCACGCTACGTGGAGGGTGCGCTGGCGACCACCGTCGTCCAGGCCGTCGTCGACACCAACGCTCGCCGCATCATGTACAGCAGCGCCGGCCACCCGCCGCCCGTCCTGCTCCACCCCGACGGGACCAGCGATCTTCTCGACCAGGCCACCGACCCTCCACTGGGGGCCCGCCCCAAACACGTCCCCCGCCTCCAGGCCGACCTGCCCTACGCCCCTGGTGACACCTTCGTGCTCTACACCGACGGTCTCATCGAACGCCGTGGCGAGGACATCGATGCCGGTCTGCAGCGTCTCACCGACGCGCTCGCCCGCCATGCCCGCCACAACCCCGACCGTCTCGCCGACGCCTTGCTCGCGCACCTCGGCGTCAGCAGCGGCGCCCGCGACGACATCGCCCTGATCGTCATCCGCCTATGACCCGCGCGCCGTCAGCTGAACGCCACAGGTGGCGAACCCCGCCACCTGAAACGGTGCCTGCCGAACTGGACATGGCGACCACGGATTCGCCATCTATCGCGAACAGACCTCGCCAAATGCGACGAATAGAACTGCCGTGACCAGCCAGGACGCACCCGCTCGCTCGCCAACTACCGTAACCAGTCACAGCTCAGCGTTAATTGGCCAGGCGCATCGATGGTTGGCCACTCGGTCTGGCGTTGGAAGATCCACTATTCGGGCGGACAGCCCGCCCACCCTTGATGTGGGTGGCACACGGCACTGGATAAGTCGAAAGTCACCGGATGGTGACGGTTACCTTGTGCCTATGTCATCGCTGTTTGAGGACCTCCCCCTGACGGGTGAATCAAGCGACACACCGCAGCAAGGAGCGGCTGCCACGACAGGACGCCGGTACGTGCCGCCGGGGCGTCCGTCCGAGCCTCCTCAGCTGGACTTCCCGCCCGTCCGTAACGGCATCGACTACCTCGCAAGCGTCGTCGAGCATCTGGACGAGAACGAATCGGCCGTCGAACCCCGGGACCTCAAGTACGCCGTGCTGCACCTGCAAGCCGCAGTCGAGGTGCTGCTCAAGGCCCGCCTGCTGCGTGAACACTGGAGCCTGGTCTTCAAGGACCCCGGCAAGGCGACGAGGGCGGACTTCGAGAGCGGGTCCTTCGAGAGCTGCGGGACCGACGCCGCGGTCGAGCGCCTCCGTGACATCGCGGGGATTGCCATCGACCGCAAGGAGACCGAGGCGCTGAAGGACCTGGCGAAGGACCGCAACGCCCTGCAGCACTACGGCCTGACGCACAACGCCCACGCAGTCGAGGCCCGCGCCGGCCGGGTCCTCGACTTCCTCATGCGCTTCCTGGACACCCAGCTTCTGCCGCTGCTTCAGGGACCGGAGCGCGACCGGGCAGAACGGGACATGATCCCGGTGGACGCGGGAGTGAAGAACATCAGCTCCTACGTCAGACGACGCCTCAACCGGCTGCGCGGGGAGCTGGCCGGGCTGACGACCCAGACCATCATGTGCCCCTCCTGTGAGCAGATGACCCTCGTTGTCACCCCTCAGAATGGGGAGTGCCGCTTCTGCGGCCAGTCCTGGGACTCGGCCGAGCTCTTGGTCTTCTCCTACGTCGGCTGCTCAGACGGTCTGTTGGCGCTGGTGTATCCCTGCCCCCAGTGTGACACCAACACCTTTGTCGAGAGCGTCCGCTTCGTGGACAGTCCCAAGGGGTCCGACACCCTGTACTGCTTCGGCTGTGCCGTCCGCCACGAAGCGCAGGATCTCTCGCTTTGCACCAGTTGTAGTCGCCCGTGGCCCACCGAGGCCGACGACGGCGGCTCGGTCGCGACCCTCTGCCCAGACTGCTGGGAGCAGCTCGCGCCGGAGGACGTCGCATGATCGCCGTCTTGGAGCGTGCGTCGTCTATCGCTCGGTCGCCGCGTACCGCCCACGTAGAGAAACCGTACGCGCGATGATGCTGACCGCTAAGCAGCGGAACATCCGGCATCCGGAGGGCGCGCAGTTGGTGGCTCATCCGGATTTCCGGGGGCAGGCCCCGGCCAGCGGCCGGAAGGCCCCCGGCTGGAGACCCGTAGCCACGGTGTGGGCGTGGGTGCCGCCCGCCGATGATCCGGTCGTGATGATCCACGGCTACGCGGGCGGTATCGAGCTGGGCGACGCCGTCCCGGCGGACGGTCCGCGTCCGTGACCCCCCAACCTGCCTGCCGAACCGGCAGCCGACGATGTCGCCGCGGCCGCCTCCCTGGACTGGGTTCTGGGACCTGTATGGCCAACTATCTCTGAGCAAAATAGCCAACTGTCTTTGAGCGCAGCCCGGGTCACCAGCGGTCTCTCCACCGTCTCCGGCCAACTATCGCTGAAGGTCACAACGCCGCGCAGCGGACGCGAGGAGCGGGGGCCTTGATTCACGGGCCCGGGGAGCACGCATGTGACGTGCCTCTCACTTCCCAAGTTGTTCTGCGCCGTCACCTTGATCGTCCCGAGGTTGACGACCTGCAGACCCCTCTGGATCGGGAAGCGGTTCAAGTTGCATTGGATGCAACTCGTCCCGAATGCGTTCGAATCGGACGGGATGGCGGTAGCGGCCGTGATCGACGGCGGTGTCGCCGCTGAACTCGGCGACCAGGTCGGGGTGGAGCAAGTGGTACTCCAAGTCGGCGCGGGTGCCCCAGCCGACGCTGAAGCGGCGGCCGTGTCAGGGGTGATCGCGTCCGGCGGGAACGAGCCGGTGGGCGAGGTCGCGTCGTACCGCGGTGGGCAGCGGGGTCGTCCGGGCGATCATTCGCAGGGTCCCGATGGCGTCGTAGCGGCCCAGCAGCAGTGTGGCCGGCGACTTCAGAGTCCCGGTCACCGCGCCGATCACCCCCTCGGCCGTGGTGCGTGAGCACTGGCGAAGAGTCGGTATTCGAGTGGTGCAGTATTCCGGCGCGAGTGATCTAAGTACCGTACGGATCAGGTAGGGGCGGCTGCCGCACGGGCGTGCATATGGTCTGGGTCTTTTGGGAGATCGCCACGGCCGCAGAGCAGTTGCCGCGTCGTACCTGAACGACCTGATCGCTAAGACGTCTGTCGGGCAGGGTCGGCCGGTCAGGGTCGCCTACCGCCACATCTCGGACATGTGCCCACGCTCGCACTCCATCCCATGGCGTTGAGTCGGGCAGGCGATGTGTAGCGTCTGCTGGTACCTCGCAGTTGGATCAGGCGCCGACAACCGACAGCTACGCCACGGCGGGCTGTCATCCCGGACTGGCGGGTGCAGGTTGGTGCCCGCCGCCGGTGGGCTCGAACCCTGCCAGCATCTGCTCCAGTGCCGCCTGGTCCGGCCCGACGAACCCCGGTTGCCCGGCTGCCGATCCGAGCGTGTCGATCATCGACGGGGTGATCCCCGGAGCCGGTGGCAGATGCGTGGAGAGGACGAGTTCCGGCTCCCTGTCCCGCAGCGTCTGGAAGGTGCCGAGGAACTTCTCCACGTCTACGTTGTGCACCCACGGGCTGTCGACCGTGGCCCACAGCAGCTGCGCGGCCCGCAATTCCTCCACGCCGATCGCGCCGACGTCATCGGCGTGTGCGGCTTGGGCACTGGGCATCGGCCCGCCGAAGCAGTCGGAGCTGAAACAGACCCCCGAGCGGTCGTCGAAGAGGCCGACCGTGGCCGGGTTGTCGAACAGCGGTGGCCTGAACGCGGTGAGTGTGCGGTCGCCGACGTTCAGGGTCTGCCCTGGGTTGATCAAATATAGGCGATCGAGTGGCAGCGGCCTCTCGCAGGACATCAACCCGGCGGACAGGAACGTGGTCACGACACGCGCCTTGGGCGCCGCGGCCAGCAGATCGAATATCCCGCCCGTGTGATCACGATCGGGGTGGGTCAGCCAGAGCCATCGCACATCGGCGGGATCCAGCACGGAACCGAGCACCTCCAGGAAGTTCCTGTCGGGGAGCCCAAGTCCGGTGTCGATGACGACGGGCTGCGAGGCCAGCAGTACGAAGGCGTTGACTGGGAGGTGCCCGATCCCTGGTACCTCGATGCTGTCATTGAGAACGCTGATGTCCGGGCGGACCTTGTGAACCGGCATGTCGCATCTCCATGCCCCCAGGATGGTGATCGCGCCGTGGCCTGTGCGTCCATCATCTGCCCCTTCCTCTGGCCCCGCATGCCGGCCAGGGCGCCAGGAAGAGGCCAGAGGTGCACATGGCAGCACAGGCGCGTCGACAGGGATATCGACCGCGTTTGGCCAATACGTACCCGGTGGGCCGGCTCAGAGACAGCGCACGGTTTGCCGTCTCCAGATCCACGGCCGCCCGCAGCGCGAGCAGTTCCTTGCGGGTCAGAGCGGGGTGTGTGTCGCCCTGCCGCCAACCCCGGCTCCCGCGCCCGCCGCCTGTTCAACGACCTCGCTGTGGACGTTGCCGACATCAGGCGTCTGCTGCACTGCTACATCAGCGTCCCGCGTACCCCTTCGGTCGGGCTGTTTCTTGCCGCCGACGCAGCGGCAAGAAACAGCCCGAACGCTGCTCGTTCTGCGGGCACGCCTGCAGCGAGGAGCGCTGCCTGGTCGCCGGACCCGAAGTGGGGGTCCGCGCCGGGTGCGTCACCCTGTGCAGCGAAATCCTCGCCCACCCCGAGGGAGGCGGCCACGATCATCCGTGAAACGACACCGGTTCCGGTCGCCGGCGGGCCAACTAGTGCCGCATCAGACACCGTTCGCCGTCGTGTGACGAGGAGTCCGGGTGCGTACGTTGCTTGATGAGCACCGGGCGCCCCGCGACACGCCTCGTCGATCGACTCACGCCTGTCCTCGGACGGGGTGCGTCCTGCGTTCAGGCCGCGGCGCGGAAGACGTACGCCTTCATCTGGGCGGTGACCGGCCCGGGGCCCAGACGGGCCGTCATCTCCTCGATGACGGTGGCCCGGACGGCTGGTTCGTCGCCGCGCTCCTCGACGGCCGTGCGCACCGGTGTCCCGGTTAGGTAGCCGGTGGCAAGGTCGGCGGTCGACGCAGCCCGGCCCTGAAGCGTCAGCTCCTGCTCCTCCTCGACGGCGAACCCGGCGGCGGTCAGATCGGCGACCACGACAGCGGGGTCGGCGTAGCCATGCGGAACCGTTGGGAAGAACCGCGGCGGGTCGACCGGAAAGGCCCGCTCCAGCCCTGCCTGCAGCGCGACTTCGAAGCCGTGCGTCCCGAGCGGGCCCCAGGTGTTTAACAGGAACCGGCCGCCCGCGGCCAGCACCCGCCGTACCTCGGTGAAGGCCGCAATCCGGTCGGGGAAGAACATCACGCCGAACTGGCAGACCACCAGGTCGAAGCCTCCGTCGGGGAACGGCAGCCGCTGCGCGTCGGCCTGCCGCCACTCCGCGCCCGGGGCTCGGGCCGACCCGAAGGCGACCATGGTCTCGTTGAGGTCGGTGGCCGTCACTCCGGCCGACGGTGCCGCGGCGAGCGGGTTCGATGTCAACACGCCTGTGCCTGCAGCCAGTTCGAGGATGCGCCGAGGGCGGAGTGCCGCCGCCCTCGCGGTCAGGTCCTCGGCGAAAGGCTGGAAGATCACCGGCACGAGGTACTGCTCATAGGCCGCCGGCATGGACTCGGACCACCGCTGGTCGGCACTGATTCCCGTCACCCTCATGACGGTAGTGCCGCACCCGGAGACCTCTGCTCCGCCGCGCCGCCCTGCACCCTGGAGCTGGCTTTGCCTGACAAGTCGGCGGGGCAAACGTTCTCTGACGCGGTACCAGGGTCCGGCTCACGGCCGGGGGCTCCGGCCGGATCCGCCCGGAGCGCTGGCTGGTCCTGCTGAGTGATCCGCTGATGGCATCGAAGACCCTGCCCGGATGGTGGCATCTGTTCGGGCAGTCGGACCCGTCAGCGGGTGTCCAGCCGGTGTTCGGCGATCCAGCGGGTGGCAAGAAGCCCCGCGGCGGGGGTGAGGACTGCTGCGGCGATGACGGTGGCCGCGGTCCCCGGCCTTGAGGATCTGACCGCGGTCGACGTCCTGGACGCGGCCCCGAAGTGCAGGCCCGCTCGCTGCTGGGACCAGCACGGTCCGGAACTGTTCCGGGCGCTCGCCGCCGGTCGGACGGCGCCGCGCATCCTGAGCCAGGTGCCGGATACCCCAAAGAGTTGGGGTTCCGGGGCCGACGTGGTGCGCCGAGGATTTGCCGTATGGACACCATTGAGCAGAACAAGCAGACCGTGACCGCTTTCATCGACGCGCTGTTCACCAGGGGTGACCTGTCGGCCGTCGACGTCTACCTCGCCGAGGACTTCGTCAACCACGACCCGCCGGTCGGTGTCGGCCCGGACCGGGAGGGCATGCGGGCCGCGGGCGCCCTGTTCCGGCAGGGGTTTCCGGACTGGCATTCCGACCTGGATTTCCTGGTCGGGGAGGGAGACCTGGTGGTCGAGCAGTTCACCGCCTCCGGCACCCAGCAGGGCGAGGTGATGGGCGTCGTGGGTGACGGGCGCACCGTGGTCCTGAAGGGGATCAACATCTTCCGGGTCCGGGGCGGCCGGATTGTGGAGCGCTGGGGCCGTCTGGACGACCTCGGACTGTTGCGCCAGCTCGGGCTCGTGCCGACGCCGGCCTCGGCGTAGCGTCGGTGTCATGGCCACCGGCATCCGGGAGCGACGCGTCGAGCGGCTGATCGACCGCTGCTACGCAGGTCTGCCCCTGCCCGAGCTCACCAGCGAAGTGCTCCACCGTTTGCCGGACATCCTCCCTCTGGAGGCTGTTTTCTTCGCGTCCGTCGATCCTGCGACCCTGCTGTTCACCTCCGTGGCGGCCCAGGAGCCCTTGGACGGCGCCAGTTCCCTCTTCCTGGACAACGAGTACGGGCGCGAAGACGTCAACAAGTTCACCGCGCTCGCCCGCGGGCCCGACACGGTCACGTCGTTGGACCGGGCCACCCGTGGCCAGCGCTCCGAGAGCGCCCGCTACCGGGAGATCATGGCCGGCCTGGGCCTGGGGGATGAGCTGCGGGCCGCCCTGATCGCCGGGCGCGACTGCTGGGGCGTGCTGTGCCTGCATCGGGCCGACGGGCAGGCCGGCTTCTCCGGCCAGGACCTCGATGTGCTGAGGAAGATCGCCCCGCACCTGGCCGAGGGCCTGCGCCGTACCGTCGTCCAGGAGACGCCGAGGCGAGGAGGGCCCGGAACACCGGGCACCCCCGGCGTGATCGTGCTCGACCAGGAGCTCGCCCTCGTCTCGATCAGCCCGGGCGCTGAGCAGTGGCTCGCCCGGCTGCCCGGCCCCCGGATCGTGGGACTGCCCCTGCCCGTGTACTCCGTCGCCGCGCACCTGGCCACACCCGAGGAGGTGCCGGGGTCAGCCGCGGCGGACCGCCATGGATCTGTCCGGCTGCGGACGAGCGACGGTCAGTGGCTGTCGCTGCACGCCACCCGGCTGCGGGGCCCAGTGGGGGAGCAGATCGGAGTGATCGTCGAACCTGCCCCCGCCGCCGAGATCGGATCCCTCATCCTGGCCGCGCACGGCCTCACTCCGGCGCAGAACCGGGTGACCGCCCTTGTGCTGGAGGGCTGCTCGACCCGGGAGATCGTGGAGCGGCTCCACGTTTCCGCCTACACCGTCCAGGAGCACCTGACAGCCGTCTTCGCCCGGTTCGGCGTCCGCAGCCGACGGGAGCTCATCGCCGCGCTCCTCTCCTCGCACCGGCCGAGCCAGGAGTGCCCAGTCGCAGGGGGGAAGCCATCGGAGGATCCACCATGACGAACTCGAATGCTGAACTGATCGGACGGGGGTACCGGGCCTTCGCCGAAGGCGATATCCCCGCCGTCCTTGAGCTCTTCGACCCCGACATCACGTGGCACGTCCCGGGGCACAGCCCACTGTCCGGCGACTACCACGGCCCCGACGGCGTCTTGAAGTTCTTCGGCCTGTGCATGGACCTGTCCGGTGGGACCCTCAAGGTTCCGGCAGACGAGATCCTCGCCGACGGGGAGCGGGTCGTGGTCCTCAGTGAGGTGTCGGCCGAGCGGCACGGCAAGTCCTGGTCCTCCGCGGAGGTCCACGTCTGGCGCGTCGTCGCTGGCAAGGCCGTGGAGTTCCGCGAGTTCCAGGGCGACGAGAAGGCTGAGGACGCCTTCTGGTCCTCGTGAACCTCCAGCCGGCCCCGGGCGCGGCAGGTACGGGTGATCGCGTCCGCACCAACGGTGCCGGGGGCGCGGTCAGGAGGTCACGACGTTGAACGCGGGATAGATCTTCGGCTGAACGTCCGGGGCGCCAACCTCCTTGAGCATCGGCATGAGGACCTCCCTGAACTTTTGGAAGGCGTCCCCGACTCCCAGACGTCCACGACCAGCCAGCCGTTCGGCGTGGAGCCGGCGGCGTGTGAGATCAGGCCCGGGACGGGCCAGTCGGACGCCTTCTTGACGCCCCCGCGCCCGCCGGTGATGTGGTTGGTGTCCTGCTCGTACATGGCCTGCGTCATGCCGGGCATATCGAGCACGGTGATGATCGCCACAGCGAACTCCCGTGCGAGAGTGTGAAATCGGACGGGCACCAGTCGAGCATGCGCCGGGGCCCGTCGCGCGCTGGCCTAGGGCCTGTTGGGAAAGTCGTGGTCATCGAGGCGCTGGATCGCTTGCGACTAGGGCAGTGTGGCTTCGAGGATGGAGTACATGCCTGAAGCCCCTGACGTCGAGACTGCCTGGAGTTGGCTCTTGGAGCGCAAGCCCGGCACTCGGGGGGCCACCCACGACTCCTTGCTTATCGTCGTTGAGGCTGCGCATGCCGAGCCGTGCTTGCGCAGCCTCTACCCCTTCCCGACGCATGGGACGCTGCACTTCCTGCGCAGCGCCCCGCCGTGGGCTGACCTGAATTATGACGACCTGCCCTTCATCGTGTGCGGCGGACCGCCGTACAGGGTCTACTCCTCGGGCTACGTCGGCCTCCTCGGCAAGACCGAGACGCCCGCGGAAGCCGCCGCTCTCGTGGTGAGCCACTTGCCCCCGGGTTAGCTATTTGCGAGAGTGGATCTTGGTCATGGATGATCAGGATCCGTGGGGCGTGGAGATCTGACGAAAGGCCAGTGTGCCCGGCTGGAGCCGTTGCTACCGCAGGGCATCAAGCCCGGCCGTCCCCGGGTGTGGACGCGGCGGCAATTGATAGACGGCATACGGTGGCGCACTCGAACCGGTGCTCCCTGGCGGGACGTGCCGGAGCGGTACGGGCGGTGGGACCGGGTCTATGACCTGTTCCGGCGCTGGCAGCGGGATGGCACCTGGGCGAGGATCGTCACCCGGCTCCAGGCCGAGGCGGACGCGAAGGGCCTGATCACCTGGGACGTGAACGTCGACTCGACCGTCTGCCGGGCGCACCAGCACGCCGCCGGGGCGGCGAAAAGGGGGACCTGCAAAAGGAGCCGCCGGGCGGCATTGCGGTCGAGCCGGCCGACCATGGACTCGGACGCTCCCGAGGTGGGCTGACTACCAAGATCCACCTTGTCGTTGAGCAGGGGCAGAAGCCTCTGTCGGTACTAATCACGGCTGGCCAGCGGGGTGATTCTCCGCAGTTCGAGCCGGTCCTGGAGGCGATCCGGGTGCCCCGACTCCGGCGCGGCCGGCCCCGCAGACGACCGGACCGGGTGCGG
>NZ_JBEXDX010000074.1:0-25008 GCF_040605995.1 Streptomyces sp. NPDC005492
GATGTCACTACTTCTGCGCTTCAACCAGCAGAGGTGCAGGACAGTCAGATGAGAACCACTGCTGACACCGAAACGAGAAGTAGCACCGGTCCGAACTCCCGGTCGGCCGGGATCACTCGACCGGCGCAGGGGGCTGGCTGTGAGCGCGGCCGCTCCCGCGCGGGTGGGACGCTTCTACACCTCCGCCCGCCGTCACCCCTGGGTTCTGGGCAAGGTCGCCGACTGGCGCATCCCGCTCGGCCCCTACGCGCCCGCGCAGATCGCGGTCGCCGTCGGCGGCGGCTTCCTCCTCGCCAAGACCATCAGCTGGTGGTCTTGGATGGGGCCGGTCCCGATCGCGGCCTGGCTGCTGACGGTGTGGGCGGTGCGTCGGCCGAAGGTCGGGGGCCGTGCGCCGATGCAGGCCGCCCTGGGCTGGCTGATGCTCGGCTGGCAGCCACAAGGGGGACGGATCGGCGGGCGGGCCGCCCGCGACCGAGCCTCCCGCCCCCTGTTCGGCGGCTTCACCATCGAGGACGCGCCCCCGCCCGCTGCGGCTCCCGCGCCACGGCGTGCCTCCCGGCCCTCTGCTGGCCGGGCACCTCGTCGTAGCCCGGCAACGCCGCGCTCGGCTCCACGCCGTCGTACGACGCCGGCTGCCCCGTTGGCGCCGGCCGGTCCGGTCTCGGGCGTGCAGCAGCTACTCGCCCTCGCCGCACAGAACGGGGACGTGCGATGAGAGTGCCCATCCGTCACATCGCCGGACACCTCGTCTGGTCGACCCACGGCAGCGTGTGGGCAACCTACCGACTGCACCCCGGCCCGGACGCGCAGGGCCGCAGTGAGGAGACCGTCCAAGGCACGTACGTGCCCGCCGCGGTCCGCGACGAGCAACTCGCAAAGATCACCCACCTGATCCGGTCCCTGTCGGGTGCGCCACGGCTGATCGGGCTGTGCGCGCAGGTCGATCCGGGGGAGATCGCCCTGCGCATGATCGAGGGCATCGAGCCGGCCGAAACCATGCCGCTCGACGGCACACACCCGTGGGTGGAGAACGTCGAAGCCACGCTGGATCTGCTAGACGGCCAGGAGATGCACCGCCGCACCCTGTGGCTGGCGGTGCCGCTGCAGACCGAAGGCGCCGGCGGCCAGGTGTCGGCGTCGCTCGGTGCGATGTGGGCGGAAGTGGCCCCCGCGCTGGGCATGCGGGCCGCGCCCATCGTGCGGCGTGAGGTGACCGCGTACCGCGAGCAGGCCTCCCGGGTAGAGGCCGCACTTGCCGGCGGAATCGCCTTCCGTCCCGCCCGCCCGGCGGAGGTCGTGTGGATGGTCCAGCACGCCCTGCACCGTGGTCTTACGGAGCCGCTGCTGGCCGAGTCCGAGAACAGCGAGCTCTACGGAGGGCAGATCCGCGAAGGGATGCTGCACTCCCCCAGCTACGCCGATCTCGGCCAGGTCCGCCTCCAGGAAGGAGGCATCGATCCCGAACTCGACGACGTCGACGACCTCAAGAGCGCCGGACAGATAACGCGGTCGGGCCGGAAGGCCTGGTGGCGGCTGAAGGCGGCTTCCCCGCTGCGGCGGCGCTGGCTTCAGGTCGAGACGGACTCAGGCACCGGCTATCAGGCGCAGTTGGCGCTGGCCGAGTGCCCGCCGGCCGTCGTGCAGGACTCCGCCGACCTTTTCGCTCAACTGGAAAGCCTGGATTTCCCCGTCGACTACACCGTCGACCTCACCCTGGTGCCCGCGGAAAAGGCGCGCGACCAAGTACGGCGCAAGAAAAACGAGCTGGTCGACCAGGCCGACCAGTACGACGCCCGCCCCACCGGCATGCCCGCCTCCCTCTCCGAGGCCGCACGGGATCTCGGCGAACTGGACGCCCGGCTGTCGCGCACTTCGGTCGAGGTCGAGGTGCAGTCGGTGACCGTGCTGACGGTGTGGGGGCCGACCGCCGCCATCTGCGACGCCCGCGCCCGGGCCCTGGTCGCACTGCTGGGCGGCGCCGACTACCGGGCTGTGCGCCCCGCCGGTCTCCAGGAGGTCCTGTTCACCCTGGGACTGCCTGGGACCGTACGGCCGGGCGTGCTGCGCGAGTTCACCCAGCACCAGGTCTCCGAGGACTGGGCGCTGGGCGGGGCCTTCACCGCTTCCGAGGTCGGCGACCCGGGCGGCATGTTCCTCGGAATCGACCTCGACTCCGGCACCACCCGCCCGGTCATGATCAACGTGGCGGATGCGCCGAAGCAGGACGCGTCCGCGTCGATGGGCATCGTCGGCGACCTCGGCGCGGGCAAATCCGTGTTGCAGAAGCTGATCGCGGAAGCGGTGTGGGCGCGCGGC
The DNA here is from genome assembly GCF_040605995.1 of Streptomyces sp. NPDC005492. Taxonomy (NCBI): domain Bacteria; kingdom Bacillati; phylum Actinomycetota; class Actinomycetes; order Kitasatosporales; family Streptomycetaceae; genus Streptomyces; species Streptomyces sp. NPDC005492. The sequence continues at coordinate 2,320 of NZ_JBEXDX010000074.1, forward strand.
GGCTGCGCGATCTGCATCGACCGCACCCCGGTCCGCGAGTGGGCGACGTTCGCCCGGACCGCGGCGAAGGGCCGCGTCCAGATCGTCGACGCCGCCCGGGCCGAGGTCTCCATCGACCCACTGCGGATGTTCGCCGGCCCCGAAGCCCGCCACTACGCCCTCTCCTACCTGACTCTCCAGCTCAGTATCGGCCCGATGAGCACCAACGGTGAGGTCCTGCACCACGCCGTCGAGCAGGCCGCCGCCGGCGAGCAGCCGTCCATGCACCGCGTGGTGGAGGTCCTCGATGAGATGGCCACGAGCGAGGTGGGCAAGCGGCAGGACGCGGCTGCCACGCTCGCCGGTCTCCTCCGGGTCGTGGCCACCAACTCCCTGGCCCGGATGGTCTTCGATCCGGCGCTGCCGCCGGTGCGGCTGGACGCCTCGAGCGCCTCCGACATGATCGTGATTACCACGGCCGGCCTGAAGCTGCCGCCGAAGACGGCATTCGACAAGCCGGAGGTCCTTCTCCAGCAACCGCTGGAGGCGCTGATCGGGCGTGCGGTGCTGTACCTGATCGCGGCGATCGCCCGTCAGACGGCTTTCGAGGATCCCGAGCGGTTCACCGCGGTCGTCGCGGACGAGTTGTACTGGCTGACGTCGTCGGCCGAAGGTACGGCTCTGGTCCACGAGATCCTCCACGACGGCCGCAAGCACGGCGCAGGTTTGCTCGCCGCTTCCCATGACGCCGAGGAACTCGGTCCCGACCGCGGTCTGATGGCCTACCGCGCGGTTGCCCGTACCACCGACCGTGAACGCGCCCGCCGCGGCCTGGAGTTCGTCGGCCTCGACGCGCACGACCCGGAGCTGCTGCGGCTGGTGACCGCCGGCCTGTCGCCCGTCGGCCGCAAGGGCCGGGAGGGCGAGTTTCTGCTGGCCTGCCCGCGGCAGAACACCGGCCGGGTGAAAGCCGTCATTCCCCGCATCGCGCGCATCGAGTCGTCCATCACCACCACGCCGGGACACCGCCCCAGCGACGCCTCCCACCACGCGGGTTCAGCGGCCGAGCCGCTCGCCGGTGAGGCCGTCGCCCGTCCGAAGGAGCGCGTTCAATGATCTCCTCTTCCTGGGATCGCTCGCGGCGTATCCGTACGGCTGCGGCCGTCCTCACTGTGATCGCCGTGACCGTCGGCGTGCTCGTCCTGGTCTGTGGGGTGGGCGTGCCGGACGCCTGGTGGCCGCACACCGGGCAGGTTTTCGCGGCCAGTTCACCGCCGGCACACGATGATCCGTGCCGCCTGATCCTGGGCGAGGCCAAGAAGTACTGCGAGCGCGGCACCACGCACGCCGCCCGGGATGAGCACCCGGGTGGAACCCCGCTGGTGTGGAGGCTGGTGCCCGTCGGGGCGGCCCTGGGCGCCTTCCTCGTGTGGCGGCTGCGCAGCTCCGCCGGGCAGAGGCGGCGCTGATATGTGGCGTCCGGACCGCGGCACCCTGCGTTCGGCCGGTTTCGTCCTGCTGCTTGCGTCTGTGTTCGTCCTGGTCAACACCCAGGTCGTGTACGCGGCGAGCGGCAGCAGCGAGACCGGGGACCTGCTGGCCCCGCTGAACATCACCTCCTCCGAGGGGGTGCCGATCAACGGCTACGACCTGGGCTCCGAGCCCGGTTCCATCGTCGACTTCAAAGCGCAGGCCCTCGCGTTCGCCCTGTCTGGCCTGTTCACCCTGATCCGGCTGTTGGTGGGACTCGCCGGGTGGGCGATCGAGCTCGCTTTCCAGTTTCCGCTGCTGAAGATCCTGATCCGTCCGGCGCAGAAGGTCGCCGACGCCTACGACCACGTGGTCGTCGACACGCTCGGACTGAAGGGTCTCCTGCTGGCCTGGGCGTTCGTCTTCGCCGCCTTCATGATCGTGCGCGGCAAGGTGGGCCGTGGCCTGGGCGAGATCTTTCTGACCTTGCTGATCGCGGCGTTTGCCGCCTCGACGTTCGTGCGCCCCGACTACCTCCTCGCCCAGGACGGGCCGCTCGGCCAGACGCAGCAGGTGGCTGCGGAGGTCGCCCAGGAGAGCGTCAACTCCTACGACTGGGGCGGCAAGATTGCCTCCACCGACCCGTGCGCGGGGATGGCGGGCAACGCCGAACTCAAGTGCCTGCAACTGGAAGACGCGGCGCCCGTGTCCGCGGCGGAGGTGGCCCGTCCCCTCCAGGACTCGATCACCAACGCGTTGATCGTCAAGCCGTACATGCTGCTGGAGTACGGCCGCGTCCTCGATCCGGCGAAGGCGTCTGACCGTAAGGCCTACGCGATCCATCTGATGTGGGTGAGCGGTGGATACAAGGCCAGTACGACGGAGGCAACCGACTGCAGCCAGCTCGCAGCGGCCGCCCAGGGCTACTGCGAACAACAGCAACAGGACAAGGAGAAGGCGAAGGACGCCTGCCGCTGGATCATCGGCGAGGCCAAGAAGCTCTGCGAGCGCGACCGCGACGCCAAGGTTTCCGGGAACACGCTGCCCGAGCTCACTCCGGGCAGCGCGCTGCTGGACACCGCCACGCCTGTTGTCAGCGAGGAGGACCAGGAGTTCGCGGCGTTCCTCGCCGACATGAAGAGGGCAGGTCCGGTCGGCAAGGCGTGTGCCGCCTATGCCGAGAAGCCCACGTGGTGGCGGGTTGGCGGTGCCGCCCTGCTGCTGGTCGCCGCGCTGTTCATCTGCGGCATGCTGCTGTCCTCCGCGATCGTGCTGCTCGGTACCCAGGGCATCTGCGCTGCGGCGGCGGCCGCCGGCGGCGTCACGTTCGTCGCGGGCATGCTGCCCGGGCCGCCGCGCCAGAGCGTGTGGAAGTGGATGTCGTTGTGGGGGATTGCGATCCTCGCGCTCGTCGCGATCTGCGCGTTCGTCCCGTTCTTCGGCATCGCCGTTGACGCCACCATCACCAACGGCCCCGACCTCGTTGTGGAACGGATTCTTCTCATCGACGTGCTGGCGATCGCCGGCGCGGCCGGGCACCGCCGCCTGCTGAGCGGCATTGTCTCCTTCGGCCGGCGCACGGCGATGCGGATGCGCTACGCGAAGGTCGGCGGCACCCATATGCCCGGCGACTCCTCCGAGCTCGGTGCCGCTCTCGCGATGAACTCCCCTGCCGCGATGGGCGGTTACGGCGGCGGGCTGCGTATGTTCGCCGGCGGTGGGGGCGGCCGGTTCGGGCTGCTGGGCACCCGCTACCGGCTGCTGAGCGCGCTCACCTCCCTGGTCGACGGCGCCGGCATGCCGGTGGACACCGGCGGGATGCTCGCTGACGCCACCGCCGAAGCCGGACGCGGTCTCGCCCCGCTCACCGCGGCGGCAGCCGTAGGCGGTCTGGGCGCGCGGCTCGGCCTGAAAGGCTCCCACTGGCTGCTGATCGGCAGGCGCCCGGACCGGGAGCAGTTGGCCAAGTGGCGCAAGCCCACCGCCGACGGCGACCCCGGCGGGAGCGGGATGTGGGGCAGCGGACCTGGCGGTCCGGGCGGCCCTGGCGGAGGTCCCCGCAGGCCCGGAGGGCCGCCCGACCGGTACCGCAACGGCCAGGGCCAAGTCGTCAGCCGCAACACCGGTGAGGTGTTGCACGACCAGAACTCCGACCGCACCCTGCTGTCCACGCGCGCCCACAACCGTCTGGTCCGCTTCCGCGGCTACCGCATCCTCAACCGGGGCGGCCGGGTCGCGTACGGAGGGACGGTCGGGCTGCCGGCCAACGTGCGCCGCGCCCGGGCGGGCGGCTCGCGCTACACGCAGGACGCACGGCAGCAGCTACGTGTGTGGGGCAACACCGGGCGCGAGGACGCCCGGGTCTGGGTCGACACAGGCCGCACCGTGGCCCGGGTCAGTGGCCAGACCGGTCGGCTCTTCAGCCGTCGTCCGGCAACCGCAACGGCGCCGGCCGTTCCGGCCCGCCCGACAGCACCACCACGGCCGATGACGGCCAGCGGGCGCCCGCGCCAGCCCGGCCCCGGTGGCCCCGGCACGCCACCCCGTGCGGGCGGAACCACCACCCCGCCGGCGCCTGCTCCGGCGCCTTCGTCGACGTCCCGCCTCTCCCCCGGGCCCATGGCCCGTCCACCGGGCGGGGCCGGGCCCGCTCCGACCCGAGACCGCAGCACGGGCGGCACCGCGGGCACCGGCAACCAGGACCAACTGCGGGAGCGGATGCGGCAGGCCGAAGCACTGCGCGCCATGCGGGAACGGTGGCGGATCGAGGACGGTGAGGAGGAGTGAGCCAACGCGGGCGCCGTATGAAGCGAGTGAAGCGGTGGGGCTGTGTGGTCGCACTGCTGATGTTCGCCGCCGTGTGCTGCGCCGTACCCGTGTCCAACGCGATCGGCGCCTACGTGGCACTGAAGACGGGGGCGAGCGACAACGGCGGAATCGCCGAGGAGGGCAGTGCCGCGGACATCCCGGCGCGCATGCTCACCGCCTACAAGAAGGCCGTCCAACAGGTCGGCCCATACGTTCCGAAGTGCCAGGGCATGCGCTGGCAGGTTCTCGCCGGGATCGCCAAGGTCGAGTCGAACCACGCCATCGGTCACGGCATCGCCGCCAACGGCGACATCCAACCCAAGATCTACGGGGTTCTCCTCAACGGTTCCGGTGCCGGCGGCAACACCACCGCCGTCGCGGACACCGACGGCGGTAAGTGGGACGGCACCGCGCAAGGGGAGCGCGCGGTCGGACCGTTTCAGTTCCTGCCCTCCACGTGGGAGAGCGTCGGCAAGGACGGCAACGGCGACAAGGTCGCAGACCCGCACAACGCCGACGACGCCGCGCTCGGCGCCGCCGTCTACCTGTGCGGAGACGGCCGGGATCTGACGCAGGGTTCGCAGCTCCAGGCCGCGATCCTGCAGTACAACCACTCCAACGCGTATGTGGCCAACGTGCTGGGGTGGATCGCCCAGTACACGGCGGCCGCCAAGGACCCGGACCTGAAGAACGTCACAGGCACGGTCCGCACCGTCATCGAGGCCGCGCTCTCCCAGCGGGGTGTCCCCTATTCCTGGGGCGGCGGCAACGCGCACGGCAAGTCGTACGGCATCTGCTGCTCCCCCAGCGGCAAGAGCGGCGCCACCATCAGGGGCTTCGACTGCTCCGGGCTGACCCAGTACGCGTACGCGAAAGCCGGTATCAGCCTGCCGCGCGTCGCGGCCGCTCAGGCCGGTGTCGGACAGCGGATCCCCGCCGGCCTCGGCCCGCTCGTCCTCAAGCCCGGAGACCTCGTCTTCTTCGCCACCGCGCCCGGACGCGATTCCACGATCTATCACGTCGGGATCTACCTGGGCAGCGGACAGATGATCAACGCTCCCCGCCCGGGCACCGTCGTGCGTCTGGACGCTGTCGACACGATGTCCGGCTACGCGGGGGGAGCACGATTGCTGTGACCACCACCCCGCGTACCTCGCGTCTGCTGGTGCTGAGCACCGTCATCCTCGCCGTCGCCGGCATCGCCCTGCTAGGGATACCGCACGGTCAGGAACCGTCGACGCCGACGGTGGCAGTGGCGCCAACCGTGCATGCGTCCACGATTCCGTCCTCGGCGGCCTCTGCGTCCGCTAGGGGCAAGCCGATCGCAAGCGCGGTTGCCAGTGTGGTTCCCTCGGCAGCGACACCGTCGGCCCTCGAGTCCGCGCTGCCACCGCACGGCGAGGGCGTGGCCGGCGACGCATCTGTCCAGCACAACCTGGTCGCCGCCTGGCCTGCCGATCTTCCGGCCTCCGACGAACGGAAGTTGCTCGCCGCCGGCCGCGCGCTGCTGCGCGCCGACGCCACCGGCATCGGCCGCGCCACATGGCCGGACGTCTTCCCCACCTCGAGCCGGGCGGTGGCCCCGGCGTTCGCCACCGCTCGTTTCCGCATCCAGGCCGCGATCGCCCGCCGCGAGACCAGCCCCGACAAGGCGGTGGTCCATCTGGTGTGGGCCGGCACGGATCGTGGCGGCACCTTCACCGACCTCCGCATCACCGACTGGCACTTCACCCGCACCATGAAGAAAGGAGCCGTGACGTGGACTCCGCAGCCCCGCACCTGACCGCCCCGACAGACCAGACGGCATCCGGTCAGGTCCTCGGCCTCATGACCGGCATCGTTCACGCCGTCGGCTGGGTGATCACCTACTGGTGGGTGGTAGCCACGGCCGCCGCCGTCGTCTGGACAGCGAGCGAGATAGTGGTGCGCCGCCTGGCGCGCAAGGCCTCGGCTGAGCGAATGGCGTTGGAGCTCGTGCCGTCACGGCACTTCGACCCCGGTTTCGAGGAGATCTTCCGCCGGGGCGTTCAGCTCGCCCGAGCCTCGACCTCCATGTCCTGGTGGGCGCCACGCCGGTCAAAGTCGGTGCAGGTCCGGCTGCGCGCGGACGGCTCCAGCCCGTTGCGGTACCGGATCGAAGGCCCCGCGGGCGGCGAGCGCCTCCTGTCGATCACACCGTTCGGTCCCGCCGTGACCGTGAACCGGGTCCGCCCCCTGGCCGACAAACGCCGCGACCACGTGGTGCGGGCGGAGTTCATCCTGCGCGGCAAGCCGACCGCGCCCCTGCGGGAAGTCCCCCTCGCCCCCGACCCGTTGCAGCCACTGATCGACGCCGTCTCCGACCTCCGCGCCGAGCTGGGCGACCTGGCCGAGATCCGGTTCGACATCCAACGCGCCCCCAAATGGACGCTGCGAGCGCGTCGTCTGCAGCTCATGACGGACGCGCGGCGTGCGGAGCGGCGGGAGGCCTCGCGGGCCGCCCGGTGGATACGGCAGGACGCAACCGGCATCGAGGACTCGCTGTCCTGGCAGTTGCAGCAGTTGCTGGCAGGGAAGCAGGGCGGGGGCGGGCGCCGGCTGGTCATGCCGCCGGTCCCCCGCCGGGTGGACCCGCAGGAAGCGCTGGGCAAGCTCTTCGAGGATGACCACCTGGTGCGCGTGCAGCTCCTCGTGATGTGCGCGTCCAATGTTGAAGGGCGTGCCGAGGCCCGTCTGGCTCAACTCCAGGCCGCGCTCGATGTTTTCGGCGGCGGATCACGCTGGGCGATGCGCGGCTGGAGGGCGGGGCCGTGGCGGTTCGGTGCCGACCACTGGCCGACCAGGCGAAGTTTCGAACGTCGCTGGAATCTGGGGCACTGCCAGCCGCCTCGCCCGAACTGGGTCCGGCTGGAGGAGCTGACCGGGCTGCTCAAGCCGCCCACGGTGCGCTGCCGCCTGCCGCTGCTCGCCGGAGACCTGCCAACGTTCGAGCACAAGGATCCCGACCTGCTGCTGCAGGGCATCTACCGGGGGCCCGACGGCCGCAGGCGCCTGGTCGCCACCTACGCGAGCGACACGCTGTTCGAGGTCGGGGTGGGCAAGGCGGGCGGCGGCAAGACCGAACGGGCGCTCGCCCAGGCAATCGGGTGGGCGCACGCCGGCGGCGGGCTGATGTTCGTCGACCCGCACCGCGACTCCTGGCCACGGGCCTTGCCGTTCCTGGCCCACGACCACCTCATGCAGCGCATCGCTCTGGTCGACCTGAACGCCAACGGGCCCTCTCCGCAGCTCAGTTGCTGGAATCCGATTGGCATGCACCAGGGTCAGGTGGCGCACGAGGTCGTCGAGGCGACCGCGGACGCGTACGCGTCCGTGCTCGGCTGGGACGACGCCACCGCTCCGCGCGCGCTCACCATCCTCACCGCAGCTCTGACGGTGCTGGTGGCCGTCAACGAGGCTGCCTGCCAGGCCGGGAGGCCCGAAGACCAGACCACGATCTTCCACGTGAGGTCCCTGCTCACCGACGCGGACTTTCGCCTTCCGGCGCTCTTTGCGGTGGAAGGGCGCCTGGACGAGGAGACCCGTTCCTGGTGGCGGACCGTGTTTCCGACGCTGCCGGCCGACGCGTTCGGCGTCGTCCTCAACCCGATCGCCCGCCTGTCCGCGAACCCGGTGACCCGGGCGTTCCTGGGGCAGCCTGCCGGCGTCTACAACATCCGTGCCGCGATGGACTCCCGGATGATCGTGTGGGTGTGCCCGGGCGGCAACGGGCCCACCGACCGGCTCATCACCGCACTGCTGGCACGTGACCTGCTGCGGGCCGTCCGCTCGCGCCGCGACACCCCGGAAGCCCAACGGGTGCCGTTCCGCCCCTACTTCGACGAGCTGATCACCCTCACCGGCGCGGCCCCCGAGACAATCGCCTCGATGTTCGAGGACTTCCGCAAATACCGGGTGCACGTCCACGGCATGACCCAGCTGCTGGCCCGTCTTCCCATCCCTGTGCGGCTGTCCCTCGTACAGAACGCCTCAACCCTGGCGTCGACCGCGGGCTCGCAGTCCGCGATCGCCCCGGTCACCGCCGAGTGGGGCGACCGTCCCAGCACGGACGTCGTCGCCTCCCTGGACCGGTTCGAGCACTACATGTCGCTGACCGTGAAGGGCCGTCGCGTGGGTCCCGTCCGGATCACCGGCCCGCACCTGGACGAGGTCTTCGCCGACTACGCGCGCCCTGGCCAGGTGGCGGCACTGGAGCGCGCCGCCCGGGCCACCGCCGGCGCAGCGCCGCTGAAGACGCTCACGGACCGGGCCGCAGACCAGCTCACCCGCGTGAGCGGCTTCCTCACCCAGCACGCCGAGACCACCCCGGCGAACGTCCAGTTGAACAAGAAGGGATACAAGTGACCACCGCCTTCGAAACCGGGGCATCCACCCGAAAGCCGAGCCCCGTCGAGCCGCTGCCGCACCAGATCCTGGCCGTGCTCGGCCAGCACCGGATGGCGACCACGAACCAACTCCACGAACTGCTGCGGCCCGGCGTTGCACGCCAGACCGTCTCCGCGCCGCTGAACAAACTGCGCCGCGACGGCCTGGTTGACTACACCGTGCTGCCGCAGTCCAACCGGTCCCGCGCCTGGTACCTCACCAGCGACGGCGCCCGGCTGACGAGGGACTTCCCCGCTCTGCGGGGACGGCCCCCATACCCGATCAGCTCAGCCACGGCCGCCTCACTGAAGACGCCACACACCCTCACCGTGCTCCGCAGCCACCTCGCGTTCGTCACCGACGCCCGACGGCGCGGCGACGAACACGGCCACCTGGACTGGACACCGGAGGTGGCCCACCCGCTCAGCGACGGCGAGCGGATCATCGCGGACGCGGTGATGCACTACACCCTCATCCGTGACGACGAGCGGACGAAGCTGAGAGCGTTCGTCGAGGTCGACCGCACGACCATGGGAAGCGAACGCCTCGCTTCCAAATTGATCGAGTACGCGCGGCTGTGGTCCTACGAGCCGCAGCAGATCGGCCGGCCGCGCTCGCGGCAGGCCGCCGCTCCCGGCGCGGTGTGGCTGCGCTGGTATCCCGTGTTCCCCCGGCTGCTGTTCGTGCTGACCGGCGCCACCCGGTACGTCCTGGGCAACAGGATCGACGACCTGACGGCCATGGTCGCGGAACACCCCCTCGTGGGCGCGCTGGCCCGGCAAGTACCGATCGGCGCAGCAGTCCTGGAGGACCTCGAAGAGCGCGGAGCCACCGGTGACGTGTGGGTACCTCTTGCCAGCGGCAAGCCACGGCCGTGGACCGAGCTGTGACCGCCCGCCCGTCGTGACTGAATGTCGCAGCTTCGCAACTGCCACAGAAACCGCTTGATATTTGCTCACGCGAACCAGTAGTTTACTACTGCACAGCAGGGTGTCGGCTTGAACAGGCCTTGCACGCAACGAACTTAGAGGATCACCGATGACACAAGCTACCGGCGACATTCGCAGCAACGAAGTGTGCACTGCGGCCACGTGGCCAGTCTCGGCCCAAGCCGTCACGCACGTGGGGAACGCCTGCGTAGTCGAAGGCGCCGGCGACTTCACCGTGAACGATCTCCGCCTGGTGCGCCGCCAGTTCCCGCACCGGCTGGTCACCCTCGACGGCGACGTGATCACCGTGTGGCCGCCGTCCTCACCCACCCAGTGAGCCCCCTCCGAACACAGGCCTCCGTGTCGGGCCCGTCCAGTTGCGCGGCCCCCATCTCGACGACGCCTTCGCCGCCCAGGCCCGCCCGAAGCAGGTCCCCGCCCTGGAGCGGGCCGCGAAGGCCAACGCCCAAGCCCTCCCGCTGGACCAGCTCACCGACCACGCCGCGCAGCAACTCGCCCGCGTCACCGCCTTCCTCACCACGCACACACCCACCCGCGCCACCGCCGTCCACCTCTCGAAAGCGGACGACGAATGGAACTGACCACCACCCAGCCATTCCCGCCCCAGAACGTGCTACGCGGTGACCTGGCCATGGCCGGACAGGACAGCTCCCGGCCCCTCGCAGACCGACCCCGCCGGCACAGACCCCAGGAGGCCGGTGGAGAAGTCGAGTTGGGGAGTCCCCGTCGGGCGGGTGATCCGCACCGTGTCCACCAGCAGCGTCGACCCCAGCCCCTCCCGCCCCCGCCCCCGTGCCGACCGGCGTCCTCACGACGTACTGGTCACCCTGCGCAAAGGGTCAGTCGGTCAGCACGTCGAGGCCGCAGACACTGCAGTGGCGCCCGTGGCTGCGTACAAGTCCACTGGCCCCAGGGGAACGAGTTCGCTGGCCCCCATTTGCGATCTTGGGGGCTCGTCGTGAACGAGTCGATTGGCCCCACCTGAGCGAGGATCTCGTTGGGTGTCGACCGTTGGTTCAACCGCCCGCGATCGTAATCGGGTCGCTGTCGTTCTGAGCTCGCTGATACAGATGTCCGATGGCAGGCGACAACTCCGGTGAGTTTCAGGCAGGGCAGTCGGGGCTCACCGTGAGGGTCCCCGGGGCAGAACCTGTTGTTCGAGCGTGGCGTGACCGGCTGGATCCCTCAGCCGGTGCAGGTGTTCCGGCCCATGTCACCGTCCTCTTCCCGTTTGTCGACGAGAGCCGCATCGACGATGGTGCTTGCGCTGCCATCGGAGAAGTGATCGGGCGTCACCGGCCCTTCGAGGCCCGGTTCGAGCACTGCGGGCGATTCCCGGGGATCTCGTATCTCGTCCCCGAACCGGACATCCCGTTCCGCCGGCTGACCGAGGCGATCGCGGACCGATGGCCGGAGGCGCCGCCGTTCGGCGGGCAGTTCGACGAGGTCGTCCCGCATCTGACCATCGCCCAGGGGCAGGACGATGTCGCGCTCGAAGAGGCCGAGGCCGACCTTCGCGGCCGGCTTCCCGTCACTGCCCGCGTGTCGTCGGTCGATCTAATTGTCCACGACGGAACAAGGTGGCAGCAGCGAGCGGCGTTCGCGCTCCGGTGATTCCTCTGCCGCTCATCGGTCAGCCTCCGCTCTGCTGCGCTTTGGTGCGGGCCAGGCGGTAGGATTCGCTGCCGCCCTCATCGAGACCGACACAGAGTCCTACCGCCTGGCCCGCACCAAAGCGAACAAGACCAACGGGACGAAATAGCCGACCGCCTGAGGGATCAGGAGCTCAGGTGCTCATGCAGCATCTTCCACCCGCCATCCCGTTGCACGATGAGGTTAGTGCCCCGCCCCTGGCCAGACCGCAGGGCACCATCGACGACGCCGGTCCAGGCAAACCGATAACGGCATACCGCGACATCGGCCATGAGTACTGGCCACTCCAGATCCCGGACTTCATACACCTCGTCGAGGATCTTCGCGAACGTCTTCTCGATCGCGGACCGGATCTCTCCGATGCCCCGATACGAGCCGTCCGAGAACCAGTACGTGGCATCCTGGGCAATGAACGGCACGACGCGCTCGATGTCATGGCTGTTGTTGGCCCGCTCGTACTCGCCCATGAACGACGCGAGTTCAGACTCCAAGGATGTTCGACCGTCACGACGGCCATCATGCCGAAACTCGCGCTTGACCATCGTCACGGTCCACACCTCGCCGCCCGGTGGTCCCAATTCAATCCGCCCTCCGGGGCCGCCGCACGCCGCCTGATCTTCGCCATTCACCCACGAACTGGGTCCAGTTGAAGTCGTCCTGATGGGGCCGCTTGTGGACGCTTTCGTATTTGGTTCTGGCCGCGATTCCGTGAATCCCCGGGTCGTCGTGCGAGTGCGGGAACGTTTCTCGTGGGGATTGCCCAGGTATGGGGGCCGTGGCGATCGAGGATGTGCTGTTTCCCGGGATCGATGTGCGTGTCACCGCGGTGCACGTCAGCGCGGAGAGAGTCGCTGTCGAGGCGTCGTCGTGCGGGCGGCCACCAGCCTGTCCGGACTGTGGCTGGCCTGGACGTCGCGTGCACTCTCGGTATGTGCGCCGGGTGGCTGAACGCCCTGTGTGGGACGGACGTTGGCGATCTGGCTCAGCGTGCGCCGGTTCTTCTGCGACCGGGCCTCATGCCAGCGGAGGACGTTCGTCGAGCAGGTCCCGGATCTGAGCGAGCGGTACCGTCGCCACAGCGTTGGCCTGCGGCAATGGATGCAAGCCATCGCAACGTTCCTGGGCGGCCGTCCCGGTGAACGCCTGTGCCGGGTCCTCCAGTTACCCACCGGCCGTACCCACCTGCTGGGGCTGCTCACAGCCCCGGTGGTGCCCGAACAGGCGCCCCGGGTGCTGGGAGTCGACGAGTTCGCCTTCCGCAAGGGCTGGCGTTACGGCACTGTCCTGGTCGACATTGAGGCGGCCCGGGTGGTGGACGTCCTGCCCGACCGGGACGCGGCGACCTTCGCCGCCTGGCTGCGCGAACACTCCGGCGCGGAGATCATCTGCAGGGACCGGGCCAGTGCCTACTCCAGCGCTGTGCGCCAAGCAGCGCCAAGCGCCCAGGAGGTCGCCGACCGCTGGCATTTGCTCAACAACCTCTCCTCCGCGGTCGAGAAGACGTGTCACCAGCACCGCTCCTGCCTGCGCAAACAGGCCGAAGCTGACCGCGATGCAGAGCCCCGGCGGATTATCAATCCCCTGCCTCCGCCGACTCTGCCACCCACGAAGATCGCTGTCCGGACCGTCGACCGTTACTCCGACATCTACCGTCTGCTCGGGCAAGGATGCTCCGTCTCCGAGATCTCCCGCCGCCTGCACCTGGACCGCAAGACCGTCCGCCACTTCCGCGACACCGCCCTCGACGAGCTGCTGGCCTCTGCCCGGCACGGGCGCCCCCAAGGCGTGCTGGAGCCCTACACCGCCTACCTGACCGAACGGTTCACCGACGGCGTGACCAGCCCGACCGACCTCTTCCGGGAGATCCGCCAACGCGGTTACCAAGGCAGCGATCTGCCAGTACGCCGCTACGTGGCTGGCCTCAGGACCGGAACCGTCGAACCCGCCCGCGGAGCCGTCCCCAGCCCACGCAAGATCACCACGTGGATCATGCTGCCTCGCGGCGCTCTGAAGCCCTGTGAGGAGGAGCAACTCCTGAAAGTACGGCTGGCATGCCCCGACATCACCCGGGCTTGCGATCTCGCCCGCGCTTTCCACGACCTGCTCCAACAACGGCGCGGCCACCAGTTGCTGGAGTGGGTACGCCAGGCTGAACATGATGCGCCGGGCCCCATCCTGTCCTTCGCACAGGGCCTGTGCCTCGACCTCGATGCCGTCACCGCCGGCCTCACTCTCCCGTGGAGTTCGGGCATCGTCGAAGGCCACGTCAATCGCATCAAGACGATCAAGCGGGCCATGTACGGCCGAGCCTCGTTCCGCCTCCTGCGCACCCGCATCCTGCTGCGATCATGACCCCGAATCCGCGCAATCACGGCCAGAACCAAATACGAGACCGTCGACAACTGTCCGCCATCACCAATTCGCGAGCCTCATCCACGAGTCGCGATAGGGCTGTTCCGGGCCATCGCCTTGTCCGGTCAATTGAGAGAGGCAACTCCGGCAGTCCAGCACGAGGCCGTGGTCGGGGCACAACGCTTCGGCGACATGGTCCAGCAGTGAGTCGAACAGGGTGATCGCAGCTTCCGGATCTCCGCATGCCCCGGTCCACAGGGCGGCCTCGAAGCGGGCGTTGAGTATCACCGGATGCACGGCGGGAGTACCGTCGCGCCCGTCGGCGATCACGGCTTCGGCGATCCGCAGGGCCTGTTCAGGTTGCCCAGCCTGGCCGGTCGCGTGTGCCAGGCCGGTGCGCGCCGCGAGGGTGCGTAGATGCTGGGCACCGAGGATACGGGCGTGGTCGGCTGCGACGCTTTCGAAGAGGGGCAGGCCGTGCTCGACGTCCCCCGCGATCAGCGTCCAGTAGGCGAGATTGCGCCGCACGTCCAGGATCAATTCCACTGGGCCCAGACCTTTTCCTATGAGGTGGTCGTCCAGGGCCTCCCAAAGGCGTACCGCGCCGTCAGCATCGCCGTCGTAGCCGGTCCAGACAGCGACCTCGAATCGGCAGGACAACGTCGTCGGATGGTCCTCTCCCAGGAGGCGGATACCGTCGGCCTCCGCCTCACGTGCCAGCTGAAGTGCCAGGGCCGTATCACCGGAATCCCCTGTCGACCGCGCGACGGCGATACGCGGGGTCAGTGCCTCGCCGGGACTGAGGACAGCGCTGTCGGCGACCGCCTGCCGGGCGATCTCAAGCGCCTCGGAGTGCCGGCCGGCCAGACCGGTCATGAACGCCAACTGCTCTGTCAACCCGACGAGTTGCGCCGACCCGACGTCCGCCGGGTCGGCACGGGCGACTGCAATGGCCGATCGGAGCGTGTCTATCGCGGTATCCAAGTCGCCCCTGACCAGGCCCTGGCACGTCGCGACACCTATCGCCGCCATCACATGTCCCCCGTAGACGGCCGCGACGAAAGCGGCCTCTGCGTGATCCCACTGCTGATACCAGTCGTAGGCGGCCCATCCGAGGTATGCGGCCTCCGCCGGCTCCGCCTGGCCGATCAGCTCCTGCCAGGTCTCTCCAGGAATGGGCGCCGCGGTCGGGTCGGCATCGACGGCGTCAGGAAGGTAGTCGAAGGCCACGTAATGATCAGGGCCGTCGGGCATGAGCAGGCCCGTGGTGGCGTACACGGCCTGATCAGGGCCGTCGGGCATGAGCAGGCCCGTGGTGGCGTACACGGCCCGCGTGGCCCAGGCGAGGGCTTGCTCCCAGGACTCCGGCCGCAACCGGGCACCGCCGCGTTGTCGCAGGTAGTGCTCGTGCAGGGTCCGAAGAGCCGCAGGTGTCAGGCCACGGTAGAACCCTGCCCGCCGGGCGTCGACAGCCGCGGCGACGATGGCGGCCCCGCGCGGATGAGTGCTGGGCGCCCACCCGTCCTGCCAGGCCGCGAGCAGTTTAGGGCCGGCCGCCAGGTACTCGGCCAGTCCGAACTGGTCGCAATGCTCCAGCGCGGCGGCAACGCGCGGATCATCAGCGAACGCCCGCGCCCGCTCCACCTCGGCAGTGGTCCAGGTCCGGTCGATCCGGATCTCGGTCGCACGGTCCAGAACCTCGCGCTGCTCCCGGGCCATCTCGGCGCTTGTGGCATCGCCGGACATGCCGTCTGTGAGGAAATGGGCACGCTCCTGCGCCCGCATGGTGGCGAGGACCACGACATGTCGGGTGCCATCACCGAGAAGCCTCTCCAGCAGATGCGCCGTCAGCCCGTCGCTGCCCAGATACTTTTGAAGGTCATCCAGCCAGACGACACAGCGCCGTTCCCGCTGAACGGCTTCTACCGCCGCGCGGAGTCCCGGCCGGTTCCGGGGGCGGATGAACGCATGATCGGGCAGGCACGCGCGCATCGCTTCGAAGGCAGCACGGGACTTCCCCGCTGTGGACTCACCGACGACCACGACGAAGCCCCCACGCTGTACGGCTCTTTCCAGTTCCGGGCTTCGGTCCCTGCGGACGAAGGGAGGTGTACGGGCCGGGGACGGATCGCCGGATTCATCGGATTCCATGGGCGCGGCAGCGTAGACGCCAACACGGACAGGATCGGCAATCTCCCGGACACGGCGCCCGCCCTGGTCGTGGAAGAACAGTTCATCGGCGAGCCGACGGGACTGCTGGGCATCAGTGTCGAGCCTGCTGGTGGCCCGGGTCGACAACACGCCGACAACCACACCAACACCCGCGACCAGCACAGAACCTGCCGTACCTGGCCAGACATCCGCCACAGCCGACAGCACGGCGGCGATCACCGCCGCCACGACCACGAGCCCCCAGCCCCCGATACGCAGCCAACGTGAACGGGCTCTCCCCATCGCGCCCCCCGTGACCTACCCAGCGCCGAAACCATCCGATCGTCGCGTGGTCTCCCTCCAAAGAGTATGAAGACTGCCGACGAGATGAACACCGGAGTTACCAGGATGACGCTTCACGGAATCGCGGCCAGAACCAAAATCGCGATCGTCGACACCGCTGAACCGCCGCCATAGCCACAGTGTCTGCGATCGCCTTCGCACACGAGTCATGGCAGCACCGTCCTGGACACCCCAACTGGCCGGTCGGTGACGGCGCCGCGTGCCACGAGGTCCCTAGCCAGGCGGAGCGGGCGTTCGTCCCTGGCCAGGCGGGCGAGGCGGGAGCGCTGCTCGCCGATGCCGCGGCATTCGTCGTAGGCCTCGTACTGAGCGGGGTCGATGTCGGCGTCTTCCGGGCGCTCTCTCCCTCTTCGACGAGGAACCGGTACCCGTCGACCTCACCGCACGCCCACGGGCCAGCACCACGATCTCAGCGCGGCCCGCCAGGCCGTCGCGACCGCACTCAATGTCAGCGACACGGCAGAGCTGATGTACAGGGGCTGGCGCCGGATCGAGGCGGCTGGCAACCGGCAGGGGCTACACACCGCCATCACTCGCGTCCAACAGGTCAACCGGGCGCTGGACTGCTCGCTGGAGATGGAGACCGAGCAGCTCATCAACGATCTCCTCAACGTCTCGGGCGGCGTGGCACGCAAGGCCCTGTAGCCGATCCGCCGACAGGTGAAGTCACGGCTCAGCGAGCCGTGCTGTCTAGGGCAAGGGTGCAGGGTTGGGGTGTTGGCGCAGCCAGTGTTGAAGTTCACGGTGCCGGTACTGGTACGCGGTCCCGCTGTATCGCAACAGCCCCGCTTCGACTGCCCACTCCAGGAACCGGCAGAGCCGGAACGGCAGACGCCCGCGCGAGCAGATCAAGAACGCCACGTACCGGCGTGAAGCCCGCGCACACCACATGAGTTCGCCCGTTGGTATGAAACTGGGCCCGAACATCTGCCCAAGTGTGACCCCGGCCGTGAGCCCTGCACTGAGCCCGATCTGAAGCCCGGCTACGAAGCCAACCGCGAGCGAGCCCGGCACTCCCATGAGCGCGACAGGGAGCGCGACTGCGAGCCCGAGTGCAGACCCGAATGCGAGCCCGTAGAGCGCATCGCTCCTAACGATGGCTCGGACTCGAAGACTCTTGCCGGGCTCCCCTGCTAGTTCGTTCGAGAACGCAGACGCGAGCCAAACTGCGAGTCCGAACGCAACCCCGTCTATGACACCGCGCGTTGGGCCGGCCTGGTGGGCCTCGCGCATAAGCGCGTATAGGAAGGCGCATACAGACCCGCTCACGAACCCTCGCGCAAGGACACTGCGTCCTTGGGAACTCCTGAATGGGTTCTTCAGGCGGTTGGGACTGCCAGTTCCGAGAGCCGAAACTACTCCTGAGACAGCTGCAAGCAGAGCAATGAGACCGCCTGCCCAGCCCCGGTACGACGACGGTACCCACCAGATGAGGGCGAGGGGGGTGAGGAGCGTGAGCGTGGTCAGGAGGGCATCAGTCTTGATAACGCGGGTGCGCCCGGCGAGGGGCCACAGTTCATGCAGTACAAGGTCGGTGGCATCCACACCTGGAGAGTCGGTGGTTCGAAGAGCGCCGACGGGGTCGAGGTGGATGGTGAGGTGGTGGAGCCAGCGGTGGACGTTCTGGGGCGTGTAGCCGCGAGGGTTAGGGGCGATGCGGGTGGCGGCCGGGATGAAGCGGGCCAGCAAGTGGCGGTCCAGGGCGTCAGGGTCGGGCAGGTTGAGGAGCTCAGCGGGGTCGCCGTTGTCCTGATAGGCGGTGGCCGTCAGACAGAGTTTCCAAGGGGTGGACAGAACAGCGGCCACCGGACCGCTTGGGTGATCGGCTAGATGGTTGGTGAGAGGTGTCCATCGGTCTACATCGAGAGCACGGCCGATGAGGTATTCCTTGGCATCTGCGGTACCGACGGGAACTACGGCAACACGAGCGGCGTCGAGGACTGGGGTTTGCGGGGCTAGCGCGTCGTAGTGACTGGTGCGGCAAGTCAGGATGAGGGGCCCGGCGCTCCGGCCCTGCCGGTAGGAATTGAGCGCACGCACGACTGCCGTAGCACGGGGCGCGGCGGGGTCGGGTGCGCCATGGGGCTCTGATGGGTCCATCTCGTCCAAACCGTCCAGGACCGGAAGGACCAGGTTGTGGCTGACCAGGCTGGCGGCCATGTCTGCGGGCCAGTCATAGGTCTCTGTCAGGCGCTCTTGCAACACATCGGCCAGGGACTGCCGTTCGGTATCCCACCGGGCCAGCGGGACACGGACCGGGACGGGGTCGTCTTTCTTGCGGCTCTCGATGAGGGCGAGCATGAGTTCCAGCGCCAAGACGGTCTTGCCAGCACCGGCAGCTCCGGTGATGACCAGGCGGTGTGGGCGGGTGCTGCGAAAGTACGTGACGATGTCCGGGAGCGTTGCCGGACTGGCACCATCGGTGGTCAGACGACCCTCATCGGGAGCCGCAGCTGGGCGGACCGCAGCGGTGTTCAGGACGTAGGCGAGGTTGATGCGCCAGAAATCGTCCCCCAGCAGTTGCTGCCACACATCGCTTTCCCCCTTTTCGACTTGGTGGGCCAGCGTCGCAGCCCAGCCGCCGGCGCGTTCGGCGTCGTTTCCCTCGATCGGCTTGCGTAGCGCCACGACCGCAGTCACGAGTCCAACCACGCCGAGTGGGAAACCCAGCAGGCCAGCGATATCAGTGGATTGGAGACCGCCGTGGATGATTTGAAGCACCGCGTACACAGTGCTCACCACGATCGCCAGGACGCACAGAAACCCGATCAACTGCCAGTTGCGCCGATGACGGCGTCCCCCGAGTCCAGTCATCCCCCGATCATCTCCACCCCCCTCTGCCAGGAAGACCGGCTTGTCCCTCTTGTGACATAGCGGGCACGTTCACCGTCTCCGGTCAGGAACAGCGTGCGCCGGGGGCTCGTTTGATGCCGGGACGCTTCTTCGACTGCCTGACCGCCCGCGGGGACGAGCTGTTCGAACTGCCCGACACGTTGCTTTGTGCGGACGGGCCGGCGACTGCGCCGATAGACCTGACGTTGTTGACTGAATATCAGTTTTCTCCCCCCACCTTCTCCACCTCAATAGTGCGCGGATCCGCCGCTTCGCTGGGGCTTCTTCGCGGTACAGGCCGCCGGGGAGGCTGTCGCGCCCGCAGGACGGCCGCCCAAGTCACTCAACTCGCAGCCCGGCTTGACCAGTGCTTGAATGGAAATACGGGTGAGCTTGGCTTTCGTAACTACACCGAGACGCAGCAGCTCACACCCACAGGCCCCATCCCGTCCTTACGGAAAATCCCGAGGCACTGCGCCTGCCTCGGGATATGAGGGAGCCAACGATGGTCACGTACGACAAAGTCCCACCCACCTGCACGTCCGACCTCCTGTTCGTCGGGCCCGCAGCCATCCGTGACAACACCAGCAAGCCCGGCATCTTGTCGCTGAACATGGACCTGATAGTGCGCAAGGGCTACTCGGACACGTACTTCGAATGGGCTTCGCTGTACCTCCAGATCATCACCCCCAACGTGCTGATCGTCCCGCATCCGGACATCAACGCCACCGGGGAATGGTCCCTGTGGATGGGAGGCGAGTGGAAGCCGATCTCGCATGTGCCGATACCACCGGAGGGGCCTGAGACAACAGTGCCACCGCCTGCCGACACGGCCACGGACTACCTGCGGTTGAGGAATCCCCACATTCACCTGCTTCGCGACGAATCGGGTCTCATCGACGGCAAGACTCACTATGTCGGGCTGAAAGGCATGCCGGATGATGGCGCGTTGGAGTTGAACGTCTGGGCCGATGCCCTCAACGTTGCTGCGGCAACGAAGAGTTGCAAGATCCACATAGCGGACTTCAAGAAGGACCAGCCGCTGCCGGCGTATCTGGACTGATCCCGGGGCCGGCCAGCCTCAGTGGCTGTTGTCTTTCCGGGTTTGGGGGCCGCGTTTCCGCTGGTGGGGCATAGGGTCGGCGATCCCGTGGGAGGGGTGGGCTGACGTGTCGTCGCTCCTGTGGAGGTTGCGGATGCCGTCGGTCGTGGGACTGCTGGAACAGCACGAACTCTCCGCTCGGCGCCGGGTGGACGAGCTGAGGGAGGAAGCCGACCGCATCCAGGCCGAGTTGACCGTGGCCGAGCGGGAGTGGAAGGAGTGGGCCATCGCCCGCTCACGGGTCGGTGCGGTGCTGGTCGCGGGGAACGGCGACGCTGGTGTGGAGGCCGCTCGGGAAGTGCGGGATGCGGCGAAGCCGAAAACGCAGGTCCCGGTGTGGCGTGAGGGACTGGCCTGGTCGGTGTTGTCGGCCGACTACCAGCGCATTCTGCAGGCCCTCGCGGACCGGCATCGCCTTCACCAAGGGCCGCTGACCTGCCAGGAGATGGCTGCGGTGTTCGGCATGGACGTGGTGCCGGCAAAGGTGGAGGCACTGCGGTCGAAGGCGAAACGCCTGGTCGCGCGCGGCTGGCTCACCGAGCGGCAGCCGGGCCTGTTCACCCTTGTCGATGCCGTCGCTTCGCGGTCAGGCGACGGCTCATGAGGAGCGTCATCGACCAGTAGATCATCGCCTCCGCGCTGGTGGTGCGGCGCTCGAAGTCGCGCACCAGGCGGCGGCTTTGCATCAGGTGGGCGAAGAGGCGCTCGACGATCCACCGCTTGGGCAGGACCACGAAGCCGCGCATGTCATCGCTGCGTTTGACGATCGCGAGGACCAGCGCGAGCACGGTGAGGCAGTGAGGTCTTTCAGCGTTGCCGCTCCAGGGTGAGTACCGCTGCTGCGATTGACGTCATTCGATTCGGGCTGCACCGCGCTCTGCGGAAGATCCGCCAGGACTTCAGGCGGGCGATGCCACTCTCGACCGGCGCCCGCGCCCTCGACAGCGCCCGGTTGACGGTCTGTTGCGTGAGCGACAACTCGCCTCCCGCGGGCCGTCTGGCCGGTGTGGTCACCCACGCGCCGGCACCGATGTAGGCGCGGTCGGCCAGGATCGGTACTCCTTGGCGCTCGCAGATCCTGATGATCCGGTGGGCACGGGCCGCGGTCAGGTCGTGGCAGCGTCCCGGCAGGGCCGGGGACAGCCACAGCACCTGGCCGTGGGGTCGGTGACCACCTGCACGTTCACTCCATGCCGGCGGTGCTTGGCGGAGTAGTCGGCGCGGCCGTCGCCGAGGCGGTCGCACTCGGCCAGGGTTCCGTCGAGCAGGACGAACTCGGGCTCTGCCTCGCGCAGGGCGCGCAGCAGGCCGGGCGCGCGGGCGGCCAGGAGATCGATGACCGCGGTGGTGTAGGCGTGCGCGGTGCCGACCGAGATGCCGAACCCGGCGGCGATCTGCGCGCAAGGCTCGTGCTTGCGCAGGTACACCAGAGCGACCAGGGCACGCTGGTGCGGTGGGAGCTTGCACCGTCGGTCACCCTCGCGGGTGACGATGAGCATCGTGAGCCCCCTCGACCAGGGCGTGCGGCAGGTCGAGTGCGGCAGGATGAGGGACCAACAAGGCTCCTGCGCCGATGG
This sequence comes from Streptomyces sp. NPDC005492, assembly GCF_040605995.1. Taxonomy (NCBI): domain Bacteria; kingdom Bacillati; phylum Actinomycetota; class Actinomycetes; order Kitasatosporales; family Streptomycetaceae; genus Streptomyces; species Streptomyces sp. NPDC005492. The sequence continues at coordinate 23,961 of NZ_JBEXDX010000074.1, forward strand.
GTTGAGACTTCGAACACCTCCCTCAACGGCGCGGGAGCCTTGTGCGTTCTGGGCACGGGTTCCATCACCCGTTCGGTAGCCACTCTGAAAGACCTCAGTGCTCGACGAGGTTGCCGGTGTAGCCGCCGTCGGCCCAGACCAGCTCCAACCGGTGGTCTGCGTCGGCGACCTGCCGCAGCAGGACCTGGGCGGCGGCGCGGTCGCCGGTGTCCGCGGCGGTGACCATTACCCCCAGCAGCAGACCGAGGGTGTCGACCACGACGTGCCGCTTACGCCCGTTGACCAGCTTGCCGCCGTCGAAGCCGCGGCTGTCGGAGCCGACGACGGCGTCCGCCCTGACCGACTGCGAGTCGATCACCCCGGCCGTCGGCTCCGCGTCCCGCCCCCACTCCTCGCGGACCCTTGTCCGGAGCCGGTCGTGGAACTCCTTGACCAGGGCGCGGTCGCACCATCGGCGGAAGAACGCATACACCCGGTCCCACGGCGGGAAATCGGCCGGCATCGCCCGCCACTTGATCCCGTTGTCGACCAGGTAGCGGACCGCGTCCAGCATCGCCCGGTGGCAGTACGCCTCTGGCTGACCACCCCGGCCCCGCAGCCAGGCCGGCACCGGCAGCAGCGGCCGGACCACGGCCCACTCCGCGTCCGTCATGTCCGACGGATACCACCGAACACGTTCCGGGTGATCGGCCGCGTTCCCGAACCGGTGAGCGACACAATCACACGTCGGTGCAGCCGAGTTGAACTCCACCGGCGCGAGCGCGTACAACTGCGGCAACAGGGTCTCCTGGATCTCGGTTGGCTTCGCAACCCCGAGCTACCAAGAGGCCCTAATCCCTTGTTAAGGGCGTTCCGAGGGAGCGGTTGGTTCTCGGGATGTTCGGGTGCCGGACCGGGACACCTTGTGGCTGCCTGGCGGGCAACGCCTCGCTTTAGACAGCGTGCGCGGTCCTGGTGCTCATGGTGGTGGCGGTCGCGTGGGCGCCGTTTGGATGCCCCAAGAGGCCCTGACGGGCAACGTCTCAAGGCAGAGCGGCGACATGCGGTG
>NZ_JBEXDX010000075.1:0-24171 GCF_040605995.1 Streptomyces sp. NPDC005492
GATGCCGGCCGGGATCTCGTAGCCCATGCAGGAGTAGCCGTACTCCAGGTGGTACTGGCGGGGGCTGCGCGCCCGCCACAGCTTGTGCAGGTCGCCGGGGAGCGAACCGGCCGCGTTGATCACCACGTCGTCGTCGCCGACGACCGCGTCGAGGGCGCCGAGGAGTTGGGTCTGGGTGGGGACGGCGTTCTCGTCGGGCGCGGTGAACGCGGTGTCGACGACCCGCTCCCAGCGCTTCTTGCCGGTCCGGTACTCGGCCTCGTAGACCGAGTTCACCCGGTGGCCGTCCAGGGCCTCCGTCAACGCCGTGAGCCCAGCCCGCGCGTCGCAGACCAGCGTGCGCGCGGCCAGCTTGTGGGCGTCGAACGCGGCGATGTTGAGGTTGACGAACCGGACGGCCGGGTTCTGGAAGAGCGTGTTGGAGGCGGTGGTGAAGTCCGTGTAGCGGGTGCCGACGCCGATGACCAGGTCCGCGCCGCGCGCGATGTCGTCGCTGACCGCGGTGCCGGTGTGGCCGATGCCGCCGAGGTCGGCCGGGTGGTCGTACCGCAGTGATCCCTTGCCCGCCTGGGTGGAGGCGACCGGGATGCCGGTGGCGTCCACGAAGGCCTTCAGCGCCTCCTCGGCGCGGCTGTGGTGGATCCCACCGCCCGCGACGATCACCGGGCGCTCGGCGGACCGGATGGCCTGCGCGGCCTCCGCCAGCTCGAAGACGTCCGGCGCGGGACGCCGTACGTGCCACACGCGGTCGGCGAAGAACTCCTCCGGCCAGTCGTACGCCTCGGCCTGAACGTCCTGCGGCAGAGCGAGAGTCACGGCCCCGGTCTCCACCGGGTCGGCGAGCACGCGCATGGCGTTCAGCGCGGAGGGGATCAGCGCCTCGGGGCGGGTGATCCTGTCGAAGTAGCGCGACACCGGGCGCAGCGTGTCGTTGACCGAGAGGTCCGCCTCGACCGGGTGCTCCAACTGCTGGAGCAGCGGGTCGGCGGCGCGGGTCGCGAAGTAGTCGCCGGGCAGGAGCAGGACCGGCAGGCGGTTGATCGTGGCGAGTGCGGCGCCCGTGACCAGGTTGGTGGCGCCCGGCCCGATGGACGACGTGACGGCCTGCGCGGAGAGCCGGTCGAGCTGGCGGGCGTAGCCAACTGCCGCGTGCACCATGGCCTGTTCGTTGCGGCCCTGGTGGAACGGCATCGTGTCCTCGCCCACTTCCAGGAGCGCCTGGCCCAGCCCGGCAACGTTGCCATGGCCGAAGATGCCCCAGGTGCCGGCGATCAACCGGTGCCGTACGCCGTCGCGTTCGGTGTACTGGGCCGACAGGAACCGCACCAGGGCCTGGGCGACGGTCAGGCGGCGGGTGGAGGTGCTCATCAGGACTTCTCCGGTGCCGTGTAGAGGGGGAGACGGGGGTCGACGGGCTGCTCGGGCCAGGTGGAGCGGATCCAGGCGTGATCGGGGTGGTCGCAGATCAGCCAGGAGCGGTCCTCCTCGGGACCCGCCATCACGTTGAGGTAGTACATGTGGTGGCCGGGCACCGCCATCGACGGCCCGTGCCAGCCGTCCGGGATCAACACGACGTCTCCGTCGCGCACTTCGGCCAGCACGTCGGTGTCGCGGCCCGGCCCGGACGGGGAGACGCGCTGGTAGCCGAGGCCGGGTGTGCCCTCGTGGTCGGCGAACTCGAAGTAGTAGACCTCTTCGAGGACGGACTCCTCGCCGGGCCGGTGCTCGTCGTGCTTGTGCGGCGGGAACGAGGACCAGTTCCCGCCGGGCGTGAGCACCTCGACCGCGATGAGCTTGTCGCACTCGAAGACACCGGCCGCACCGAAGTTGTTGACCTGGCGCGAGCTGTTGCCGCTGCCGCGCAGCTCCACCGGCACCGACGAGGCCGGGCCGTAGCGGGCGGGCAGCCGACGCGTGCAGCGGGCGCCGTTCAGCGCGAAGCGGCCACCGCCGGCGGACGAGATCGTCGTACGGGAGTCCCGGGGGACGTACGCGAAGTCGCTCACGCCGGTGAACACGCTCTCGCGGCCCTGGAGTTCGAAGGTGTCGTGCCCGAAGTCGTCGGCGGCGGAGACCGTGCAGGCGCCGCTGAGCGGGAGGACGATCCACTCGCTGTCGTCGGTGTCGAAGGTGTGCGTGCCGCCCGGCGGCAGCTCCAGGACCCGCAGGCTGGAGTAGCCCCAGGCCGCCGACTCGGGGGTGACGTCCACGACGTAGGGGCCGCCCAGGGCCTTGCCGGCGGGAAGATGGTACGCGCTCGTCATCGTGTGCCTCCGGTTCACAACAGTCCTACGGCGGTGTCGACCGCCGCCTCCACGCCGCCGTCGGCGGGGTACAGCAGGGAGCGGCCCACGACCAGGCCCTGGACGGTGGGCAGCCGCAGGGTCTTGCGCCACTTCTCGTACGCGCCCTCCTGGTCGTCGCCGACCTCGCCGCCGAGCAGCACGGCCGGCAGCGTCGACGTCTCCAGCACCTCGGCCATGTCGTCCGGGTCGTCGGTGACGGGCAGCTTCAGCCAGGTGTAGGCCGAAGTACCGCCCAGGCCCGCGGAGATGGCGATGGACCTGGTGACGGCCTCCGCGGAAAGGTCGTTGCGGACCTTCCCGTCGATCCGGCGGGAGATGAACGGCTCGACGAACAGCGGGAGTTGGCGCGCCGCCATGTCGTCGATAGCCCGTGCCGTGGACTCCAGGGTGGTCAGGGAGCCCGGGTCGTCGTAGTCGATACGGAGCAGCAGCTTGCCCGCGTCGAAGCGGAGCCGCTCGATGTCCTCGGCGCGGTGGCCGGTGAACCGGTCGTCCATCTCGAAGGAGGCGCCGGACAGACCGCCGCGGTTCATCGAGCCCATCACGACCTTGCCGTCGAGGACCCCGAGCAGGAGCAGGTCCTCCAGTATGTCGGCGGTGCCCAGCACCCCGTCGACACCCGGCCGGGACAGCGCGACGCACAGGCGTTCCAGCAGGTCGGCGCGGTTCGCCATGGCCGTACGGCGGCCGCCGACGCCCAGCGCGCCGCGGGCCGGGTGGTCGGCGGCCACGATCATCAGGCGGCCGCTGTCGCCGAGCAGCGGGCGGCGCACGCGGCGGGCGGCGGCCTCGGCGATCGCCTCCGGATGCCGGGCTCTGACCGTGACCAGGTCGGGAATGCTGATGCTCAAGACGGACTCCGTTCAGGGGTGGCTGGGTCGGCCACGTGGTCAGTTGCCCACGCGCGCGCCGGCGAGGAGGTTCTCGACCTCGGACTCGGTGGGCATCGCGGTGGAGCAGGCGAGACGGGAGGCGACGAGGGCGCCGGCCGCGTTGGCGTACCGCATGGTGCGCTCCAGCTCCCAGCCGGACAGCAGCCCGTGGCAGAGCGAGCCACCGAAGGCGTCGCCCGCGCCGAGGCCGTTGACCACCTCGACGGGGACGGGCGGCACCTCGGCGGTCGTGCCGTCGCGGTGCACGGCCAGGACGCCCTTGGGGCCCTGCTTGACGACGGCCAGCTCCACGCCCGCGTCCAGCAGCGCCTGGGCGCAGGCACGCGGTTCACGGACGCCGGTGGCGATCTCGCACTCGTCGAGGTTGCCGACCGCGACCGTCGCGTGACGCAGGGCCTCGGCGTAGTACGGGCGGGCCTCCTCCGGGTCGCTCCAGAACATCGGGCGCCAGTCGAGGTCGAAGACCGTGGTGCCCGCCTTGTCGCGCGCCTTGAGGGCGGCCAGGGTGGCGGACCGGCTCGGCTCCTCGCTCAGGCCGGTGCCGGTGATCCAGAAGACGCGGGCCTGGCGGATGGCGAAGTAGTCCAGCTCGTCGGTGTGGATCTCCAGGTCCGGCGCCTTGGGCTGCCGGTAGAAGTACAGCGGGAAGTCGTCCGGCGGGAAGATCTCGCAGAACGTGACCGGCGTCGGGTACTCCGCGACCGGGGTGACCCAGCGGTCGTCGACGCCGAAGTCGCGCAGCGCCTCGTGCAGATAGGCCCCGAAGGGGTCGTCGCCGGTGCGGGTGATCACCGCGGTGCTACGGCCCAGCCGCGCCGCCGCGACCGCCACATTGCTGGCCGATCCGCCGAGGAACTTCCCGAAGGTCTCCACCTGGGCCAGGGGTACCCCGGACTGCAAGGGGTAGAGATCGACTCCGATCCGGCCCATGGTGATCAGATCGAAGGGCTGGGCTGACTCGGCCATGCGCGGACACTCCTCTGGGCTGCTGGGGGTGGCGGGTCCCGGGGGCCTGCCGACTCCCAGGTGTAGGTCTCGGAGGGGTCGCCTGTCAATAGTTTGTACTTACATTCGGACCTTCTTGTGAAATGATGTCTTAACAAAGTATTGACAGCGGGCGTGACCGGGGATTGGATTCCGTCCCAGCGCAACAGCCGTGTTTCGCGGCTTACGACCCGGGGTTGCACAGGCCCCGAGCCCGGATCTCTGCGATCATTGATCCCTTTCCCCTGAAGCACAGTGAGGTGCAGGAAAGATGGACCGTTCTTCCCACTCCCGTTCGCGCAGAATGGCCCCCTTCGTGGCGGTCGCCGCGGCAGCGGCACTGACCCTCGCCGGCTGCTCCAGCAGCTCGGGCGGCAAGAAGTCCACGGAGGACACCTCCGGCGCCTCCGCGGGCAAGGCCAGCACGCCTCGTATGACGGTCGCGCTGGTCACGCACCAGGCGCCGGGCGACACGTTCTGGGACATCGTCCGCAAGGGCGCCCAGGCCGCCGCCGCCAAGGACAACATCAAGCTCATCTACTCGGCCGACCCGAACGCGGGCAACCAGTCCAACCTGGTGCAGAACGCGATCGACCAGAAGGTCGACGGCATCGCGGTCACCCTCGCCAAGCCCGACGCCCTCAAGGGCGTCATAGGCAAGGCGAAGTCCGCGAACATACCCGTGGTCGGCCTCAACTCCGGTCTCAGCGACTGGAAGAAGCTCGGCCTGCTGGAGTTCTTCGGCCAGGACGAGACGGTCGCCGGTGAGGCGCTCGGCAAGCGGCTGAACACGGAAGGCGCCAAGAAGGTCGTCTGTGTCATCCAGGAGCAGGGCAACATCGGCCTGACCCAGCGCTGTGACGGCGTGAAGAAGACGTTCAGCGGCAGCACCGAGGTGCTCAACGTCAACGGCACGGACATGCCGTCCGTGAAGTCGACGATCACCGCCAAGCTCACGCAGGACAAGGCCATCGACTACGTGGTCACGCTGGGCGCCCCGTTCGCCCTGACCGCCGCGCAGTCCCTGTCCGACGCCGGAAGCAAGGCGAAGGTCGCCACCTTCGACCTGAACAAGGACCTCACGACCGCCATCAGCAAGGGCACCATCCAGTTCGCGGTGGACCAGCAGCCGTACCTCCAGGGCTACTTGGCGGTCGACTCGCTGTGGCTCTACAAGAACAACGGCAACTACAGCGGCGGTGGTGAGCAGCCCGTACTGACCGGCCCGGCCTTTGTCGACAAGACCAACGTCGCGACCGTCGCCAAGTACGCCGCCAACGGAACCCGGTGATGAGCATGACCCAGCACGCCGAGCCGGCGGTGACCACACCGCCGGCCCCCGGCCCCCGGACGACAGACGGCCGCACCACCGAACGGCCTCTCGCACTGCGGTTGTTGGCGCGTCCCGAGGTGGGTGTCTTCCTCGGTGCCGCCGCGGTGTACGTGTTCTTCCTGATCGCCGCTCCGCCGGTGCGGGACGGCGCCTCGATGGCGAACATCCTCTACCAGTCGTCGACCATCGGGATCATGGCGCTGCCGGTCGCCCTGCTGATGATCGGCGGGGAGTTCGACCTGTCCGCCGGTGTCGCGGTGATCACCTCGGCGCTGACCGCGGCGATGCTCAGTTACCAGCTGACCATGAACGTGTGGGTCGGTGTGATCGTGGCGCTGATCGTGTCGCTGGCGATCGGGTTCCTCAACGGCTGGCTGGTCGTCAAGACCGGTCTGCCGAGCTTCCTGATCACGCTGGGCACCTTCCTGATCCTGCAGGGCGTCAACCTCGCGGTGACCAAGCTGGTCACCGGGAACGTCGCCACTGACGACATCAGCAACATGGACGGCTTCGACCAGGCGAAGAAGGTCTTCGCGTCGTCGTTCGATGTCGGCGGCGTGCAGGTGAAGATCACCATCGTGTACTGGCTGGTGTTCGCGGCCATCGCGACCTGGGTGCTGCTGCGCACCAAGTACGGCAACTGGGTCTTCGCGGCCGGCGGCAACAAGGACTCCGCCCGCGCCGTGGGTGTCCCGGTGACCTTCACGAAGATCTCGCTGTTCATGCTGGTGGGTTTCGGTGCCTGGTTCATCGGCATGCACCAGCTGTTCTCCTTCAACACCGTGCAGTCCGGCGAGGGCGTCGGCCAGGAGCTGATCTACATCTCCGCGGCGGTGATCGGCGGCTGTCTGCTGACCGGCGGTGCCGGCTCGGCGATCGGCCCGGTCTTCGGCGCGTTCATGTTCGGCATGGTCCAGCAGGGCATCGTCTACGCCGGCTGGAACCCGGACTGGTTCAAGGCGTTCCTGGGCGTGATGCTCCTCGGCGCCGTCCTCATCAACTTGTGGGTGCAGCGCACCGCGACCCGGAGGTGACCCTCATGACCGACAACACGACCGGCACCCACGGCGCGATCCTGACCGACACGCCGCCCGAGGGCGAGGACCATCCCCTGGTCCGGCTCCGCAACGCGGGCAAGTCCTACGGCAACGTCCGTGCCCTGCACGGCGTGGACCTCGCCGTCCGTCCGGGCCAGGTGACCTGCGTGCTGGGTGACAACGGCGCGGGTAAGTCGACGCTGATCAAGATTATTTCCGGGCTGCACCAGCACACCGAGGGTGAGTTCCTCGTCGACGGGGAGCCGGTGCATTTCACCACTCCGCGTCAGGCGCTGGACAAGGGCATCGCGACGGTCTACCAGGACCTGGCCGTGGTGCCGTTGATGCCGGTGTGGCGCAACTTCTTCCTCGGCTCGGAGATGACGAAGGGCCCCTGGCCGCTGCGCCGTCTGGACATCGAGAAGATGAAGCAGACCGCGGATCATGAGCTGCGGGAGATGGGCATCGTCCTGGACAACCTGGAGCAGCCCATCGGGACGCTCTCCGGTGGTCAGCGCCAGTGTGTGGCGATCGCCCGCGCCGTCTACTTCGGTGCCCGGGTGCTGATCCTGGACGAGCCGACCGCCGCTTTGGGTGTGAAGCAGTCGGGTGTGGTGCTGAAGTACGTGGCCGCCGCCCGTGAACGCGGCCTGGGGGTCATTTTCATCACGCACAACCCGCACCACGCGTACATGGTCGGCGACCATTTCAGTGTGCTGCGGCTGGGCACGATGGAACTCTCCGCCGAGCGCAGCGAGATCACCCTGGAAGAGCTGACCAACCACATGGCCGGCGGCTCCGAACTCGCCGCGCTCAAGCACGAGTTGTCCCAGGTCCGCGGCGTCGACGTCGAGGAACTCCCCGAGGAGAAGGACCTCAAGGCCCCGGCGACCACAGCGCCCGAAGGGACGTCCTGACATGACCGAGCGTCCCGTCCTGGATCGCATCCGGGTCGGCTCCGCCCCGGACTCCTGGGGGGTGTGGTTCCCCGACGACCCCGGGCAGGTGCCGTGGCAGCGCTTCCTGGACGAGGTCGCCCAGGCCGGCTACTCCTGGATCGAGCTGGGTCCCTACGGCTATCTGCCGACCGACCCGGCCCGGCTCACGGACGAGGTCGCCCGGCGGGACCTGAAGGTCTCCGCCGGCACGGTCTTCACCGGCCTGCACCGTGGCCCCTCCGTCTGGGACGTCACCTGGGAGCACGTGAGCCAGGTGGCCGCGCTCACCCAGGCGATGGGCGCGGGGCACCTGGTCGTCATCCCCTCCTTCTGGCGGGACGACAAGACCGCCGAGATCCTGGAGCCGCCGGAGCTGACCGGCGAGCAGTGGGCGCACCTCACCAAGGGCATGGAACGCCTCGGACACGAGGTCAAGGAGGCGTACGGGCTCGACCTCGTCGTCCACCCGCACGCCGACACCCACCTCGACACCGAGGACCACGTCGAGCACTTCCTCGACTCGACCGACTCCGAACTGGTCAACCTCTGTCTGGACACCGGGCATTACGCCTACTGCGGCGGCGACAGCGTCAAGCTGATCGAGGCCTACGGCGAACGCATCGGCTATCTGCACCTCAAGCAGGTCGACCCGGAGATCCTCGCCGACGTCGTCAAGAACGAGGTGCCCTTCGGGCCGGCCGTGCAGCGCGGAGTGATGTGCGAACCGCCGTCCGGCGTACCGGAGTTGGAACCGGTGCTGGTCGCGGCGCAGCGGCTGGGCGTGGAGCTGTTCGCGATCGTCGAGCAGGACATGTACCCGTGCGAGCCGGACAAGCCCCTCCCCATCGCGGAACGCACCCGCAAGTTCCTCCGCTCCTGCGGAGCCTGACGAACGTGACGAGCCGAAAGGACGGCCGATGGCCATGAACCCGCGCGACCCGCTCGGAGTGGCAGTCGTCGGAACCGGAAAGATGGGGGCCGACCACGTCCGCAGGATCGAGGACGTGGTCAACGGAGCCCGGGTGACCGCCGTCGTGGACATCGACGCCGAGCGGGCCAAACGGATCGCGGCCAAGATCGACGGGTGCACCGCGTACACCGACCCGGCTGCCGCGATGGCGGCGGCCGACGTCGACGCGGTGCTGATCGCCTCCTCCGGCCCCGCGCACGAGACCGCGCTCCTCACGGCCTTCGAGCACGACCTCCCGGTCCTGTGCGAGAAGCCGCTCACCCCCGACGCGGCCTCGGCGCTGCGCGTGATGGAGGCCGAGGTCCGCCTCGGCCACCGCCGGGTGCAGGTCGGTTTCATGCGGCGCTACGACGCCGAGTACATGAAGCTCAAGTCCCTTCTGGAAACAGGCCAGTTGGGCCGACCGCTCATGCTCCACAACCGGCACCGCAACGCCGCCAGTCCGCCCTTCTTCACCAGCTCCATGCTCATCAGCGACTCCGTGGCCCACGAGACCGACGCGACCCGTTGGCTCCTCGGGCACGAGATCACAGCCGTCCAGGTGCTGCGCCCGCGACCCTCGGCGAGCGCCCCGGACGACCTCCAGGACCCGCAGTTCGTCGTCTTCGAGACCGACGGCGGCGCGATCGTCGACGTCGAAATGTTCGTCAACTGCGGCTTCGGCTACCAGGTCCAGGCCGAGATCGTCTGCGAACGCGGCACCGCCCGCATCGGCGACGGCCACGCCATGGTCACCAACATGGCCGGCCGCTGGGGCGGCACCATCGCCCAGGACTTCGTCGAGCGCTTCGCCGACGCCTACGACCGCGAGGTCCAGGCCTGGGTCGACGCCACCCGCCGCGGCGAGGTCACCGGCCCGAGCGTCTGGGACGGCTACGCGGCGGCGGCCGTGTGCGAGGCCGGCGTACGGGCGCTGGAGGACGGCGGCCGGGTCGAGGTCGAACTGGTGGAGCGGCCCGCGTTCTACCGGTAGACGTTCCCGGGACAAGGGCGAAGGGCGTGCGCAGTCGCTGCGCACGCCCTTCGGCCGTTCCTACCGCAGGACCGCCACGCGCGGCCTCGGCTCGAAGCCCGCCGCGCGGTAGGCCTCGTCGATCAGCGTCATCGTCGCGACCGCGTCCTGCGGACCCAGCGGCAGCGGCGCGCCGTTCCTCAACCGGGCGGCGAACGCCTCCAGTTGATAGGTGTACGACGACCGCCTGCCGAGCCGCTCGGTGCGGACACCGTCCGTCGTACGGACCACGACCCGGTCGTCCTGGTGCGGCAGCACGAAGTTCGGCGCGAACGCCTCGCCCCGGCTGCCGACGATCCGGCAGCTCATCACCAGCTCGTCGTATGCCATGTGGCAGCGCGCGGAACCCGTGGCGCCGCTCGGGAACGCCAGGTCGGCGTCGAGCCACTCGTCGACGCCGGGCGCCCCCGCGCGTTCGCCGCCCCGGGCCGCGAGGAGCCGGGGCGCGCCGCCCGCCCACGGTGCCAGCATCCGCAGCGCGTGCAGGCTGTAGCAGCCCAGGTCCATCACGGCGCCGCCGGCCAGGTCGAGCGACCAGCGCGGGTCGGTGTCCGGCGGGGCCGGGATCGCGACAAGTGTCTCGACGTGCCGCAGCTCGCCGAGTTCACCGGAGGCCAGCAGCTCGTGCAGACGCCGGGTGACGGGGTGGAAGAGGTAGTGGAAGGCCTCCATGAAGACCGTTCCGGACCGCGCCGCCGCCTCCCGTACCTCGGCCGCCTCCGCCGCGTTGCTCGCCGAGGGCTTCTCCGACAGGACGTGCTTGCCCGCCGCCAGCGCGGCGAGGTTCCACGGTCCGTGCAGACCGTTGGCGAGGGGGTTGTAGACGACCTCCACCTCCGGGTCGGCGATCAGGTCGGCGTACGAGTCCACCACCCGCTCGACGCGGTGCGCGGCCGCGTACGCCTCCGCGCGGGACCGGTCGCGGGCGGCCACCGCGACAACGCGGTGGCCGGTCGTCCGGGCGGGACCGATCAGGGACTGCTCGGAGATCCGAGCCGCTCCCAGTACTCCGATGCGCAGTGGTTCCCGGCCCGGACCGCTCATGCCTCGCGTACCTCCTGGATGGTGACCGGGCGGTGCTCGTGCAGCGACAGGGTGCAGGCGTCGGCGATCCAGCCGGCCTCCAGGGCGTCGGCGACCGTGCAGGGGGAGGTGCGGGTGCCGGCGACGACCTCGGTGAACGCGGTGAGCTCGGCCCGGTAGGCGGCGGTGAAGCGGTCCATGAAGAAGTCGTGCGGGACACCCGCCGGGAAGGTCACGCCGGGCTCCACGGAGCGCAGCGGCAGCTTGTCCTCCAGGCCGACCGCGATGGAGTCCGTGAAGCCGTGGATCTCCATGCGGACGTCGTAACCCCGGGCGTTGTGGCGGGAGTTGGAGACCACCGCGATGGTGCCGTCGTCCAGGGTGAGGATGGCGCCGGTGGTGTCGGCGTCGCCCGCCTCCTTGATGTAGTCGGCGCCCCGGTTGGCGCCGACCGCGTACACCTCGGTGACCTCGCGGCCGGTGACCCAGCGGATGATGTCGAAGTCGTGCACGCTGCAGTCCCGGAAGATGCCACCGGACGCGGCGATGTACGCGGCGGGCGGCGGCGCCGGGTCAAGGGTGGTCGACCGCACGGTGTGCAGCTTGCCCAGCTCACCGGAGACCACGGCGGCGCGCGCGGCGACGAAGCCGGCGTCGAAGCGGCGGTTGTAGCCGATCTGGATCGGCACCGAGCTGCCCTCGACGGCCTTGAGGACCTGGACGCCCTCGGCCATCGTCTTGGCGACCGGCTTCTCGCAGAACACCGGGATGCCCGCCTCGACGGCGGCCAGGATCAGGCCCGGGTGGGCGTCGGTCGCCGCGGCGATCACGACACCGTCGACGCCGGCGGCCAGCACGGCCTCGGGGGAGTCTGCCACCTCTGCGCCGAAGCGCTCGGCGGCCTTCTTTGCGGCCTCCGCGAACGGGTCGGCCACGACGAGGGACTCGACCGCGTCGAGTCCGAAGAGGGTCTCGGCGTGGAAGGCGCCGATGCGGCCGAGGCCGAGGATTCCGATGCGCATGAGGACTCTTGCTTTCTTGAGGGGTGCGGGTGTGTCGCGGATGTGGAAGGTCAGTCGAGGGCGCCGAGGACGTTCTGGTCCCAGTCGATCACCGAACCGGTGACCACCCCGGACCGCTCGGACAGCAGGAACACCACGAAGTCGGCGATCTCGTCGGGCTGGCCGAGCTTGCCCATCGGGAGCCCCAGGGCGGCCTGCTCCTGCCAGTCGTCGCCCGCGCCGTGGTAGGCACGCTGGGTCGCGTCCTCGCCCTCGGTCGCGGTCCAGCCGATGTTGACGGTGTTGATCCGGATCCGGTCGAAGCGGTGGGCGTGCGCGGCATTGCGGGTCAGGCCCGCGAGACCGGCCTTGGCCACGGAGTACGGGGCCAGGTGAGGGGGCCCGCCGTGGGCGCAGTTGGAGCCGATGTTGACGATCGTCCCCGGCGCGTCGCGGGCGGTCATGTCGGTCACCGCCGCCTGCATCGCGAAGAACGGGGCCTTCAGGTTGATCGCCATGTGCTGGTCGAACAGTTCCGGTGTGGTGTCCAGCAGCGAGCCGCGGGACGTCAGCCCCGCCGCGTTGACGAGACAGTCGACGCGCCCGTGGGCCGCGACGGTCCCTACGACACTGTCGCGTGCTTGCTCCGGATCTGAGAGGTCCGCCCGCACGAAGTGCGCACCGGTGTCCGCGGCGAGCTTCTCGCCCACCTCCGCGCGGCGGCCGGTGAACGCCACCACCGCGCCCTCGCGCACCGCGGCCCGCACGACCGCGGCGCCCACCCCCTGGCTGCCGCCGTTGACGAGGACGACCTTGTCGTCCAGGAGTCGAAGTCCCATGGCGTTTCCCGTTCCTCAGCTCTCGCGCCGCTCGGCACCGGACCGCAGCTCCCCGCGGAGCGCCTGCGGGGCCCATCCCTCCCGCAACGCTCGGCGTACGAGGTCGGCCTGCGAGGGCGGGGCCAGTCCCTCGACGGGCGGGTCGTTGTCGAGGTTGGTCGGGAAGGCGTAGCCCTCGGCGCTCGCCGCGACGACCGTGTCCAGCCACTCCTCGCCCATACCCTCGGCCTTGCGCCGGAGCAGCACGGGGAAGACCGCGTTGGTGATGGCCTCGCGGTCCACCGTCTCCATCGCCCGCCCGAACGCGGAGGACACCTGGAGCAGATTGGCCATGCGCCGCACGCCTGCCGTGCGGTTGGTGCCGGCCGCGTGGAACAGCGCCGGGTTGAGGAACGCGGCATCGCCCTTGGCGAGCGGGAGTTGGACGTGGTGGGTCGCGAAGTAGGCCCGGAATTCCGGGAGGCGGCACGCCAGATAGCCCGGCTCGTACTGCTGCGAGTACGGCAGGTACATCGTCGGCCCCGACTCGACCGGCATGTCGCAGTGCGCGACCGCTCCTTGGAGCGTGAGCACGGGGGAGAGGCGGTGCACATGCGCCGGGTAGGCGGCGGCGGTCTCGTTGCTGAGGAACCCGAGGTGGTAGTCCCGGTGTGCGGTCTGTGCCGCGCCGCCCGGGTGCACCACGTTGATCTGCGAGGTGATCTGGTAGCCGGGGCCGAGCCAGGCGAGGGACACCAGGGCCAGCATGTCGTTCGCGTAGTAGTCGGCGAACGCCACCGGGTCGTAGAGCGCGGCCTTCTCCAGGGCGTTCCACACCCGGTCGTTGGCCCCAGGCTTCGCGAAGTGGTCCCCTGCGCCCGCGCCCGAGGCGTGCTGCTCGGCGATCAGCGCGTCGAAGACCTCGGTCGCCCGGTCCACCACCGACGCGTCCGGGAAGGCGCCCAGCAGGATCACGATGCCGGGCCCGTCGGTGAACGCCCGCACCAGCTCGGCCTGCACTTCGTCGCGCTCACCGGCGGCGATGGACTTGCGGAGCCGGTCGCTGTCGTAGACGAGGACGTTCCGCTCGACGGAGGACGCGTACGGGAAGCCGGCCGGGTCGGTCGGCCGCTCGACGAGGGCGCGGAAGGCGTCCAGGTCGCAGTCCAGCTCGGAGAACCGGGCGGGGCGGTCTGCGGATGTGAAGGACATCGTCGTCCCCTCGGGTCACGTGGTGGTGCGGTCCTGTCATTCTTGTCAGTACAAACCCTTCGAACAACCAGCAGCGAGCCATCAAAAACCCTTCAAGGAGGCCACCGGTGGGTCACCCCTTCCCGATCAGGGAAATCGCACGTCAGGCGGGCCTCAGCGAGGCCACCGTGGACCGGGTCCTGAACGGCAGGGGCGGGGTGCGCGAGAGCACCGAGCGTGAGGTGCGCCAGGCCATCGCCGATCTCGACCGGCAGCGCACCCAGGTCCGGCTGGTCGGCCGTACGTTCATGATCGACATCGTGATCCAGGCACCGGAGCGGTTCTCCACCGCCGTACGGGTCGCGCTGGAGGCCGAGCTGCCCGACCTGCACCCGGCCGTGGTGCGCTCACGCTTCCACTTCCGGGAGACCGCGTCGGTGAAGGAGCTCGTCGTCACCCTGGACCGGATCGCCCGGCGCGGCTCGCAGGGCGTGATCCTCAAGGCACCGGACGTCCCCGACGTCACCGCTGCCGTCGGCCGGCTCGTCGCCGCCGGTATCCCGGTCGTCACCCTGGTCACCGACCTGCCCGCGAGCGCGCGCCTCGCCTACGTCGGCATCGACAACCGGGCGGCGGGCGCGACGGCCGCCTATCTGATGGGCCAGTGGCTCGGCGACCGCCCAGGGAACGTCCTCACCAGCCTGAGCAGCGGGTTCTTCCGCAACGAGGAGGAGCGCGAGATGGGCTTCCGCAGCATCATGCGCGCCCGCTACCCGGATCGGGCCCTGGTCGAGATCACCGAGGGCCACGGCCTGGACGCCACCCAGTACGAAGTGGTCCGGGGCGCCCTCAAGCGCGACCCGGACATCCGCGCGGTCTACTCGATCGGCGGCGGCAACATCGCGACCCTGCGCGCCTTCGCCGACCTCGGCCGCGAGTGCGCCGTGTTCGTCGCGCACGACCTCGACCACGACAACACCCGGCTGCTGCGCGAGCAGAGCCTGTCCGCCGTCCTCCACCACGATCTGCGCCAGGACGTGCGCGAGGCCTGCCGCATCATGATGCGCGCGCACGACGCCCTGCCGCCGGCCGGCCCGACCCTGCCGTCCTCGATCCAGGTCGTCACGCCCTACAACCTGCCTACGGCGGCGGTCCGTTGAGGGGCGTCAGAGGTTGATCGCGTACGCCTTGCGCAGCGTCTCGTGCACCGTCCACGTCGTACGGTCGCCCTCGCGCAGCACGGCCATGTCCCCGGGACCGACCGTCAGCGTCTCCCCGCCCTCGACCTCGATGGTCGCCGAGCCGCTGATCACCACGAACAGCTCGTCCGCCTCGGTGTCGGTGACGACACCCGGGGTGATCTGCCAGATCCCGCGGATCTGCCGCCCGTCCGCGGACTCCCACACGACCTTCCCGGTGACCTCGGGCGTGCCGGAGACGATCTGCGCCGGGTCGAGCGGCTCGGGTTCGAGCTGGGCGTCGGGGATGCGGACAACGAAGCTGTGCGTCATGCCGCGACCCTAGCCGGGCCGGACGCGCTCCGGACGTGGACACTGTGTGGGGTATCGGCCCAGGTGGGGGGACACTTCGTCGTGGAGTGGCGGCCCGGGTGGCGCCGGGTGATCGTGGAGGACATGGCGCAGACCACGGCGGCCGTCCCCGAGCCGCACCCCCACGCGACGCGGGAGAACATCCTCTTCGGAGGCGTCTACGGCGCCGTCCTGGCCTGCTCCATGGTCGCCGCGCTCACCCAGTACGGCCACACCTCCAGGGCCAGCCGTCGCTACGACGCCCTGTGGCTGCTGGTGACCGCCGCCGCCTCGGCGCTGGCCCACGGATACGCGCACTACATCGCCGAGCGCGCCCCGCACCGCCGCTGGGACGCGCTGCGCACCCTGCGCGACGAGTGGCCGCTGGTCGCCGCCGCGCTGCCGACCGTCCTGCTGCTGGCCGGGGCGGGCTGGGGCTGGTGGCCCGCGAACGGCGTCGAGTACGCGGCCTTCGTCCTCAACATCGCCCTGCTGTTCTGCCTGGGCCTGGTCACGGCCCGCTGGTCGGCACGGAGCTGGGTCGCGGCCGTGGTCATCGGGATGGTGGACGCACTGCTCGGTGTGGTCGTCGTGGTGGCCAACGCCCTGATCAAATAGGCGTGCGGCCTGGCTACGAGACGCCCTGGTAGCCGCGCAGCTTCCGGTAGAGCGTCGCCCGGCCGATCCCCAACGCGGCGGCCGCCCGCGCCTTGTTGCCGCCGTGCCGACGCAACGCCGCCAGGATCGCCGCGCGTTCGGCCCGCTCCATCGGGCTGAGCCGGCGGGCCGCAGGACCCTCCCGGACGGCGTCGGGCAGCTCGGCCCGCCGCACCGGCCCGGTGACCCGCCGGTGTTCCGCCAACGTCCGTACGACATGGGCGAGTTCGGTGACGTTCCCGGGCCACGGATGCTCCTCCAGGGCCCGCAGCGTGTCCAGCGTCCAGGTGAGCGGGGGCTGCCCTGGGGCCGGGCGGGGTGCCAGCATCGGCAGCAACTCCCGTACGTCCTCCGGGCGTTCACGCAGGGCCGGTAGAACCACCGAGCGGGCCGCAAGGGTGTCCAGGAGCCGCTGGAAGCAGGGGCCCGGGGGAGTGCCGGGGGTGTAGGTGATCAGCAGACGGACATCGGGGTGTTCGTCCAGCAGGGAGTTGAGCGCGGCGACGTCCGGCTGGGCCAGCCGTTCGGCGTGCCGTAGGAGCAGCGGGCGGCCGTCGGCCAACTCGCTGTATTTGACGCCGAGTTCGGGCGACTCGGCGGCGTCGGCGACCAACGGCACGGTCTCGCCGAGCAGTTCACGGGCCAGCGCGGTCTTGCCCACCCCGCGCTCACCGGTCAGCAGCAGGGGCTCGGGGACCCGCGCCAGCTCGACCGCCCGTGCGAGCGTGTGCCGCCAGGGCACCGAACCGCCCGCGAGCGCCAGCGCGGGGCGCGGACACGGCCGCGGGATCCCGGCGGCGCGGGCCGTGAGGACGGCCACGATCCCGACGGCGCGGCCCTCGTGCCGTACCGGAGTGATGTCGGCGGTGCATCCGGCGTCCTCGGGGAGCGGGACGTCGTAGGACCCCTCGCTCGTGCTCGCGCGTTCCAGGGCGGCCAGCACCTGAGGGGTGGCGAGGCGTACCGCGCTCTCGCTGATCAGGCGGCTGCGGCCGTCGAGGGCGACGACCGCCCGCTCGGGGCTGTGCGCGGCCCGGGTGTAGGCGTCGAGGAGCACCCGTTCGGCGGTACGGGAGCGGGCGAGAAGTTCCGCCTCCACGGCGGTGGCCGCGGCCTCGGCGAGGGCGGCCCCGGGATGCGGGCCGCAACCGGCGCACAGGCCGGTCGCGACGGTCACCGTGCCGAGCACCTGCCCGGTCCGCGGGGCGAACAGCGGGACGCTGACCGCCGACACGTCCTGCCACAGGTCGAGGAAGTGCTCGGGGCCGTGCACCTCGGCCCGGCGCCGGGTGCGCACCGCGAGAGCCGCGCTGTTGGGTCCCACCTCGCGCTCGGACAGGTCACGGCACCGGTCGTCGCCGGGCACCTCGCCCGAGGTCCACAGCACCCGCGGCCGCTCGTCGGTGAGGAGCAGCCCCGAACGGCCGAGCGCCGGCGCGATGCGTTCCAGCACCGGCCGCGCCGCCTCCAACAGGGGCGAGGCGGCCGGGAGTTCGGGGTCGGGGACGGTCTCGTGGAGGTCGTGCCGTACGCCGAAGAAGCGGGCGCGCCGCCAGGCGGCGAGGACGTCGTCCGGGACGCCGTCGGGCAGCGGGCGGCCGGTCAGGAACCGCTCGCGCGCCTGGCGCAGCGGGGCGAGGGCGGGGGAGTGCTCCACGGTGGTCATGACACCTCCCACCGTATCGGGCCCCTGGCGTGCGCCGTCGAGGGGCTGTGACTGTCTCGTAATGAGACACCCGGGGGTGTCCGGTCCGCATGATGATCCTGAAGAGTCGGTGCCTTTCTCACCCCTGGAGCGTCCGCGTGCACGTTGTCGAGACCGACGTACTGATCGTGGGCAGCGGCCCGGCCGGGGCCTCGGCCGCGCTGGCGCTGAGCACCTACGGCGTGCCCCACATCGTCGTCACGCGCTACTCGCGCCTCACCAGGACGCCCCGCGCGCACATCACCAACCAGCGCACCATGGAGGTCCTGCGCGATCTCGGTGTCGAGGACGAGGTGATGGCCAAGGCGACACCGCAGAACCTGATGGGCAACACCACGTTCTGCACCAGCCTGGCAGGCGAGGAACTCGGCCGGATCCGCTCCTGGGGCAACGACCCGCTGGTGCAGGCCGCCCACGAGCTGGCCAGCCCGACCAGGATGTGCGACATGCCGCAGCACCTGATGGAACCGGTGCTGATCGACGCGGCGCTCGCACGCGGCTCGAACGTCCGCTTCAGCACGGCCTACAAGTCCTTCGTCCAGGACGAGGACGGCGTCACGGTCACCGTCGAGGACGGGCTGCGCGGCGACGAGTACCTCATCCGCGCCAAGTACCTCATCGGCGCAGACGGCGGCCGCTCGCAGATCGCCGAGGACGCCGGG
The DNA here is from genome assembly GCF_040605995.1 of Streptomyces sp. NPDC005492. Lineage (NCBI taxonomy): Bacteria > Bacillati > Actinomycetota > Actinomycetes > Kitasatosporales > Streptomycetaceae > Streptomyces > Streptomyces sp. NPDC005492. Next base: position 18,060 of record NZ_JBEXDX010000075.1, read on the forward strand.
CTGCCCATGGGCGGCCAGATGGGCGTCGCGGGCAGCATCAACATCCTCTTCGACGCCGACCTGAGCAAGTACACCGCCCACCGCCCCTCCACCCTGTACTGGGTGCTCGCCCCCGGCGCCACCGTCGGCGGCATCGGCGCGGGCCTGGTGCGCTGCGTCAAGCCCTGGAACGAGTGGCTGATCGTGTGGGGCTACGACGTCACGGCCGGCGCCCCCGACCTCACCGAGGAGTACGCCCTGTCCGTCGTACGGCAATTGGTCGGCGACGACGACATCCCGGTGACCATCAGATCGTCCTCGGCGTGGACCGTCAACGAGATGTACGCCGAGCGGTACGCCAACGGCCGGGTCCTGTGCGCCGGGGACGCCGTGCACCGCCACCCGCCGTCCAACGGACTCGGCTCCAACACCTCCATCCAGGACTCCTACAACCTGGCCTGGAAGCTGAAGCTGGTCCTCGACGGCACCGCCACGCCGAAGCTCCTCGACACCTACGACGCCGAACGCGCGCCCGTCGGCAAGCAGATCGTCACCCGCGCCAACAAGTCCATCGGCGAGACCGCCCCGATCTTCGAGGCGCTCGACGGTCTCTCCCCGCAGACCCCCGAGCAACTGTGGGCCAACATCGCCGCCCGCAAGGACGCCACCGAAGCCGCAGGGAAGCAACGGGCCGCGCTGCGCGAGGCGATCGCCTTCAAGGTGTACGAGTTCAACGCGCACGGCGTCGACCTCAACCAGCGCTACACATCCGACGCGATCGTCCCGGACGGCATGCCCGACTCCGGCTTCGACCGCGACCCCGAGCTGTACCACCAACCCAGCTCCCGCCCCGGTGCCAAGCTCCCGCACGCCTGGATCACCTCCGGCACCCGCACCGTCTCGACCCTCGACACGGTCGGCAAGGGCCGCTTCACCCTGCTCACCGGCATCGGCGGCGAAGCCTGGGTGCGCGCGGCCGAGGCCCACCCCCTCGACATCGCCACGGTGGTCGTCGGACCCGGCCAGGAGTACGAGGACCCGTACGGCGACTGGGCCCGCCTGAGCGAGGTGTCCGACGGGGGCGCCCTGCTGGTCCGCCCCGACGGATACGTCGCCTTCCGCCACGCCGACGCGGCCGTGGACGCCGAACAGTTGCTCACGGACGCGCTGCGACGCATCCTCGGGCACGGCTGACATTTCGCATCGGGCAGGGAGCCGCAATGACCACTCATGTCACCGTCACGGACGAGGCCGTCGCCAGTCTGCGCGGCACCGCCGACCCGCGTCTGCGCGAACTGCTGTCGGGCCTGATCCGGCATCTGCACGCGTTCGCGCGGGAGACCCGCCTCACCCAGGCGGAGTGGGAGCGGGCGATCGGCTTCCTCACGGAGACCGGCCAGATGTGCACGGACACCCGGCAGGAGTTCATCCTCCTGTCGGACGTCCTCGGCCTGTCGATGCTGGTGGAGACCATCAACGGCGACCGGGCCGTCGGATCCACCGAGTCGACGGTCCTCGGCCCCTTCCACATGACCGAGTCGCCGGTCCGCGAACTCGGCGCGAACATCGACCTGGTGGGCGGCGGCGAGCCGTGCGTGGTCAGCGGCCGGATCGTCTCCGGGGACGGCACCCCGCTGCCCGGCGCGGTCCTGGACGTGTGGCAGGCCGACGGCAACGGCTTCTACGACGTGCAGCGCCCGGACCTCCAACCCCCGGGCAACGGACGGGGGTTGTTCACCACGGACGCCGAGGGCCGCTTCTGGTTCCGCACCTGTGTGCCGAGCCCGTACCCCATCCCGACGGACGGCCCGGTCGGCGAACTCCTCAAGGCGACCGGCCGCCACCCCTACCGCCCCGCCCACATCCACTTCATCGCCTCGGCCGACGGCCACACTCCGGTCACCACGCACATCTTCGTCGCGGGCAGCGACTACCTCGACTCCGACGCCGTCTTCGCCGTCAAACAGAGCCTCGTCGAGGACTTCACCCCGACCGACGACCCTTCCCTGGCACGGGAGTTCGGCATCGCCAACCCCTTCCGGCACGCACAATTCGACCTCGTACTGGAGCGGCGCTCGTGACCGGCCACCTCGACTTCGCCTACGAGGCCCAGCCCATGCGGGTCGTCCTGCGACCCGGCGCCGCACTGACCGCGACGGCCGGCGAGGCCGAACGGCTCGGTCTGCGCCGGCTGTTGGTGCTCTCCGGCGCACGCGGCGCCGACACCGCGCAGGCGGTCGCCGACTCGCTGGGCGACACGTGTGTGGGCGTGCACGCCGGGGCGAAGATGCACGTGCCGGTCGAAGTCGCCGACCGTGCGGTCGAGTTGGCGCGCTCGCTGGGCGCCGACGGATGCGTCGCGGTGGGCGGCGGCTCGTCTATCGGCCTCGGCAAGGCCATCGCCCTGCGCACCGGACTCCCGCTGATCGCCGTGCCTTCCACCTACTCCGGCTCCGAGATGACGCCGGTCTGGGGCCTCACCGAGCACGGCGCCAAACGCACCGGCCGCGACCCCGCGGTCCTGCCCCGCAGCGTCGTCTACGACCCGGAGCTGACCCTCGGCCTGCCCGTCCCGCTCACGGTGACCAGCGGTGTCAACGCCGTCGCGCACGCCGTGGAGGCGCTGTACGCCCCGGACTCCTCGCCCCTGATCGCGCTGATGGCCGAGGAGGGCGTACGGGCGATGACGTCCGCGCTGCCCGAACTGGCCGCCGAACCACGGTCGTTGGACGCCCGCGGCCGCGCCCTGTACGGGGCGTGGCTGTGCGGTTCGTGCCTCGGCGCCACCACCATGGGCCTGCACCACAAGCTGTGCCACGTCCTCGGCGGCACCTTCGGCCTCCCGCACGCCGAGACGCACACCGTGGTGCTGCCGTACGCGCTGGCGTACAACGCGCCCGCAGCCCCGGACGCGGTCGCCGCCGTGGCCCGCGCGCTGGGCACCGAGAACGCGCCAACTGCCCTGTGGGAACTGGCCGGCCGGCTCGGCGCACCGCGCTCGCTCGCCGAACTCGGTCTGAAAAAGGGCGACTTGGCGACGGCGGCCGAGCAGGCGGTGAGTCAGGCGTACGCCAACCCCCGGCCGGTCACCGAGGACGGGGTGCTCGCCCTGCTGCGGGCGGCGTTCGAGGGAAGCGCCCCCGCCTAGTCAGTGGTTCGCGCGGACGCCGTCCAGGGAGATGGCCAGGACGCGGTCGCGCTGGGCGTCGTCCAGGTAGGTCGTGCCGGCGATCCCCGCGACCATGCGCAGCAGATCACCGAAGTCCATGTCCGTCCGTGCCACGCCCGCCTTCTGCGCCCGCTCGAACAGTGGTCCGCCCGCGGAGAACATCGACTCGCGGCAGGCCCCGAAGATCTCCGAGTCGTTCTCCAGTGCCTGGCGCACGGCCTGCTTGGTCACCACGTAGCCCACGAACCGGTTCAGCCACGAGATCAGCGCCTCCCACGGCTCCTGGTCGGCGACGGCCAGGGCGACCTGGCACAGCGCGTTCACCTCGTCCGCGTAGACGCTCTCGAAGAGGGCCCGGCGGGTCGGGAAGTTGCGGTAGAGGGTGGCGATGCCGACGCCCGCGCGCCTCGCGATGTCCTCCAGCGACGCCTCCGCGCCGTGCTCCGCGAAGGCCTCGCGGGCGGCGGCGAGCAGGGCGTCGTAGTTGCGGGCGGCGTCCTTGCGGTGCGGTCTCTGGGCCGCGACGATCTCGCTGACGGGGAACGGCTGGGCCGTCACGGGTGCCTCCCTGGGGCGGACTCGGTTGAACCGGAGGGGTGCCTCCGTTACAGTGGAGGGGTACCTCCACTTTAGCAGTGTGGGTGCGATCCGCCGCGAAGCCGTGCGGTCGCCCCCGTTCGCTTGTTTTCGGAGAGGCTCTCCATGCCCAGCAAGTCCACCCGCCTCACCTTCGCGGTCCTCGCGACCGGTGCGGGCGTGTTCTCCATGCTGCAGTCGCTGATCGCGCCGGCCCTGCCGACCGTCCAGCACGCGCTGCACACCTCCCAGTCCACCGCGACCTGGGTGATGACGGCCTATCTGCTGTCCGCCTCGGTCTTCACCCCGATCCTCGGCCGGGTCGGCGACCTGGTCGGCAAGAAGCGCACCCTCGTCGCCGTCCTCCTGGCCGTGCTGGCCGGCTGTCTGGTCGCCGCTCTCGCCCCCAACATCGGCGTACTGATCGTCGCCCGGGTCGTCCAGGGCATCGGCGGCGCGCTGTTCCCGCTGTCCTTCGGCATCATCCGCGACGAGTTCGACGCCTCCCGGGTCCCCGGCAGCATCAGCAACCTGTCCGCCGTGATCGCCGCGGGCGGCGGTGTCGGCATGGTGGCCGCCGGTCCCATCGTGTCCGCGCTCGACTACCGCTGGCTGTTCTGGTTCCCCGTCGGCATCGTCGCCGTCACCACCCTCATCGCCCTGCGCTACGTCCCCGAGTCACCGAACCGCGCCGACGGAAGCGTCAACTGGTCCGGCGCCGTGCTCCTTTCGGGCTGGCTGGTCGCCCTGCTGCTGCCGCTCAGCCAGGCCGGTGTCTGGGGCTGGGGCTCCATCAAGGTCGTCGGCCTGTTCGCCCTCGCCGTCGTGCTCTTCGCGGCCTGGCTGTTCGCCGAGGCCCGCTCGCGCAGCCCGCTCATCGACCTGAAGGTGATGCGACTGCCGTCCGTGTGGACCACCAACACCGCCGCGCTGCTGTTCGGCGCGGGCATGTACTCGATCTGGTCCTTCCTGCCCGGCTTCGTCCAGACCCCGTCGTCCGCCGGCTACGGCTTCGGCGCCAGCGTGACCGCCTCCGGCCTCCTCATGCTGCCGATGCTGATCGCGATGTTCGTCTCCGGTGTGCTCAGCGGCCGGCTCGAACCCGTGGTCGACGCCAAGGCGTTGCTCACCACCGGTGCCGCGCTCGGCGCGGTCGCCTGCGGCATCCTCGCCCTCTGGCACGACCAGCAGTGGCAGATCGCCCTCGTCGCGGGCATCTTCGGCCTCGGCATCGGACTCGCCTTCGCCTCCATGGCCAACCTCATCGTCGGCAGCGTCCCGCCCGAGCAGACCGGCGCCGCCACCGGCATGAACGCCAACATCCGCACCATCGGCGGTTCGATCGGCGCCGCCGTGACCAGCGTGCTGGTCACCGGCCATCTCCAGGCCTCGGGCCTGCCCTACGACTCCGGGTACACCCACGGATTCGCCCTGCTCGCGGTGTTGTGCCTGGCGGCGGCGCTGGCCGCGCTCATGGTGCCGGTGCGCCCGGCCGGCCGTAGCGGAGGAACGACCGTCAGCGCCTCCGGGGCGTCGCTCGTGAAGGCGGAGGCAGAGGCGGCGGCGGTGACTCCCGGTGCCCTCAACTGACCAGCCCGGTGTGCCAGCATGAGGCGATGATCCATCAGAATGCGCGGGGTTTCGGCGCCGAACTCCTGGACGTCCACCGGCTCCGGCTCGTCGAATCCGCCGCTCCTCGGCTCGCCCCCGAGGAGCGGCTCGCCATGAACCGCGTCTGGGACGATCTGGTGCGGGTCAACCCGAGCTTCTTCGACGGACCGGTCCTGGTCTGCGCGGGCACCCACCGCGAGGGACCGTACGACCTCGCCATCTCCTGGGTGCGGACGACGTACCGCCACTTCGCCCTGCGCCGCGTCCCCGGATCAACCTCCTGGCTCCCGTCCTTCTTCGTCTCGGTCCTCCAACCGGCGGACGACGGCAGCCTGTTGATCGGCCGGATGTCGAACTCCACGGCGGCGCCCGGCCGTTGGCAGCTCCCGGGCGGCTCGCTCGAACCCCCGCCGGACGGCGAACCGCTCGACATGAGCGCCCTGCACCGCCACGCCGCACGGGAGTTGATCGAGGAGACCGGCATAGACACCCCGCCCGACGACCTCGCCTTCTGGAACGTCACCCGTGCGGGCAACGGCAGCATCGGCGTCCTGTTCCGCGCCCCGGCCCTTCCGGCGGCGCGGCTGCGCGAGCGGTTCGAGGCGATGGCCGCGGCCGAGCGGGCCCAGGGCCGCGATCCGGAACTGGACCGCATGGCGCTGATCCGCTCCACGGCCCAACTCCCGCACCTGGCAGGCCCGCACGCGGACTATCTGGAGCCGATCGTCCGCCGCTACGCGGAGGACGGCGGTGGGGGGGGGGGGGGGGGCCCGGGGG
>NZ_JBEXDX010000076.1:0-24055 GCF_040605995.1 Streptomyces sp. NPDC005492
CACACCGGCGGGAAGCCCCTCCAGCGTCGCCACGAGTGCGGGACCGTGGGACTCCCCCGCGGTCAGCCAGCGCAACCTGCTCAACGGTGCTCCTCATGCTCGCGCCCTACTACTGCCCTGCGCACGCGCGTCCTCGCGTACGGCGACGGCGAAACCGGGTGCGCGGCCCTGGCCCGCCACTCCCGATCCTCCCACGTCCGGGGCATGCACCTGGCCTGCGGTCCAGAGAACGGACGGGGTATGGGGGTGAGGGGCGGGTTCGCGTGGCCTCTCGCGGCCCGGGGCCGTCGCGGCCGGGAGCCGCCGACACGCACTCGGCAGAGCCGGTGGGTCGGGCTCAGCGGTCCATGGGCGCCGCCTGGGCCCAGCCGATGGGTCCCGCCCGGGTGCCGCCTCGCCAGCCCGATCGGTCGGACCCCGCAGGCCAAAGGGGCAGCCCCGGCCGAACCACCGCGCCGGCCCCAGCGGCCCGCCAAGGCGCACTCCCCTGCCCACCCAAGCCAGAGGCAACAGCCAACCGACATACTCCCGGCCGATCTGCTCGATCGGGCCCGGCAGCCCACGGACACAGCCCCACCCAAACCGATCAGTCGGGCCCGGCAGCCCACAGGCACAGCCCCGCCCAAACTGATCAGTCGGGCCCAGCAGTCCACGGACGCAGATTCGGCCGAGCCACCGCGTCGGGCCCAGCGTTCCACCAGAAGCCCGCTCCACCACCCGCCCAAGCCGAGGCCGACAGCCGACCCAGCCGATCGGGCCCCCTCGGCGACCTCACTGAAGCGAGGAAGCAGCACGCCTACCTCTCCTCGCTTGCCAGGTCGTCCTCTTCCTGTTCCTGTCCGGGCCACGCCGATGTCGACAGCCGAAGCCGATCCGCGCCCGCTCGCCTACCCCACCGAATGCGCGTCAGCAGTCCGTCGGCCATGCCTCACGCCCCCGCCAGCACCTTCTCGGCGAACACCGCATCGCCCCCGACCCCCCAACCCAGCGGAGCGCCTCCTCAGCGGTCCGCCAGCGCCTTCTCCCCCGCCCTCCGCATCGCGTCCAGCGGTGCCGGGTGGTGGCCGGTCATCTGTTCCACCTGGAGTACGGCCTGGTGGACCAGGAGGTCGAGGCCGCTGACGACCGCGCCGCCGTAGCCGGACCAGCGGGCCGCGAGGGTGGTGGGCCAGGGGTCGTAGAGGACGTCGAAGAGGGTGGTGGGGCGTTCCGGTACGGCGGAGGCGAGGGTGTCCGTGGTGCCGGCGGGGGTGGTCGCGATGACCAGGGGGGCGCGCAGGGCCTCGGCCGCGTCCGACCAGTCGGCCGTGCGGATCTCCACATCGAGCCGCTCTCCCCACAACCGCATTTCGGCGGCGCGGGCCTCGCTTCGGACGTAGGCGACGATCTCGCCGGTGCAGACGCGGGCGAGGGCTGCGAGGGCGGAGGAGGCGGTGGCGCCGGAGCCGAGGATCGCGGCCGAGTCGACCTGTTCGATGCCGTGTTCGCGCAGTGCGGCGACCATGCCGGGGATGTCGGTGTTGTCGCCGACACGTCGGCCGTCCTCGGTGAACACGACCGTGTTGACCGCGTCCACCGACGCCGCGGTGTCGCTGATCTCGTCGAGGAGCGGTATGACGACGCGCTTCAGCGGCATGGTCAGCGACAGCCCGGCCCACTCCGGTCCGAGGTTCTCGAAGAACCCCGGCAGACCGGCCTCGTCGACGTCGAAGCGGTCGTAGGACCAGTCGTCGAGCCCCAGCTCCCCGTATGCCGCGCGATGCAGCACCGGGGAGAGGGAGTGGGCGATGGGCGAACCGAGCACGGCGGCCCGGCGGGCGTCAGTTGCCCGAGGTGGCATTGAACTTTTCCTTGAGTGCCTGGAATTCGGCGTACGTCTTGGCGAATTCGGTCTTGTTCTCGCCGTCGGTCGCCACAAAGTAGATCCAGCCGTCCTTGGTCGGATTCAGTGCCGCGGCGAGCGCCTCGTCACCGGGATTGTCGATGGGACCGGGCGGGAGGCCCTTTTGGGTGTAGGTGTTGTACGGGTCCTTGTTGCTGTTGATCTCGGACTCGCTGATGCGGATGTTGCTCTGGCCCTTCAGGTAATTGAAGGTCGAGTCGAATTGCAGGTACTGGTTGGTCTCGGTGTTCGTGGTCTTGAGGCGGTTGTAGACCACTTCGGCCATCTTACGGAAGTCCTCGTGCGTCTTGCCTTCGGCCTGGACGAGGCTCGCGACCGTGATGACCTGCAGCGGGCTGTCCAGATTGAGCGCCTTGGCCTTCGCCTCAAGGTCGATCGAGCCGTATTTGTCGCTGACCTCGGTGACCATCTGCTTGAGGACCGTTTCGGGTTTCATGCCCTTGGCGGCGCCATAGGTGCCCGGGTAGAGGAAGCCCTCCAGCGGGTCCTTGATGTTCTTGTCGCTGTTCGCCCAACTGGGCAGTCCGAGGCTCTTGTATTCCTTCTTGGCGACGGCCTTGGTGGTGCCGGTGGAAAGCTGGAGTTTCTTGTCGATCGCCGCGTACACCTGGGTAGTCCGCCAGCCCGGGGCGACGATCAGATTGTCCTGGCTCTTGGGGTCGAGCATCAGCTTGACGGCGCTCGCCGCGGACATCTGCTTCTTCAGCAGAAAGACGCCCGCCTGGATCTTCTTCCCGTCGGGATTCTGCGACTGGGCGGCCACGAACGCGTCGACGCTCTTCACGACGCCCTGCTTCTTCAGCTCCTGGCCGATGGTGTAACCGCCCGCACCCTTCGGGATGGTGACGCTCACCGAGCCGGTGCCGTCCCCCGCGTAGTCGGGTGCCGTGCCGAAACGATCCTGGTAGAACTGCCAGCCGAAGTAGCCGACACCGGCCAGGCCGCCACCGAAGACCAGGACGACCACCAGGCAGGCACAGCCGTTGCGGCGCTTCCTCTCCTTGCCGCCTTTGCCCTTGCCGCCCTTGCCCCGCCGGTCACCGCGTCCGGCCGGCTCGTCGTCGGCCTCGTCGTCATCGTCGCCGCCCGCGAAGAACGCGTGTTCGCCCTGGTCGGGGCCCGGGTCCCAGTCGGTCCGCTCCGGTTCGGGTTCCGTGCGCCGCTGACCCGGCGGCTCCGGCGGCGGGAACGCGTCGGGGGTGCCGTAGAAATCGGGCTGCTGTTCGCCGTACGCGGCGGCCTGCTGTCCGTACGGGTCGCCGGGGTCGGCGGCGTAGGGGACATGGCCGTGCGTGCCGGTGGCGTCCCAGCCGCCCTGCTGGTACTGCTGCTGCTGACCGGCGTACTGCTGATGCCCCTGATCGGCGTACTGCTGCTGGTCCGCCCACTGTTGCTGGTCGGGGTACTGCTGAGGGTGGCCCTGCTGTTCGTAGACCTGGTATTGCTGCTGCGCCTGACCGTAATCGGCCTGCTGGCCGTGGCCCCAGTCGCCGTACTGCGACTCCTGGGGCTGTTCCGGATAGTGCTGCGGCTGGCCGCCGTAGGAGGACTGCTGGCCCACGTGGGCCTGCTGGCCTTCCCATCCGACGTCCCCGAACAACGGGTCCTCCGGATGCCACGGTTCGGAGCCTGGGCCCCGGCCATACTCAGTCATCGATCCCCTAGAGCCGCGAGGCGGCGGTCGCGGCGCTTGGGGCTCCGGCTCCCGTCCCGCCTCTTGCTGTGCCATGGCTGTTCGAACACCATCGCATCGCGCGGAACGTTACCGTATCGCGATCAGATGACCACTTCGACGCCCTCGCCGGGTGGTTTACCTGACACCCGTTCGGATTCCAACGCCTGCTGAAGGATGATCACAGCGGCGGCCTGGTCGATGACCGAGCGGCCCTTCTTGGACGACACCCCCGATGCCCGCAGTCCCTGACTGGCCGTCACCGTGGTCATCCGTTCGTCCAACAGTCTGACCGCTACGGGGGCGATGCCCCTGGCCAGCTCCTGGGCGAAGGCCCGGACCTTCACGGCGGCCGGGCCCTCGCCCCCCTTGAGGGAGCGGGGGAGGCCGACGACGACTTCGATCGGTTCGTACTCCTCGACGAGCTGTCTCAGCCGGCGGTGTGCCGCCGGGATGTCGCGGCCGGGGACCGTCTCGACGGGAGTGGCGAGGATCCCGTCGGGGTCGCACGAGGCGACCCCGATCCGGGCGTCCCCGACGTCGATCGCGAGCCGGCGTCCTCTGCGCATGTTCGCGGCCGATTCTTACTTGGCCGTCTCGGCGACAAGGCGCTCGACGGCCTCGACGGCCTCGCCGACGGCGGCCGGGTTCTGGCCGCCGCCCTGGGCCACGTCCGGCTTGCCGCCACCGCCGCCGCCGAGGGTCTTGGCGGCCGTACGGACCAGGTCGCCGGCCTTGAGGCCGCGCTCGCGGGCGGCTTCGTTGGTGGCGATGACCGTCAGCGGCTTGCCGTTGTTGACGGTGAACAGCGCGACCACGGCGGCCCGGCCGCCCTGGATGCGGCCGCGCACATCGAGGACCAGCTTGCGCAGGTCGTCCGCGGTGGTGCCGTCCGGGACCCGGCCGGTGACGACGGCGACGCCGTTGATGTCCTTGGCGGACTCGACGAGACCGGCGGCGGCCTGGAGCACCTTCTCGGCGCGGAACTTCTCGATCTCCTTCTCGGCGTCCTTCAGCTTGCCGAGCATGGCGGAGACCTTCTCCGGAAGCTCCTCCGGGCGACCCTTGATCAGCTCCTGGAGCTGGGCGACGACCGTGTGCTCGCGGGCGAGGAAGTTGTAGGCGTCCACGCCCACGAGGGCTTCGATACGGCGGACACCGGAGCCGATCGACGACTCGCCGAGCAGCTTCACCAGGCCGAGCTGGGAGGTGTTGTGGACGTGGGTGCCGCCGCACAGCTCCTTGGAGAAGTCGCCGATGGTGACGACCCGGACCCGCTCGCCGTACTTCTCGCCGAACTCGGCGATGGCGCCCTGCTTCTTGGCCTCGTCGAGGCTGAGGATCTCGGCGTGCACGTCCAGGTCGCGGGCGAGCACCTCGTTGATCTTCTGCTCGACGTCGGTCATCACCGTCGTGGGAACCGCGGACGGGGAACCGAAGTCGAAGCGGAAGCGCCCGGGCTGGTTCTCGGAACCGGCCTGCGCGGCCGTCGGGCCGAGCGCGTCGCGCAGCGCCTGGTGGGTGAGGTGGGTGGCCGAGTGGGCGCGGGCGATGGCGGTACGGCGGCGGGTGTCGATCGCGGCCTCGGCCTTGGCGCCAACGGTGACCTCGCCGAACTGGACGACGCCCTTGTGGACGTAGACGCCCGGTACCGGCTTCTGGCAGTCGCGGACCTCGATGACGGCACCGGACTCGACCTTGATCCGGCCGGTGTCGCCGATCTGGCCGCCGCCCTCGGCGTAGAACGGAGTGCGGTCGAGGACGATCTCGACCTCGTCGCCCTCGGTGGCGGCCGGGGAGGAGACGCCGTCGACGAGGATGCCGACGATGGTGGACTCGCCCTGGGTGTCCGAGTAGCCGATGAACTCGGTCTCGCCGGCCTGGTCGGCGATCGCGCGGTAGGCACCGACGCCGGCGTGGCCGGTCTTCTTGGCCCGGGCGTCGGCCTTGGCCTGATCGCGCTGCTGCTTCATCAGGCGCCGGAAGCCGTCCTCGTCCACCGAAAGGCCCTGTTCGGCGGCCATTTCGAGGGTGAGGTCGATCGGGAAGCCCCAGGTGTCGTGGAGCAGGAACGCCTTGTCGCCGGCGAGGACCTTGCCGCCGGACTCCTTGGTGTCGCTGATGGCCGTGTCGAGGATGTTGGTGCCGGCCTTCAGCGTCTTGAGGAAGGCGGCCTCCTCGGCCAGGGCCACGGTCTCGATCCGCTGGCGGTCGGTGACGAGCTCCGGGTACTGCTGGCCCATCATCGCGATGACCGTGTCGATGAGGTCCTTGACGACCGGGCCGGTGGCGCCGAGCAGGCGCATGTTGCGGATGGCGCGGCGCATGATGCGGCGCAGGACGTAACCGCGGCCCTCGTTGCCGGGGGTCACGCCGTCGCCGATGAGCATCACGGAGGTGCGCATGTGGTCGGTGACCACGCGCAGGGAGACGTCCGAGTCGTGGGAGTCGCCGTACTCGACACCGGTCAGTTCGGTGGCCTTCTTGATGACGGCCATGGAGGTGTCGATCTCGTACATGTTCTGCACGCCCTGCAGGATCATCGCCAGGCGCTCCAGGCCGAGGCCCGTGTCGATGTTCTTGCTGGGCAGCTCGCCGAGGATCTCGAAGTCCTCCTTGCCGATGCCCTCGCCGCGCTCGTACTGCATGAAGACGAGGTTCCAGATCTCCACGTACCGCTCGTCGTTGACGGCGGGGCCGCCCTCGACGCCGAACTCGGGGCCGCGGTCGTAGTTGATCTCGGAACACGGGCCGCAGGGGCCGGGGACGCCCATCGACCAGTAGTTGTCCTTCTTGCCGAGGCGCTGGATGCGCTCGGCCGGGACGCCGATCTTGTCACGCCAGATGGTCTCGGCCTCGTCGTCGTCGAGGTAGACCGTGATCCACAGCCGCTCGGGGTCGAGCCCGTAACCACCCTTGTCCTGGGGCGAGGTGAGCAGCTCCCAGGCGTAGGTGATGGCGCCTTCCTTGAAGTAGTCGCCGAAGGAGAAGTTGCCGCACATCTGGAAGAACGTGCCGTGCCGGGTGGTCTTGCCGACCTCTTCGATGTCGGGCGTGCGCACGCACTTCTGCACACTGGTCGCGCGCGGCCACGGCGGCTTGACCTCGCCGAGGAAGTACGGCTTGAAGGGGACCATGCCGGCGGGGACCAGGAGCAGAGTCGGGTCGTCCGCGATGAGCGACGCCGAAGGGACGACGGTGTGGCCGCGCTCCTCGTAGAAGCTCAACCAGCGGCGGCGGATTTCAGCCGACTCCATCAGTGGTCCTCATTCCGGTTGTACGAGTACGTCGTTCTGTCCGTCCTGTCGACGGATTTCGGGGTGTTGCGGTTCTCGATGGCGATGGGGTGCCTGGCGCCGGGGAGTTCGGGGTCGACCGGGGCGCTGATCCCCAGGGCGTCGCCGAGTTCGGCCTCCCGCTGGACCATGCCGGCGCGGACGTCGAGCGCGAAGCCCACCGCGCTGTCCTTGAGCCGGTGGCCCGCTTCGAGCGCCTTGTTGGCCGCGGCCACGGCGAGGTGCTCGGGGGTGAGCTGCTTCAGCTTGCGATTGACCTTGGTGGTCGCCCAGACACCGGCGGCTACGCCCGTGCCGAACCAGAACGTACGGCGGAACATCGCTCGGTCAGTCCTTCTTCCGGGTGCGCTTGGCCCGCCGCGCGGCCGGGACCGTACGGCCCACGATCACCGTGCGCCGGGAGGCCTTGGCGGGCTCGGCCTCGCGTCGGCCGCCGAGGGCCCGGCGGACGCCGTAGCCGAAGGCCGCGACCTTGACGAGGGGGCCGCCGAAGGTGGAGGCGACGGTGGTCGACAGGGCGGAGGCGTTCGACGTGACCTCTTGGACGTCGGTGGCGATCGCGTCGACCCGGTCGATCTGGGTCTGCGCGGAGCGCACCGCCGAGGAGGCGTCCGCCAGCAGCGGGACGGCCTGGTCGGTCACGTCCGCGACGAGCTTGGTGGTCGCCTTGAGCGTCTGGGCCAGCCTCACCAGTGCGACGGCGAGGAAGGAGACCAGGATCGCCCAGAAGACGGCCACCAGGATCCCGGCAACCTCTCCACCGGACACCTGACACCCTCTCTCATGAACACCTGTAGATAACTGGTCCCGAGCCTATCGCGCCGGGGGTGGCGCTCCGTACCGCATTGACGCCCCGCGCGCAGTCGAGTTGAGCGAAGCGATTGTACGGACTGAATACGGTTCAGTACGCTCCGTGTTCCATGCGAGCTTCCCAGCGCACCGGCTCCTGCGCCGACGGCAATCTGCCCCTGGAACCCGACCGGTTCGTGGGCCGCGCGGCCGAACTCACCGAGCTGGCGCGGGCGCTCGACGCCTCGCGTCTGGTCACCGTGACCGGGCCCGGCGGGGTCGGCAAGTCGCGGCTCGCGGCCCGCGCGGCGTCCCGGTCCGCTCCCCCGGGCGGGGCGTGGCGGGTGGAGCTGGCCGCGGTGCGCGATCCGGAACTCGTGGACTTCGCGGTCGTGGAGGCGCTGGGCCTGACGGATCACACCACGCGGTCGCCGCGCGAGACACTGCACGCGCATCTGTTGGAGCGTCAACTCCTGTTGGTGCTGGACGGGTTCGAGCATCTGGTGGAGGTGTGTGCCTCGCTGGTGGCCGAGTTGGTGGGGCGGGCGCCGGGGCTGCGGGTGCTCGCGGTGGGGCGGCGGCCGCTGGAGCTGGCGGGCGAACGGGTGCTGGCGCTGGCGCCGTTGGGCGAGGAAGAGGCGGTGGAGCTGTTCGCCGAGCGGGCCGCGCACCACGGGATCGTCCTCGGGGACGACGACGCGGACGTACGGGAGCTGTGCCGACGGTTGGACGGGATTCCGCTCGCCGTCGAGCTGGCGGCGGGGCGGCTGCGGGCGCTGTCGCCCGGGGAGTTGCTGGCGCGGTTCGACGACCGGTTCCGGCTGCTGGCCTGTGGGCGGCGCGACGCGCTGCCCCGGCATCGGACGCTGCGTACGGCGATCGGCTGGAGCCATGAGCTGTGCACGCCCGAGGAACGGCTGTTGTGGGCGCGCCTGTCGGTGTTCGCCGGGAGCTTCGACCTGGAGGCCGTCGACTATGTGTGCAGCGGCGACGGGCTGCCCGCCGACGACGTCCTCGACGTGCTGTCCGAGCTGCTCGCACAGTCCGTGATCGTCCGCGAGGAGACGGCGAGGGGCATGCGCTACCGGATGCTCGACACCGTCCGGGCCTACGGCGCCGACTGGTTGGCGGCGACGGGCGACGGGGCCCGGCTGCGGCGGCGGCACCGCGACTGGTATCTGGGGCTGGCGACCTGGTGCGAGCTGGACTGGTTCTCGCCGCGCCAGGGCGAGGTCGCCGCGCGGGTCGAGGCGGAGCTGCCGAATCTGCGCGGTGCCCTGGAGTACTGCCTGAACGAGCCGGACGAGACGCATCTGGGCCAATATCTGGCGGGCTCCCTGTGGTTCTGCTGGGCTGGCTGCGGACGGCTCTCGGAGGGCCGGCACTGGCTGGAGCAGGCTGTGCGACTGGATTCCGGCAACGACCAGTCACGGCTGAAGGCCCTGTGGGTGCTCGGCTATGTGGCGATCCTCCAGGGCGACACCGTGCCCGCGCTGGCCGCGCTCCAGGAGTGCCGGGAGGAGGCGGACCGGGCCGCGAACCCCACGGCGGTGGCGTACGCGGAGCATCGCACCGGCTGTCTGGCCCTGGTCACCGACGACATGGCGAGGGCGGAGACCCTGCTGCGCTCGGCCCTCGACCGCTACCGCCGGATCGGCGAGCTGAACAGCACTGTGCTGATGGGCCAGGTCGAACTGGCGATGGCCCGGGCCTTCCAGGGTGATCTGGCGGACGCGGTGAAGCTGTGCGAGGACGTACGGCGGGTGTGCGAGGACCACGGCGAGCGGTGGACGAGGGCGTACGCGCTGTACGTGCTGGCGTACGTGGCCTGGAGCGACGGCGAACTCCCGCTCGCGCGCGACCTGTTGACGGACTGTCTGGGCAGCGCGCACGGTTTCCGCGATCTGCTGGGCTCGGTGCTGGCGGTCGAACTGCTGGCCCTCGTCACGGCGGCGGAGGGCGATGCCGCCGAGGCCGCGCTGCTGCAGGGCGCGGCGGCTGGGATGTGGCCGTCGGTCGGACTGCCGCTGTTCGGGTCGGCGTACTACAACGCGCCCCACGAGCTGTGCGAGGCGACGGCCCGGGAGCAACTGGGCGACGAGCGGTACGAGGAGTGCGTACGGGACGGGGCGCGGCTCGACCGGGAGGCTGCCGTGGCGCGGGCGCTCGGGCTGCCGCGCCCGCTCGACGGGGTGCCGGTTCCGCGCGGTCGGGTGCGGCCCGCGGCGATGCGGGTGGACATGCGAAAGCCCGCCGCCTCGCCCACCCGGAAGGGCGGGGAGACGGCGGGCTGACGTGCAGTGGTGCTACGTCCGTGAGGTGATCAGCGGGCGTAGTACTCGACGACGAGCTGCTCGTCGCAGATCACCGGGATCTCCTTGCGGTTCGGCTCGCGGTCCAGGCGGAACGCCAGGGCGCCGAGGTTCACCTGGAGGTAGCGCGGGGTCTCGCCGTCGGGGGCGAAGCCACCGGCGCGGGAGACCTCGAACAGGGTCTTGCTGCGGCTGCGCTCGCGGACCATCACGACGTCGTCGGGCTTGACGCGGAAGGACGGCTTGTCGACCTTCTGGCCGTTGACCTCGATGTGGCCGTGAACGACCATCTGGCGGGCCTGGTAGATCGTGCGGGCGATGCCCGAACGCAGGACCAGCGCGTCGAGACGACGCTCCAGCTCGATGATCAGGGCCTCACCGGTCTTGCCCTGGACCTTGGAGGCACGCTCGTAGGCGCGGACGAGCTGGCGCTCGGACACGTCGTACTGCGCGCGCAGACGCTGCTTCTCCAGCAGACGGACCTTGTAGTCCGAGTTCTGCTTGCGGCCACGACCGTGCTCACCCGGCGGGTAGGGACGGGCCTCGAAGTACTTGACGGCCTTCGGGGTCAGCGCGATGCCGAGGGCACGCGACTTCTTGACCTTGGGGCGGGACTGGTTCGCCACTTGTCTCTTTCCTTAATTTCCGGCTTGTCAGGGTTAAGGGAGGTCGCATCCGCAGTCGGGGAAACCCGCCGGGTCCGCGAGGGACCTGTCGGGCAGCCGCTCCCCTGGTCTGGGCACATACGTGCAGCACACGAGTGGCCCACCGACCTTTCCCGGAATTCCGGGTGGTGGTGGGCTGCCCGCGACACCGTTCGAAGGGTGCGCGACGCTCCTGGAGATGGTCCGGGGACTGGGTCCCTTGACCGGCTCCGGCTGACTGTCCTGTTCTGACTGCACAGGACCCAGCACTCCGGCGAAGTCTACAGGGTGCTCAGGACCGCTGACGACCGAGGTGCGCCCTGGTCCACTCGACCGCGTCCGCGTACCGGGCCTCGGCTCCATGGCGCGTGGGCTCGTAGTACTCGCGGTCCTTCAGCTCCTCCGGGGCGTACTGCTGCTCGGCGATCCCCTCGGGCAGGTCGTGCGGGTAGACATACCCCTGGGCGTGCCCCAACTTGGCCGCGCCCTTGTAGTGCCCGTCCCGCAGATGCATCGGCACCGGGCCCGCGTGCCCCTTGCGTACGTCCTCCATGGCGGCGCCGATCGCCATGGTCGCCGCGTTCGACTTGGGGGCCAGGGCGAGCGCGATGGTGGCGTGGCTGAGGGTGAGCGCGGCCTCCGGGAAGCCGATCATGGCTACGGCCTGGGCGGCCGCGACAGCGATGGGCAGCGCGTTGGGATCCGCCAGGCCGATGTCCTCGCTCGCCGAGATCATCAGGCGGCGGGCGATGAAGCGGGGGTCCTCGCCGGCCTCGATCATGCGGGCGAGGTAGTGCAGGGCCGCGTCGACGTCGGAGCCGCGGATGGACTTGATGAGTGCGCTGGCCACGTCGTAGTGCTGGTCGCCGTCGCGGTCGTACTTCACCGCCGCGCGGTCGACGGTCTCCTCCAGGGTCTGGAGGGTGATGTCCGGCTCGCCCTTGTCGAGGGCGGCCCCGGCGGCGGCCTCCAGGGCGGTGAGCGCGCGGCGGGCGTCGCCGCCCGCGATGCGCAGCAGGTGGTTCTCGGTGTCCTCGGGGAGGGCGACCGCGGCCTTGAGACCTCGCTCGTCGCTCAGCGCCCGGCGGAGCAGCCCGCGCAGGTCGTCGTCCGTGAGGGGCTCGAGGGTGAGGAGCAGGGAGCGGGACAGGAGCGGGGAGATCACCGAGAAGTACGGGTTCTCCGTGGTCGCCGCGATCAGGGTCACCCAGCGGTTCTCGACGGCCGGGAGGAGAGAGTCCTGCTGGGCCTTGCTGAAGCGGTGGATCTCGTCCAGGAAGAGGACGGTCTCCTTGCCGAAGCCGCCGGTGGCGCGGCGGGCGCCGTCGATGACCGCGCGGACCTCCTTGACGCCGGCGGTGATCGCGGACAGCTCCACGAAACGCTTGTCGGTGGCCTTGGAGACGACGTAGGCGAGGGTCGTCTTTCCGGTGCCGGGCGGGCCCCAGAGGAGCACCGAGGACGGTCCGGCCGGGCCGCCCGCCCCCTCGCCGACGAGTCTGCGCAGGGGCGAGCCCGGCTTCAACAGGTGCTGCTGGCCCACGACCTCGTCGAGGGTGCGCGGGCGCATCCGCACCGCCAGGGGGCTGGAGGACGGGTCCTTCTCCTGGCGTTCTTCGGCTGCGGCGGTGAACAGGTCGGGCTCCACGTCCAAAACCCTATGTCACCGCACTGACAATGCGGTCGGGCCCGGTCTCAGGCCCAGAGCTGGGCGCCCCAGCGGGTCAGGACCAGCATCGCGATGATGCCGACGTGGGTGACCGGGAGGACCCAGGTGAACTCGCCCAGGAAGTTCTTGACCGGGCGGGGGGCCTTCAGGAAGTCGTTGCGGATGTTGAACGAGGTGACGTACCAGAACATGGTGATCGTGGCGACCCAGGCCAGCGAGCACCACAGGCACAGCGCGTTGATCCGGTACAGCGACTGGAACTGCAGCCAGGTGCAGAAGCCCACCCCGAAGAGGGTGCCGAAGTTGAAGGTCAGCCAGTACCAGCGGGGGAACTTCACCCGGGTCAGCAGGGTCACGCCGACGCAGATGACGATGCCGTACGCGACCAGGCCGAGCATCGGGTTCGGGAAGCCGAAGGCGGCGGCCTGCTTGCTCTCCATAACGCTGCCGCAGGACACGATCGGGTTGATGCTGCAGCTCGGGGTGAACGTCTTCCCCGCGACCTTGCCCTCAAGGATCTTGAACTTGTCGATCGTGATGACCCACGCGGCGAGCAGTCCGGCCGCACCGGTGATCACCAGCAGCACGGCGAAGGCGCGACTGCTGCCCACTGTGCGCGGCTCCATGTCCGTGTGCTCCGGTTCGGAGTCGGTGGAGACGTCCTTCACTGTCGTCTTGCTCATCACGCCGATCCGTCACTTGAGAGTTGGACCTTCTTCGGGCAGGGCCATTGTGCCGCACGCGCACGCGTGTCCACCGTTCGATGGACATAAGGAAGTACGCACGGTCGTCCCTGAGCGCTCGATTCCGGACGATGCTCTTGGCATGACAACACAGGCGAACGATCTCGCAGTGGATGTGCGAGGGCTGCGCAAGCAGTACGGGGACGTGACCGCTGTCGACGGCATCGACCTGGAGATCCGCACGGGGGAGGTGTTCGGCCTGCTCGGGCCCAATGGCGCGGGCAAGAGCACCACCGTCGAGATCCTCCAGGGCAACCGCGGTCGGGACGCGGGACAGGTGTCGGTGCTCGGTTCGGACCCGGCGACGGGCACACGCGCGTGGCGTTCTCGGGTCGGCATCGTCTGGCAGGACGAATCGGCACCCGCCGAGTTGACGGTCGGCGAGACCGTGCGGCACTTCGCCCGCTACTACCCGCGTCCGCGCGACCCCGAGGAGGTCATCGGCCTGGTGGGGCTCGAAGCCAAGGTCGACAGCCGGATCAAGGGGCTCTCGGGCGGACAGCGCAGGCGGCTGGACGTGGCCCTAGGAGTGATCGGCGATCCGGAACTCCTTCTCCTGGACGAGCCGACGACCGGTTTCGACCCGGCGGCCCGGCGCCAGTTCTGGGACCTGATCCGCAAGCTCGCCGACGAGGGCACCACCATCCTCCTCACCACCCACTACCTGGAGGAGGCGGAGAACCTCGCCGACCGGCTGGCGATCGTCGCCCACGGCCGGGTGGTCGCCGCGGGTGAACCGGCCGCCCTGCGCGAGCGCCACGGCACCGGAGCCACCGTCGAGTGGACCGAGCCCGACGGCACCCCGCGCGCGGAGCACACCGACACTCCTACCAAGGTCGTAGCCGAACTGATGCACCGCTTCGACGGCGAGATCCCCGGGCTGCTGGTGAGCCGCCCCACCCTGGAGGACGTCTACCTCCGGCTGACCGGACAGGAGGACGTGCGATGACCACCACCACGACCGTCGCGGTGACCCGGGCACGAGCCTCCGAGCAGCGGCTGCCCGGTGCCTGGGGGCTCGGGCTGCGGCGCGGCACCCTGGAACTCAAGCAGTTCTTCCGGCAGCGCGACCAGGTGGTGTTCACCTTCGCCTTCCCGGTCGTCTTCCTGTTCCTGTTCGCGTCGATCTTCAAGGACGACGTCCGGGGCGCGGGCGTCAACGCCTCGCAGTTGTACGTCCCGGCGATGATGGCCGCCGGCATCATGTCGACGAGTTTCCAGTCCCTCGGCATCTCGATCGCGATCGAACGCGACGAGAAGGTGCTGCGCCGGCTCCGCGGCACCCCGATGCCACCGGCCGCGTACTTCCTCGGCAAGATCTGGCTGGTTCTGGTCACGGGGCTGACGGAGACGGCGATCCTGCTCCTGGTCGGCACCACCATCTACGACGTCGACCTCCCGTCGTCGGCGTCGAAGTGGTTCGACTTCGGGTGGATCTTCGTCCTCGGTCTGACGGCCTGCGCGCTGCTCGGCATCGCGGTGAGCTCGGTCCCCAAGTCCGGCAAGAGCGCGACCTCCGTGGTCGTACTCCCCTTCCTGGTCCTCCAGTTCATCTCCGGGGTGTACATCTCCATCGACACCATCCCGGACTGGATGCTCAACATCGGCGCCCTGTTCCCGCTGAAGTGGATGTGCCAGGGGCTGCGCGGGGTCTTCCTGCCCTCGTCGGCGCAGGTGCTGGAGCAGGCCGGGAGCTGGGAGTTCGGGAAGGTCGCGCTGGTGCTCGGGGCGTGGTGCGTCGGAGGATTGCTGCTGTGTCTGCTGACCTTCCGGTGGAAGAACCGGCGCGACGGATGAACGCCCCCGGCGGGGCGACGGGCACGGACGCCTGGGACCGCTCGTTCCTGCTCTGGGACACGTACTTCGCGCTGATCTGGCTGGCCACCCTGGTGTTCGTGCTCGGCACGGACCAACCGGGGTGGTCGGTGCGCGTGGCGGCGGCCGGGCTGCTCGTCCCGCTGGTCCCGCTGTACGTCTGGTTCGGGCGCCCGATCCTGCGGGGCGATCCGCCCGACGAGCGGCGGGCCGTCGGTTACCTCGTCGCGGAGATGGCGCTGTTCCTGCCGTCGGCGGTGCTGGTCGGCGAGACCCGGCTGATGGGCTTCGCCCTCGTCCCGCCGTGCTTCATGGTGCTGCGGCTGCGCTGGGCGCTGATCGCGGTGACCGTGATCAACATCGCTCCGGTGATCGGCTGGGCGCTGCTGTGGTGGCCGAGCGCCCAGGACGTGTTCTTCAACTCGGTGTTCGCCGTGGTGACCCTGGTCTTCTCGGTGGCCCTCGGGAGTTGGATCATCCGCATCATCGATCAGAGTCAGGAGCGCGCGGAGTTGATCGCCGAACTGGCCGCGAGCCGCCACGAGGTCTCCCGGCTGTCGTCGGCGCACGGCGCGCTGGCCGAGCGGGAGCGCATGGCCCGCGAGATCCACGACACCCTCGCCCAGGGCTTCACCAGCCTGCTGATGCTGGTCCAGGCCGTGGAGGCCGAGCTGGACGACGACCCCGCACAGGCCCGCCGCCATCTCGCCCTGATGGACGAGACCGCCCGGCAGAACCTCGCCGAGGCCCGCGCCCTGGTCGCCGGCGGCACCCCCGCCGACCTCGCCGACGCCTCGCTGCCGGACGCCCTGCGCCGGCTCGCCGCCCGCCAGGACGCGACCCTGGAGGTGACGGGCGCGGTGCGTGCCCTGCCGGCGGGACCCGAGGTGGTGGCGCTGCGCACCTGCCAGGAGGCACTCGCCAATGCCCGCAAGCACGCGGGGAGTTCGGCGACGGTGAGCCTCACCCTCGGGTACGCCGACGAGACGCTGACCGTCTCGGTACGGGACGACGGGTGCGGTTTCGACCCGGGTGCGGTGTCCGGCGGCTACGGCCTGGCGGGCCTGCGGGCCCGGGCCGCCGAGGTGGGCGGAACGGCCCTGGTGCACAGCGCGCCGGGCGACGGCACGACGGTGACGGTACTGCTGCCGGTCGCCCCGCGGAGGAGTGCGCGATGATCCGGATCGTCCTGGCCGACGACCACCCCGTCGTACGGGAGGGCCTGCGCGCCATGCTCAGCGCGGAACCCGACCTCGACGTGATCGCCGACGCGTCCAGCGGACCGCAGGCCGAGGCGCTGGCGGCCGAACTCCGCCCCGACATCGTGCTGATGGACCTGCGGATGCCGGGCGGCGGAGGCGTCGACTCCATCGTGCGGATGAACGAGGCCGGACTGCCCTGCCGGGTGATCGTCCTCACGACGTACGAGACGGACCGCGACATCCTGCGCGCGGTGGAGGCGGGCGCGGCGGGCTATCTGCTGAAGGACCTGCCGCGTGGCGAACTGGCCGACGCGGTACGGGCCGCAGCGCGCGGCGAGACGGTCCTGGCCCCCTCGGTGGCCGCCCGCCTGGTCGACCAACTGCGCACCAAACCGGAACGGCCACGGCTGTCGGAGCGGGAGACGGCTGTGCTGCGGCTGGTGGCGGAGGGCTGCACCAACGCGGAGATCGGGCGCCGGCTGTACATCGGGGAGTCGACGGTGAAGACCCATCTGCTGCGGGTCTTCGGCAAGTTGAGGGTGGACGACCGGACGGCGGCGGTGACGAGTGCGATGCGGTACGGGTTGCTGGACTGAGGGGTCTGGGGGCTGCCGCCCCCAGACCCCACCTTCGCCCTCAGCCGAGCTTCGACTCCAGCTCCGCCACGATCTCGTTCACACCGACCGCCGACTGCTCCCCGGACTCCATGTCCTTGAGCTGTACGACGCCCTCGGCGAGGTCGCGTTCACCGGCGACGATCGTGTAGCGGGCGCCGCTGCGGTTGGCGTTCTTCATGGCGCCCTTGAGGCCCTTGGCGCCGTAGGAGAAGTCGGCCGCGATGCCCAGCCTGCGCAGCTCCGTCACCTTGCCGAAGAGGACCCGGCGGGCCTCCTCGCCCAGCGGAACCGCGAACACACTGGTGGACGCGGGGAGTTCGAGTTCGACGCCCTCCGCCTCCAGGGCCAGCACCGTGCGGTCGACGCCCAACGCCCAGCCCACGGAGGGCAGTGCGGGGCCGCCGATCATCTCGGAGAGGCCGTCGTAGCGGCCGCCGCCGCCCACCGCGGACTGGGAGCCCAGTCCGTCGTGGACGAACTCGAAGGTGGTGCGGGTGTAGTAGTCCAGACCGCGCACCATCTTGGGGTCGTCCTCGAAGGAGACGCCCGCGGCCGTGATCAGCTCGCGCACCTCCTCGTGGTACGCCTTGCACGCGTCGCACAGGTAGTCGCGCAGCAGCGGCGCGTCCGTCAACTGCTTCTGGATGTCCGGGCGTTTGTCGTCGAGGACCCGGAGCGGGTTGATGTCCGCGCGGCGCAGCGTCTCCTCGTCGAGGTCCAGGCCGCGCAGGAAGTCCTGGAGCGCGACCCGGTACACCGGACGGCACTCCTTGTCGCCCAGGCTGTTGAGGAGGATGCGGAAGTTCCGCAGGCCGAGCGAGCGGTACGCCTGGTCGGCCAGGATGATCAACTCGGCGTCCAGGGCCGGGTCCTCAGCACCGATCGCCTCGGCGCCGACCTGGGAGAAGTGGCGGTAACGGCCCTTCTGGGGGCGCTCGTAGCGGTAGTAGGAGCCCGAGTACCAGAGCTTGACCGGGAGGTTGCCCGCCTTGTGCAGGTTGGCCTCAAGTGCCGCGCGCAGTACGGAAGCCGTGCCTTCGGGGCGCAGGGCGAGCTGGTCGCCGCCCTTGGTCTCGAAGGCGTACATCTCCTTGGTCACGATGTCGGTGGACTCTCCGACACCGCGCGCGAAGAGCTCGACGTTCTCGAAGCCGGGCGTCTCGATGTAGCCGTAGCCGGAGTTGCGCAGCGGGGACGCGATCGCCTCGCGCACGGCGAGGTACTTGGCGGAATCGGGCGGCAGAAGGTCGTACGTGCCCTTGGGGGCCTGGAAAGTACTCACGGAAGGTCTCGTCACATTCCTCGTCGGGGAGCGTTCACGTCAGCGCCGTGATCTCGGCGGCCTGCGGCCGTTTCCCGCAGATACGGGTTGGTCGCGCGCTCCTGGCCGATGGTCGTCTGGGGGCCGTGGCCGGACAGCACCACGGTCGAGTCGTCGAGCGGCAGGCACACACGGGCCAGCGAGTCGAGGATCTCGGCGTGGGAGCCGCCGGGCAGGTCGGTGCGTCCGATGGAGCCGGCGAAGAGCAGATCCCCGGAGAAGAACACGGAGGGGATCTCCGGGTTCTCGGGCATCTGGAAGGTCACCGACCCCTTCGTATGGCCCGGCGCGTGCGCGACCGAGAACTCCAGTCCCGCGAGCGCGAGCCGCGCGCCGTCGGTCAGCTCCTTGACGTCGTCGGGCTCCCCCACGGTCAGCTCGCCCATCAGCGGCATCCCGATGGAACGGCCGAGCGCCTTCTCGGGGTCGCTCATCATGTACCGGTCCTCGGGGTGGATCCAGGCCGGCACGTCGTGCGCGCCGCAGACCGGGACGACCGAGGCCACATGGTCGATGTGGCCATGGGTGAGGACGACCGCGACGGGCTTGAGCCGATGCTTCCTGAGCGCTTCCTCGACTCCCTGGGCGGCCTGATGGCCCGGGTCGATGATCACGCACTCCTCACCGGCGGCGGGGGCGACGAGATAACAGTTCGTCCCCCAGGCCCCGGCGGGGAACCCGGCAATGAGCACGATCGTCCTTCGTTGTGTCGATACGGGCGGGGATAAGGATCCCTGCGTCAGTGGTCAGAGCCTACCGGCGCTGCCGAATCCTCAGCGAACCCATATACGGTACGGGGCACACGCAGGCGGTCGGCTCACAAGACGCACGCGTCCCAGTCGACGTACGAGACGCATGAGGAGAGAATCCGGTGGTCACCCAGGAACAGCGGAAGCGGCAGCTCGCGCGGGAGAAGTTCTTGCGGCAGCAGCAGCGGCGTACGTCCGCTCGACGCAAGGCCCGTATGCGCAACTCGGTGATCGCGTCGGTGCTCGGCGTGGTCGTGATCGGCAGTGTGGCGCTGTACACGACCGGGGTCATGAAGGGCAACGACGACAAGTCCAACGCGAGCGCGGACGTGACGCCCAGCGCCTCGGCGACGAGCAAGGCGCCGGACCCGTGCGCGAAGCCGGCCGCGGGCAAGATCAAGACGCTGAGCTGGAAGAAGGAGCCGGCGGTCACGATCGACAAGTCGGCCAAGTACACGATGAAGCTGGCGACGACCTGCGGTGACATCGACATCGCGCTGAAGACGTCGGCCGCGCCGCACACCGTGAACTCGTTCAACTTCCTTGCCAGCAAGGGTTTCTTCGACCACACGAAGTGCCACCGGCTCACCACCACCGGCATCTACGTGCTGCAGTGCGGCGACCCGACGGGCGCGGGCAGCGGCGGTCCCGGCTACACGATTCCGGACGAGAACCTGAAGGACAAGAGCCTCAAGGGCGGGATCTACCCGGCGGGCACGGTGGCGATGGCCAACACCGGTCAGGCGCACACCGGCGGCAGCCAGTTCTTCCTCGTGTACAAGGACTCCACGCTGCCGGCCAGCTACACGCCGTTCGGCACGATCGACGCCGCGGGCATGAAGGTCCTGAACAAAATCGCCGCGGCCGGGGCCCAGGCCGCCGACGCCACGACGGGCAACACCGCACCGAACGCGACGGTCGTGATCAACAAGGCGACTGTCACCAAATCCTGACCGTCAACAGCGAAATTTCGGTCGCGCGGGATGCGGACAGGCAACCCGCCGGTCGCCTATGTTGGCCGTGACGAAACTGTGGACGATGCCCGGGGGCACAGAGGCCCTGTGCAGGCATCATGTGGAGGAGGCGCTGTGAGCAGCGACCCGTGGGGACGCGTCGACGAGACGGGGACCGTGTACGTGCGTACGGCCGACGGCGAGCAGGTCGTCGGTTCCTGGCAGGCCGGCTCCCCCGAGGAGGCGTTGGCCTACTTCGAGCGCAAGTACGAAGGCCTGGTTGTCGAGATCGGCCTCCTCGAAAAGCGAGTGAAGACCACCGACCTGTCGGCGAAGGACGCGCAGGCCGCCGTCGACCATCTGCGCGAGCAGGTCGACGCCCACCACGCGGTCGGCGACCTGGCCTCGCTGCGGGTCCGGCTGGACAAGCTCATGGAGACCGTCGAGGCGCGCCGCGAGGAGCGCAAGCAGCAGCGCGCCAAGCAGTCCGACGAGGCCCGGCATGCCAAGGAGGCGCTGGTCGTCGAGGCGGAGGAGCTGGCGCAGTCCGACCAGTGGCGGGCGGCCGGTGAGCGGCTGCGTGCCCTGGTGGACACCTGGAAGGGTCTGCCGCGTCTGGACCGCAAGTCGGACGACGAGCTGTGGCACCGCTTCTCGCACGCGCGGTCGGCGTTCTCCAAGCGCCGCAAGGCGCACTTCGCGTCGCTGGACGCGCAGCGCGAGGACGCCCGCAAGATCAAAGAGCGGCTGGTCGCCGAGGCCGAGGGGCTGTCGGACTCGACGGACTGGGGGCCGACGGCCGCCCGCTACCGCGAGCTGATGGCCGACTGGAAGGCGGCGGGCCGCGCCCAGCGCGAGCACGAGGACGATTTGTGGAACCGCTTCCGCGGTGCCCAGGACGTCTTCTTCGCCGCCCGCAGCTCGGTCTTCGCGGAGCGGGACGCCGAGCAGACGGAGAACCTGAAGCTCAAGGAGGAGCTGGCCGAGGAGGCCGAGAAGCTCCTGCCGGTGACGGACCTGAAGGCGGCCCGCGCGGCCTTCCGCTCGATCAACGAGCGCTGGGAAGCCATCGGCCATGTGCCGCGTGACGCCCGCCCGAAGGTCGAGGGCCGGATGCACACGGTTGAGCGGGCGCTCCAGGAGTCCGAGGAGACCGAGTGGCGCCGGACGAACCCGGAGGCACGCGCGCGTGCCGAGGGTCTGACCGGCCAGCTCCAGGCTGCCGTGGACAAGCTCAAGGGCCAGATCGAGCAGGCGCGGACCCAGGGCAACAACTCCCGGGCCGACAAGCTGGAGCGCGAACTGGAGGGCCGCCAGGCTCTGTTGGACCAGGCGCTGAAGGGTCTGCAGGAGTTCGGCGGCTGACCGCACGCCACGCATGAGGAGGGGGCTCCCGTACTTCGAAGTACGGGAGCCCCTTCGTCGTATCCGCTACGTCTTGTTCCGCGCCGAGGTGACCCGGTACACGTCGTAGACGCCCTCCACTCCCCTGACCGCCTTCAGGACGTGACCCAGGTGCTTGGGATCGCCCATCTCGAAGGTGAAGCGGGAGGTGGCGACGCGGTCGCGGGAGGTCTGGACGGCCGCGGAGAGGATGTTGACGTGCTGGTCGGACAGGACGCGGGTGACGTCCGAGAGGAGCCGGGAGCGGTCCAGGGCCTCGACCTGGATGGCGACCAGGAAGACCGAGGACTGGGTGGGCGCCCACTCGACTTCGAGGATGCGCTCGGGTTCGCGGGACAGTGACTCCACGTTGACGCAGTCACTGCGGTGAACCGATACACCGCTACCGCGCGTGACGAAACCGATGATGGGGTCGCCGGGAACGGGCGTACAACAGCGGGCCAGTTTGACCCACACGTCGTCGACGCCCTTGACGACGACACCCGGGTCGGCATTCGACCGGCGCTTGCGGCCGCGGCCGTGCGCCGGCGGCACGCTCTCGTCGATCTCCTCGGTGGCCGCCTCCTCTCCGCCGAGCGCCTGCACCAGCTTCTGTACGACGTTCTGCGCGGCGACATGCCCCTCGCCGATCGCCGCGTACAGCGAGGAGATGTCCGGGTAGCGCATCTCGTGCGCGAGCGTGACGAGGGAGTCGCCGGTGAGGATGCGCTGGATCGGCAGGTTCTGTTTGCGCATCGCGCGGGCGATGGCGTCCTTGCCCTGCTCGATCGCCTCGTCGCGGCGCTCCTTGGAGAACCAGGCTCTGATCTTGTTGCGGGCGCGCGGCGACTTGACGAAGCCGAGCCAGTCGCGGGAGGGGCCGGCGCCGGGTGCCTTGGAGGTGAAGACCTCCACCAAGTCGCCGTTGTCCAGGGTGGATTCGAGCGGTACGAGGCGGCCGTTGACCCGTGCCCCTATGGTCCGGTGGCCGACCTCGGTGTGCACCGCGTACGAGAAGTCCACCGGGGTGGCACCGGCCGGCAGCGCTATGACGTCGCCCTTCGGTGTGAAGACGAAGACCTCGTTGCGGGACAGGTCGAAGCGCAGGGAGTCCAGGAACTCGCCCGGGTCCTCGGTCTCCTTCTGCCAGTCGAGCAACTGGCGCAGCCACGCCATGTCGTTGAGGTGGTCGTCCTTGCCGGTGGTCCGGGGCGTCTCCGAGCGGACCTTGGAGGTGCCGGCGACGGCCTCCTGCTTGTACTTCCAGTGCGCGGCGATGCCGTACTCGGCGCGGCGGTGCATGTCGAACGTACGGATCTGAAGCTCAACAGGCTTGCCGTTGGGGCCAATTACTGTCGTGTGCAGCGACTGATACATATTGAACTTGGGCATCGCGATGTAGTCCTTGAACCGGCCGGGGACCGGGTTCCATCGCGCGTGCACGGTGCCGAGGGCCGCGTAGCAGTCGCGGACGGTGTCCACGAGGACGCGGATGCCCACCAGGTCGTAGATCTCGGCGAAGTCGCGGCCTCGGACGATCATCTTCTGGTAGACGCTGTAGTAGTGCTTGGGGCGGCCGGTGACGGTGGCCTTGATGCGGGCGGCGCGCAGGTCGGTCTGGACCTCGTCGGTCACTATGGCGAGGTACTCGTCACGCTTCGGTGCCCGCTCGGCCACCAGCCGGACGATCTCGTCGTACATCTTGGGGTAGAGGATCGCGAAGGCGAGGTCCTCCAGTTCCCACTTGATGGTGTTCATGCCCAGCCGGTGGGCGAGCGGCGCGTAGATTTCGAGCGTCTCCCGCGCCTTCTTCTCCTGCTTCTCGCGCTTGAGATAGCGCATGGTGCGCATGTTGTGCAGGCGGTCTGCGAGCTTGATGACCAGGACGCGCGGGTCCTTGGCCATCGCTACGACCATCTTGCGCACGGTCTCGGCCTGCGCGGCCTCGCCGAACTTGACCTTGTCCAGCTTGGTGACGCCGTCGACGAGCAGGGCGACGGAGTCGCCGAAGTCGCGGCGGAGCTGGTCGAGGCCGTACTCGGTGTCCTCGACGGTGTCGTGCAGCAGTCCCGCCATGAGGGTGGCCGGATCCATACCCAGCTCGGCGAGGATGGTGGTGACGGCGAGCGGGTGCGTGATGTACGGGTCGCCGCTCTTGCGCTTCTGTCCGCGGTGCCAGCGTTCGGCGACCTGGTAGGCGTTCTCGACCTGGCGGAGGGTGGCCGTCTCGATCTTCGGGTCGTTGCTGCGCACTATCCGCAGCAAGGGCTCCAGGACCGGGTTGTACGGGTTGGAACGCTGCACACCGAGGCGGGCCAGGCGGGCGCGCACGCGGTTGGAGGAGCCGCCGGAGCGCGGGGCGGGCTGACCGGTTGTGGGGCGGGGCGCAGGGCGCTCGGGCTGGTCCGGCTTGGGGCGCGAGGGCTCGGCCGCCTTGTCGGCGGGCGCCGTCTGGGCGTGCTCCGCCGTCCCGCGCGGTTCGCTGGACGCGCTGGACGCGGGCTCCACCGCAGGGCCCGGGGTGGGCTCGGGCTTGGCGGCGGTCAGGTGCTGGGCCTCGTCTGCCAAGAGGACTCCTCGTGCGCGATCCGGGTCCCCCGGTCAGGCTCCGGAGTGCCCATGGTAGCCATCCCGGGCTCCGGGATCGCCTTCAGGCCGATGTGAGGGCCTTCTGCAGGTAGAACACGGGGGGCCGGCGCAGGATTCCGCGGGGAGGCTTCGGGGCGATCCGGGGGTGTCTTGCGGGTGACGGGGCAGGGGGCCGCGGGCGGCGCCGGGCGTTGGGCTGGCTCCTGGGCGGGTGTATGGGCGGGGGCATGGATACGGGCGCACCGGGACGGCCGGTGCTACGAGGCGCACGATGCGCCGGCGATCCGCCGAGGGCGGCCTGCGGGTGACGAGGCGGGGGCCTGCCGACAGTGCCACGCCCCGGGCGGACCCCGGTCTACGGCTGCCGACGCGGGGAGCGGACACCGACGCGCTGGGAC
>NZ_JBEXDX010000077.1:0-23553 GCF_040605995.1 Streptomyces sp. NPDC005492
CGGTGGCGACCCTGAGCAGGTCGACGTGCGCGCGCTTCACAAGCTCGACACCGGAATCCATGGGGCGGGACTATACACATCTACTGGTGTCGCTTCTACACGTCCTGGGGCGCGCCGCTGCCCAGCAGCGCCGACGCGTTCTCGAACGGTGTGAGCGCGTGCACGGGGACCGCCTCGGGCAGGCCGTGGCAGGTGAAGCCGAGCCGGGTCATGGCCCGGACGACCTCGCCGCTGGTGAAGTCGCGCGGGTCCTGCCGGGTGATGATCCGGCCCACCTGCTTGACGGGGTAGCGGCGCCGCCCGATGGTCACGGACTCACCCGTGACCAGCTCGGGCTTGATGCCCTTCATCGTCTCCAGCACTCCCAGCTTGGTGAGGTCGAAGGGATACCGGGCGATGACACAACGCATGTTGCCTCACAGAGAGAAGGAGATGCCGTCCGAACGGGCTCCCGAAGGAGCCGAGTTGATCCCTAGGCCGCTGAGCCGAACGACGACCGCCGCTGCCCCCGGCTGCCGCCACTTCCGCCGCTGCTGCGGCGAGCCGCGCCACCACCGGTCCGGCCCTCGGCGCCGGGACGGCCGCGGCGGCCCCGGGACGACGAGGAGGACGGACCGCGGCGGGTGCGCTCGCGCTCCACGACCGGCGCGGCGATGACGACCGGAACACCGGACGGGGCCTGGGCGCCCGTGATCCGGGTCAGCTCCTCCTCGCCCGAGCGGACCGGGGTGATCTCCGGAGTGACGCCGGCCGCGGTCATCAGGCGGGTGAAGTCACGGCGCTGGTCGGGGGTGACCAGGGTGACGACGCTGCCGGACTCGCCCGCACGGGCCGTACGGCCGCCGCGGTGCAGATAGTCCTTGGGGTCGGTGGGCGGATCGACGTTGACGACCAGGTCGAGGTTGTCGACGTGGATGCCGCGCGCCGCGACGTTGGTCGCCACCAGCGCCGTCACATGCCCGTCCTTGAACTGGGCGAGGGTGCGGGTGCGCTGCGGCTGGGACTTGCCGCCGTGCAGACCGGCCGCGCGGACGCCGTTGTTCAGCAGGTGCTTGACCAGCTTGTCCACCGCGTGCTTGGTGTCCAGGAACATGATGACCCGGCCGTCGCGCGCAGCGATCTCGGTGGTCGCCCGCTGCTTGTCCGTGCCGTGCACATGCAGGACGTGGTGCTCCATCGTCGTGACCGCGCCCGCCGAGGGGTCGACGGAGTGGACGACGGGGTCGGTCAGGTAGCGGCGGACCAGGAGGTCCACATTGCGGTCGAGCGTCGCCGAGAACAGCATCCGCTGACCGCCCGGGCGCACCTGGTCGAGCAGCCCGGTGACCTGGGGCATGAAGCCCATGTCGGCCATCTGGTCGGCCTCGTCGAGGACGGTGATGGTGACGTTGTCCAGTCGGCAGTCGCCGCGGTCGATGAGGTCCTTGAGCCGTCCCGGCGTCGCGACCACGACCTCCGCGCCACCGCGCAGCGCCCCGGCCTGCCGGCCGATCGACATACCGCCGACGACGGTGGTCATCCGCACGCTGACGGCACGGGCGTACGGGGTGAGCGCGTCGGTGACCTGCTGGGCCAGCTCGCGGGTGGGGACCAGGACGAGCGCGAGCGGCTGTCGAGGCTCGGCCCGGCGGCCCGCTGTGCGGGCCAGCATCGCGAGACCGAAGGCGAGGGTCTTGCCGGAGCCGGTGCGGCCGCGGCCGAGCACGTCACGGCCGGCGAGGGAGTTGGGGAGGGTCGTCGCCTGGATCGGGAACGGGACGGTGACGCCTTCTTGGGTGAGCGCGGCCAACAGCTTCGCGGGCATGTCGAGTTCGGCGAACGACTCCACGGCGGGCAGGCCGGGCGTGACCGTCTTCGGGAGGGCGAACTCGCCCTGGAGGGCGGCCGGTCGGCCGCCGTTGCCCTTGGCGCGACGGGGCGCTCCGGAGCGGTTGCCGGCGGAGGCCGCCGAGCGGTAGCCGCCCTTTCCGGATTCCGGATTTCCATTGCGCTTCCGTGCGAAGCGGTCATTGGAACGTTCATTTGTTCGTGCGCGGTTCAATGTGGAACCTTCCTTGATATGGCACGTATCAAGGAATTCCCGCGGTGAATGAACGGCGCAGGGAATCGCAAGAACGAGCCGGTGGCTTCGGCGGAATAGCGCCGATAGCATGGGAAATGCAGCGAGCTGGGGCCCGCACCCCAAGGTGCGGGCCCCAGCTGCGAAGTAAACGTCGGTGTTACGCAGGGACGATGTTCTCGGCCGTCGGGCCCTTCTGGCCCTGCGCGATGTCGAAGGTCACCTTCTGGCCCTCGGACAGCTCGCGGAAGCCCTGGGCGGCGATGTTCGAGTAGTGGGCGAAGACGTCAGCGCCGCCACCGTCCTGCTCGATGAAGCCGAAACCCTTTTCCGCGTTGAACCACTTCACGGTGCCACTGGCCATTTTGTTCTCCTTCGGGGCGGTCAGCGGAGCCTGCACTGTGCGGGCTCCGTGTCGCCGTGATGATCACCCCGCCGGAAAGAAACCGGACACACAAAAAAATGCTCCACCGCCTCGGAGGGTGGTGTGGGCATCTGAAGGGTTTGGCAACCACAACTGCAACTGAGATCAATAGTAGCACGGCGCGATCGTCCGCGTGCGGACGTCAATTCCGTTTCTCATGTCGCGAACATAGATATTCGGTGTCCTGCCCGGTTACCCGAGCGTGTCGATCCAGTCGCGGACGACCTTGGCCGTCGTCGGGGCGTCCTCCTCCAGCATGCTGAGATGGGTGCCGGCCGTGTCCACCGTTTCCCGTACGCGCGGCCAGGACGAACGCCACTCCCGCGGCATGTCCGGCAGCGGCTCGGAGGCCCGCACCAAGAGGGTGGGCACGCGCGTGGGTTCGGGCTGCCAGCCCCGGAACATCCGGGTGTACGCGCCCAGGGACAACAGCGCCAGATCACCGACCAACGTGTCGAATCTCTCGCCGACCGCCAGCGGAATCCGGGCGGGCAGCGACAGCAGCCAGGGTTCGGCCTCCCGGTCCGGGGCGATGTGGTAGGCGTCGATCAGCACGAGCCCCGCCGGGGGAGCACCGAGCGCCGCCAGCCGGGTGGCGAGGGCGTGGGCGGCCGTACCGCCCATCGAATGGCCGACCAACACATGGCGCCGGTCGCCGAGTTGGTGCCGCACGGTCGTGGCGTGCGTCTCCATCAGGGTCTCCAGGTCCCGCGCCACCGCCTCGCCGTGGTCGACGCCTGAGTGCCGCACCTCGAAGACGTCCCGTTCGCCCTCGAAACAGGGGGCCAGCCCCGCGTACCAGGGTCGGCCGAGGGTGGTGGCGAAACCGGGAACACAGACGAGGGCGGGACCCCGGGTCCCCGTGGCCAGCCTCAGCGGCGGCAGCGCGTGCCGGGCGGCCTCCTCGGGCCCGAAGACGGGTGCTCCGATCGACGCGGTCACCAGAAGGTGCATGGCCGATACGACGTCACCGGCCTCGCAGACCCGCCGGTACAGGGCGGGCAGCGACTGCCCGGCTCCGCGCGCTCGCGGCCGTGCCGGTGACGGTACGGCCGCGGCGTTCCCCCCGTCGGGCAACGCGCCGCGCAGCTCGCCGTACAGGTGCTCGGCGAGTTGTTCCGTGTCCGGCCAGTCGTAGGCCACGGTGACCGCGAGCGGTGTTCCGGTGAGCAGGCTCAGCCGGTTGCAGAGCATGACCTGCATCAGGGAATCGAGGCCGAGTTCCGAGAAGTCCCGGTCGACGGCGTCGGCGTCCGTGTGTCCGAGGACACCGGCCACTTCGGTCCGGACGAGCGCCCGCAACGCGGGAAGCCGCTCGGGCAGGGGCAGTTGCGCAAGACGGTTCCGCCAGGAACCGGCCTCGTCGTCCGGCACTCCGTCTCCGGCCGCTGCCGTCGCGGGGGCGGACTGTCGCTGCGAACGCAGCAGTGCGCGGAGCGGCGGCGGGACGGGGACCATGCTGGGTGAGCGGTCCAACGGCAGTGGCGCCAGGAAGGGTTCGTCACTGCCGAGCGCGGAGTCGAAGAGCGCGAGTCCCTGCTCCGGGGAGACCGCCCGCACCGGCCCGCCGTGGACCCGGCCGCTGCGCGCCGCCATGCCCTCCTCGTCCGCCCACGCTCCCCAGGCCAGCGACAGGGCGGGCAGCCCGAGCGCCGCGCGGTGGCGGGCGAGCGCGTCCAGGAAGGAGTTCGCCGCCGCGTAGTTGGCCTGTCCGGGGTTGCCCAACAGCCCGGCCGCGGAAGAGAACAGCACGAACCGCGAGAGTGGTAGATCCTTCGTCGACTCGTGCAACTGCCAAGCCGCGTCGGCCTTCGGCCGCATGACGGTCGACAGTCGCTCAGGAGTCATCGAGGCGAGCACGCCGTCGTCCAGGACACCGGCCGCGTGCACTACGGCGGTTAGGTCGGCGCCGAACGTCTTGAGAACGGCGGCCACTTGAGCGCGATCGGCTATGTCGCAGGCCACGAGGTCCACCTGGGCGCCCGTGCCCTTGAGGTCGTTCAGCAACTCCCGTGCGCCCGGGGCCTGTTCGCCGCGCCGACTGAGGAGTACGAGCCGCCGCACTCCGTGTCGGTCGACCAGGTGTCGAGCCAGCATCGCTCCCAGCGATCCGGTGCCGCCCGTGATGAGGACGATGCCATCGCCGAAGGAGCCCCCGGCCGTCGGACCGAGGATGGGTGCCAGCCGGGGCACAGTCAACCTGCCATCCCTGACCGCGAGTTGCGGCTCTCCGGTGGCGAGGGCGGCGGGCAACTGACGTAGCGAAGCGGGGTGGTCGTCCATGTCGACGAGGGTGAGACGGCCGGGGTACTCGGCCTGTGCGGTCCGCAGCAGCCCCCAGACCGTGGCGGCGGCCAGGTCGGGAGAGGTGTCGGCGGCACCGCGTGTGACCACGGCCAGCCGCCCGGGACCGGGGAGGTGGGTGTGGAGCAACTCCAGGGCTCGTACGGTCAGTTCGCGGGACTCGGCGACCGGGTCGGCGCCGCCGGGAGCGGCCAGGGACGCCACGACCATCTCGGGCGCCGCCTCGGACCGGGTCGCCTCGTCGTCCGCGGAGGCGAGGAACGCGGCCAGGCCGAGGTCGTCGGTCTCCGACACCGCCACGGTGGGCGCTTCACCGGCGTCCGGCACACCCGTCCAGCGCAGCCGGTACAGCTCTCCGGCCGGGGTGGGACCCATCGCCGGAGCCGGTCGGGTGGTCATCGACTCCAGCCGGGCCACGGGCGCGCCCGTGACGGTCGCGAGGTCGAGGGCGATGGAGTCGGGGCCGGTCGTCGTCATGCGGACGCGCAGGGCCGTCGCGCCTGTGGAGTACAGGGCCAGGCCCCGCCAGGCGAACGGGAGACGGGGCGGGCCGGTGGGCGGTTCGGCGAGCAGCCCCGAGTGCAGGGCGGCGTCCAGCAGGGCCGGATGGAGGATGTGGCGACGGGCGTCCGTGACCGGCGCCGGGCCGATCTCGGCGAACAGCTCCTCGTCCCGGCGCCACAACGCGGTGACACCCTGGAACGCCGGACCGTAGGCCAGGTCGGCCGCCGCGACCCGGTCGTAGGCGCCCGTGAGATCCACCCTCGTGGCACCTGCGGGCGGCCACTCGGTGAGCGAGAACGCGCCACCCGGCACGGCCGGGCCGAGCCGACCGGTCGCGTGCTGCGTCCAGGCGCCGAGCGCACCGGACTCCTCGGACCGCGCGTACACATCCGCCGCGCGACGCCCGGAGTCGTCCGGCTCGCCCAGGACCACCTGGACCTGGATGGCCTCCTCCTCGTCGTCCGGCAGGAACAACGGGTTCAGCAGGGCGAGTTCCTCCAGTACGGCGAGACCGCACAGGTCGCCCGCATGCAGCACGAGGTCGGCGAAGGCGGCGCCGGGCACGAGAGCATGTCCGCCCACGACGTGGTCGCGCAGCCAGGGCTGGCCCCCGCCGGACAGCCGGCCGGTGCACAGCAGGCGTTCCGTACCCGGCACGGTGATCGTCTGCGTCAGCACAGGATGCCCGGAACCGGCGGTCGCGTCGGTGCCGGTGTCGGACAGCCAGTAGCGCTGCCGCTGGAAGGGATAGGTCGGCACGTCGACCCGTCGGGCGCCGCTGTCCGCGTACACCCGGTGCCAGTCCAACGGCATGCCATGGACGTGGAGTTGGCCGAGCGCGTCCAGCGCCGTTTGCGGCTCCGAGCCGTCGCGTCGGGCCATGGCGGTGAAGAGGTGTTCCTTGCCGGCCCCGGCCAGAGCCGTCGCGGCCTGGGCCGTGAGCTGGGCGGCCGGGCCGATCTCGGTGAACGCGGTCACCCGCCCGTCGTGTGCCAGCCAGTGCACGGCATCCCCGAACCTCACGGCCTCCCGAGCATGCCGCACCCAGTACGCGGCCGAACACAGCTCCTCCCCGGTGACCGGCCGCCCGGTCAGGCCCGACAGCACCGGGACGGTGGGCGTGTCGTACGTCAACTCGGCCGCGACACGCCCGAATTCGGCGAGCATCGGTTCCATGAGAGGGGAGTGGAAGGCGTGGCTGACCCGTAGCCGCACGGTACGGCGGCCTCGTGCGGCGAACCGCTCCGCGAGCGCGAGGACCGGCCCGTCCGATCCGGAGACGACGACCGCGCGAGGCCCGTTCACGGCCGCGATCGCGACCCCCTCGGTCAGCTCCGCCGTCACCTCCGCCTCGGTGGCGTCGAGCGCCACCATGGCACCGCCCTCCGGCAGCTCACGCATCAACCTCCCGCGGGCCGCGACCAGTTCGACGGCGTCGGCCTCGGACAGCACGCCCGCGCAGTGGGCCGCCGACAACTCGCCGATCGAGTGCCCGGCGAGGAAGTCCGGCCGTACGCCCCAGGCTGCGAGCAGCCGGAACATGGACACCTCGAAGGTGAACAGGGCGGCCTGGGCGAAGTCCGTGCGGTCCAGCAGCGCGCTCTCGTCGGCGTTCCACAGCACCGAGCGCAGCGGACGCTCCAGATGCGCGTCGAAACGTGCGCACAGGGCGTCGAAGGTGCTCGCGAACACGGGGAAGGCGTCGTGCAACTCTCGGCCCATGCCGGTGCGTTGGGCTCCCTGGCCGGTGAACAACAGGGCCGAGCGGGCGGCGGTGGTGTGCGGTGGTGCGGACTCTGTCAGGGCGTCGAGGGAGGTCAGGGTGGTCGCCCGGTCGGCGGCCGTGACAGCGGCTCGGAGGGGGAGTCCGGCCCGGGTGGTGGCGAGGGTGAACGCCACGTCCAGCAGGTCGAGTTCGGGGTGTTCGCGGAGAAGAACTGCGGTGCGGGCCGCCTGGGCCCGGAGGGCGGCCGGGCTCGCGGCCGAGAGCAGCAGTGGGGGCGTCGCCGTGCGACGAGGGGACGCGGCGGCGACCTGGTCCGGCTCGGGCTCCTCCAGGATCACATGGGCGTTGGTGCCGCCGATGCCGAACGCCGATACCGCCGCCCGCCTCGGCCGGCCGGGCTCCGGCAGCCATTCCTCGTCCCGGGCCAGGAGCCGTACCGTGTCCGACGACCAGTCCACGTGCGGTGAGGGCTCGTCGGCGTGCAGGGTGCGGGGGAGCCGGTCGTGGTGCATCGCCAGTACGGTCTTGATGACGCCGCCGACTCCGGCCGCGGCCTGGGTGTGCCCGAGATTGGACTTCAACGAGCCGAGCCACAGCGGGCGTTGGGCGGCACGGTCCCGGCCGTAGGTGGCGAGGAGCGCCTGTGCCTCGATCGGGTCGCCGAGCGCGGTGCCCGTGCCGTGTGCCTCCACGGTGTCGATGTCGGCCGGGGACAGCCCCGCGTCGGCCAGCGCCGCGTGGATCACCCGTTGCTGTGCGGGGCCGTTGGGCGCGGTGAGCCCGTTGGACGCGCCGTCGGAGTTGACGGCCGAACCGCGCAGCACGGCCAGCACGGGATGGCCGTTGAGCCGTGCGTCGGAGAGCCGTTCCAGCAGGACCAGGCCGACTCCCTCGCCCCAGGCGGTGCCGTCGGCCGCCGCCGAGAAGGGCTTGCAGCGGCCGTCCGGAGCGAGCCCGCGCAACCTGCTGAACGCGATGAAGGGTCCGGGCGAGGCCATGATCGTGACTCCGCCGGCGACGGCGAGGGAGCACTCTCCCTCGCGCAGGGAGCGTACGGCCGAGTGCATGGCGACCAGTGAGGACGAGCACGCGGTGTCCACGGTCACGGCGGGCCCGCGCAGCCCGAGCGTGTAGGCGATACGGCCGGAGGCCACGCTGCCGGCCGAGCCGAGGGCGAGATGCGCCTCCAACTCGTGACCGGCGCCGCGCAGTAGACGGCTCGCGTAGGTGGCGTGCATGACGCCGACGAAGACGCCGGTGTCGCTGTCGCGCATACCGGTGGGGTCCAGGCCGGCCCGTTCCAGCAGCTCCCAACTGGTCTCCAGGAGCAGACGTTGCTGCGGGTCGGTGGCGAGTGCCTCGCGGGGCGACATGCTGAAGAAGGCCGCGTCGAAGTCGGCCGCGCGGCGGAGGAACCCGCCTCGGCGGGTGATCGATGTGCCGAGGCGATCGGGGTCCGGGTCGTACAGGTCGGCCACGTTCCAGCCACGGTCGGTGGGGAAGCCGGAGGTCGCGTCGGTGCCGTCGGAGACCAACTGCCAGAGATCCTCCGGGGATTCCACACCGCCGGGGTAGCGGCACGCCATGGCGACAACGGCGATGGGCTCCCCGGGTTCGGTGCGGTGGATGTCGCCGGACGTGCGCGCGGCGCCCGGGATGCCGTCGCCGTACAGGGAGTTGCGCACGAGCGTTGCCACTGCGGTGGGCGTGGGGTGGTCGAAGACGAGCGTCGCGGGGAGCGCAAGGCCTGTCGCCGTGCCGAGCCGGTCGCGCAGCAGCACACCGCCGAGCGAGGTCAATCCCTGTGCGGCGAACGGCACTTCGGGGTCCAGGTCCGACTCGGGGACGTCCAGGGTCCGAGCCGTCACTTCGAGGATCAGGTCGAGTACGGCGTCGGAGGCGACCGCGAGGCGCTCGCGCAGCACGGCGGACGCGGTCGCACGCTCCACGGCGATGCGCTCCGGCAGCTCCTCGGTGAGCGTGGCCCGGGCGATCTTGCCGGTCGCGGTGCGGGGGAGGGACGCGGTCCGATAGATCTCGTCCGGCACCTTGAACCCGGACAGGCGCGCGCGGCAGGCGGCGAGTATTCGTGCCGTGTCGACCCCGTCCGGGCCGGGCACGACGAAGGCCACCGGCACCTCACCCAGCACATCGTGCGGTCGGCCGATCACAGCGGCGTCGGTGACATCGGGGAGGGCGAGCAACACCCCTTCCACTTCTGCGGGGTTGATGTTCGCACCGCCCCGGATGATGAGCTCCTTGACCCTGCCTGTGACATGAAGGTGACTGTTCGCGTCGCGCCGACCGAGGTCCCCGGTGCGGTACCAGCCGTCGGTGAACGCCTTCGCGGTCGCGTCCGGACGGTTGTGATAGCCGGTCATCAGCCCCGGACCGCGCACCCAGATCTCGCCCTCGTCCCCGTCACCGACCTCCGCACCGGTGGCGGGATCGGTGATCCGGACGCTCAGCACCAACAGCGGAAAACCGCGGGCGGGGTCGTCACGGCGGTCGCCGAGCCGCTCGATCGCGATCTTCCCGCAGGTCTCCGTGGAGCCGTACCCGTCGAGCAGTGGCGCGGCCAAGGCCTGTTCGACCTCGGCGCGCAGTTCGGGGGAGCAGGGGGCCCCTCCGCTGACGCAGACCCGCAGCGACGCGGGCACCGGACGCGCCGTCTCCCGCAGCGACTCCAACAGGAGACGATAGGTGGCGGGTACCCCGCCCAGGACGGTGAACGGTTCGGCGGTGAGTGCCTCGGCGACCTGGGCGCCCGGCGCGAGGATGCGCGCGCTCGCGCCGACCGACATGACGCCCAGCAAACAGACGGAATGGCCAAGGGCGTGGAACAT
This sequence comes from Streptomyces sp. NPDC005492, assembly GCF_040605995.1. NCBI lineage: Bacteria > Bacillati > Actinomycetota > Actinomycetes > Kitasatosporales > Streptomycetaceae > Streptomyces > Streptomyces sp. NPDC005492. The sequence continues at coordinate 9,864 of NZ_JBEXDX010000077.1, forward strand.
CGGCAACGGCCAGAGCAGTCGGTCCTGTTGCTCCAGCCCGTACGCCGGTACATAGCCCGCCGTCACCGACCACAGGCCCGAACGCTGGGTGGAGACCACACCCTTGCTCTGCCCGGTCGTGCCCGAGGTGTAGTGGATCCAGGCCGGATCGTCGAGCCCGAGGTCGTCCCGGGGCGCGATACCCGGATCCGTCCGGGCGAGGGTCTCGAAGGCGACCGTGTCACCGGACGGGTCGTCCTGTCCGACGACGATCACCCTTTGTCCGGCGGCCAGTTGGGCGATCGGTGCGGCGACCGGTTCCCCGGTGACGATTGCGACGGCTCCACTGTCGTCGAGGAAATACGCCAACTCGTCTGTCGAAGCACCGGGGTTGAGCGGTACGCCGATCGCCCCGGCGCGCAGCACACCGAGCCAGATCTCCACCAGCTCCACCCGGTTGCCCAGATGGATCGCGACCCGGTCCCCGCGCCGAACCCCGAGCCGTATGAGATGTCCCGCAAGCCGGGCGGTGCGTTGCTCCAACTCCCCGTAGGTGACGGCACGTCGGTCGTCCCGGTAGGCGGTCCTGTCGCCGATCCGATCCGAGTGCTCCCGCAGGATGCCGGGTATCGTGCGCGGCGGCTCGCCCTCGGAAAAAGCCATTTCCACCCCTATGATCACCCACTCCGATGGGCCAACCGTACGACAGCGGCTCCCGAAGGTCCGGTATCGGGCAAGATCTGGGGCATGGTGATGTGCGACTACTTCTCCGCCGCGAGTGACGAGGTCGCCGTGGCGGTGCTCCGCGCGCCGGGCGGACCGGATGCGACGGCCTTCGACGTGCTGCCGCTGAAGGGCATCGACCCCGTGGTCGTCATGGCACGGCTGGAAGGGATCCTCACGGACTGCACCTACGACGAGGCGCGCGCACGTCCGCGCTCCGGGGAGTTGCTCTCCGACCCCGAGGCCGAAGAAGCCCTCGTCATCAGCGTCTCGGACACACTCCGGGACGCGTTGGCCACCGCGTCGGGTGCCCAACTGGAGCTGGCGGCCGGGCCGTTCCTGGCCGTGGAAGAGATGGATCTCCCGCCCGAGCGGACACTGGAACTGCTCCACCTGCTGTCCGGTCTGGCGCGGAGAGCGACGGCGGAGGACCGTCGGCTGTACTGCTGGTGGGCCCTGTAGGACGACTCGGAAGGCGGGAGCGGCCCATGACCACACCCGGCGAACGGCCGATGCCCGAGCCGCTCGGTCCCTCGTCCCTGGCCTGGCGGTATTTCAGCGACTGGCGGGGCATGCTGATCAGTCTCTGGGCCGGGTCGATGCAGAACATGCATCCCGGCCTCGGCGCGGGAGTGGAGGAACACTCGCGGTTCTTCGACGAGCGCTGGGAGCGGCTGCTCCGCTCGCTGTACCCGATCGCCGGGGTGATCTACGACGGCCCGGACGCGGCCCGGACGGCCCGGGAGGTGCGCGACTACCACGTCGGCATCAAGGGCGTCGACAGCAGGGGCCGGCGCTACCACGCGCTCGACCCCGACACGTTCTTCTGGGCGCACGCGACGTTCGTCATGGTCCCGGTGCTGGTGTGCCAGTACTTCGGCCGGCCGATGACGCGGAGACAGAAGGAGCGGTACTACGCGGAGAGCCTCCAGTGGTACGGGCTGTACGGGGTCAGCGACCGGACCGCTCCGGCCGACTGGGCGGGATTCAGCGCCTACTTCGAGCGGATGTGTGCCGAGGTGCTGGAGGACAACGGGGCGGCGCGCGCGGTGCTGGACATCCGTCGCCTGGGCAGGCCGCCCGCGCTGACGTGGCTGCCCGACGCGGTGTGGAGGGTGGTCCGGGTTCCGGTGACGCGGTCGTTCGTGTGGCTCACCATCGGGATGTATCCGCCCACCGTGCGCGCCAAGTTGGGCTTTCGCTGGTCGCGCCGGAGCGCGCTCGGGCTGTGGCTGGTGGGTCGTACCGTCGCACTCGGCTGGCACCTGGTGCCGTTCGAGCGGCGCTACCACCCACGGGCCAGGGCCGCTTGGCGACGGGCGCGGGGTCTCGCCGTAGGACCGGTCGAGACGCCGCGACGGAATCTGCCGCCGGAGGAACACCGGGGTGACGGCAAGCGCTACGCGCCGGACGTGTAGGGCGGGGAGTCAGTCGGGCAGGCCGAGGAGGTCGCGGCCGGCGCGTCGTACCGTGACGCGGACCGCCTCCGGGTCGTCGAGTCCCGCGCTGGACAGGGCGCCGTCGTGCAGCAGGACCAGGACGCGGCCCGCGTGGTCGGGATCGGGATGGCCCGCCTTGGCCGCCAGTTCGGTGACCGTCTCCTGGAACCAGGCACGGTGCTCGGCGATCGCCTCGCGGACCGGGTCGGAGGCGTTGGGATACTCCGCCGCCGCGTTGATGAAATGGCAGCCCCTGAACCCGGCCGAGCAGGTCACCTCGCCGATCAGGTCGAGAAGCGCCGAGACTCCCTGGTCGGACTCCGCCTCCGCGACGGCGGCCTCGACGGCCGCGCGCAGACGGGCGTCGGTGGCCCTGAGGTAGGCCACGACCAGGTCCTCCTTGGTCGGGAAGTGGCGGTAGAACGTCGCCCTGGTGACCTCGGCCTGGGTGACCAGACGATCCACCGGAACGGTGTGGATGCCCTCGCTGTAGAACAGACGGCCGGCCGTCTCCAGCAGGCGTTCGCGGGGGCTCGGGGGCTTCGTGGGCATGGGGCCAGTCTAAGAGACAGAACATTCTGTTGACACGTCCGAGGGCCGCGCCTACGGTCCATGAAGAACGAACGTTCTGTCTAGCCTCCGCAGGAGATCACCGTGTCCCGCTTCGCCGCATACGTCGAGCGCAACCAGGCCTTCGCGGCCACCGACGCCAAGTCCCGCGTGCCGGAGATTCCCTTCATCCCCTTCAAGCAGACCTTCGTGATCACCTGTCTCGATCCGCGGGTGGAGCCCGCCGCCGTCCTCGGTGTCGAACTCGGCGAGGCCATCGTCCTGCGCAACGTGGGCGGCCGGGTCACCCCCGCGACGCTTCAGGACGTGGCCTGGATCAGCCATCTGCATGAGGCCAAGACGCCGGACGCCGACTGGTTCGACCTGGTGGTGATCCATCACACCGACTGCGGTTCGGCACTCTTCGCCGACGACGAACTGCGCGGGGAATTCACCGAGCGGCGGGGCTACGACGACGCGGCCGTCGCCGCTCTCGCCGTACTCGATCCGGCCGCGACCGTGCGCGAGGACGTCGATCGTCTGCGCGCCTTTCCCGGTCTGTCGTCCCGTGTCGACGTCTCGGGGTACGTGTACGACTTGGCGACCGGTCTGCTCACGGAGGTCGCCTCGCCGGAGGCCGCGACCACGTGAGCCGTGTCCCCGCCTCGTACGGGGACACGGCTCATATCGTCACCGGGTCAGGACTTCACGGGCCTGCCGCGTCCCCAGGCCCAGGCGAGGCGGTCGGCGCCTGACTGGTTGGTGGTGGCCAGCCAGGGGCGGGCGGCGTCGCCGATGAGCTTCTGGATCGAGTAGGTGTCGTCGGTGCGCAGACCGGGCCAGTAGACCGAGCCCATGCCGAGCTCGCGGAAGGTGTCGGTGTCGGCCTGGATGAAGTTGACCGAGTTGTCGTCGGGCGTCGGCACGTTGTAGTCCAGGCCCGTGGTCATCGGCGCGCCGAACTCGTCGGCCACGGTGCGGTTCGCGCAGTCGCCGAGGCGCACCTTGAGGTCGCTCACCCACTGGTCGTAGGTCGCGTAGTCCTTCCAGAAGCCGTAGTGGTGCAGTGAGAGGTAGGTGCCCTTCAGACGCGGGTCGGCGCAGACCGTGGTGACGTGGTCGTTGTAGCCGGCGCCGCTGACGAACACCCGGTCGCGCGGCACCTGGGAGTACGTGTCCAGCCACTTCGCGGCGAGGTCGGCCCACTCGGTGTCGGTGTAGCCGTGGGGCTCGTTCATCGGCTCGAAGTAGACCCGCTGGTTGTGCCGGTAGGCCTTCACCACGGTGTTCCACATGGGCCAGTAGGTGGCGGGGTCGTCGATGAAGCCGTCCTTGTTGGCGCCCGTCCCCTCCCAGTAGGAGACGATGACCTTGAAGCCCTGTGCCGTCGCCGCGTCGATGACACCGCGGTACGACTTCCAGTAACTGCCGTTCACCGTGTAGGGGTTGATGGGCAGCCGCACCGTGTTGGCCCCGAGGTTGGCGCGGAAGGCCGCGATGACGCGGGTCGCCTTGGTGTACGTCTGGGCGTAGGTGTCCGAGAGCGACAGGCCGGACAGGACGACCGGGTCGTCGGCGTAATTGTCGCGCGGGTCGGCCCAGTTGACGCCCTTGAACTGGGACGTGTTCGTGCCCGGCGCGGCCGAGGCGGGGCTGCCGGCCAGCGTGGCGCCGGTGACCGCGGCGATCGCGACGGCCACGAAGGTGGCCCGCAGGCGGGTTCTGGCGGGGATGGTGCGCATCGACTTGCCCTTTCAGGAATGGCGGCTCGCCGTCGTCGGACCCGGTCGGCTCGGAGTGGGGGAGTACGGGCTCGGTGGGCCCTGATCCTTGGAGATGTTTACGTAAACATCGCGGCGCCGGAATCGTGGCATCCGGCACAGCGCCCGTCAAGGTTTCCCACACGTAACGTCGTTGGGGTCCTACGGCGGCTTTCCCGTCCCTCCGTCCCGGCGCACGACAACGGGCCCCGGGGCAACCGCCCAGGGGCCCGCGGAAGATCGGCTACGGCTTGATGCCCACCCCGGTCCACAGGCTGACCTCGGCGTCCGTGGGCGGCTCCGCGTCGGCGGCGGCGTCGGGGCGCCAGCGGTGGCCGATGGCGATGCCGGGGTCCAGCAGGTCGAGCCCGTCGAAGAAGCGGGAGACGTCCTTCTGGGAGCGGAACTGCACCGGTGTCCCGGCGTTGTTGTAGATCGCGGTCACCTTCTCCCAGGTGTCGGGATCGAAGTCGGGCGTGCAGTGGCTGATGGCCAGGGCGCTGCCCGAAGGGAGCACCGACAGCAGACGGTTCACGAGCCCGTAGGGGTCCTGGGCGTCGGTGACGAAGTGCAGCAGCGCGTTGAGGGACAGCGCGACCGGCTTGCCGAGGTCCAGGATCTCGGCGAGTTCGGGCGCGTTGAGGAGTGTCTCGGGGTCGTTGACGTCCGCCTGGACGTACGTGGTGCGGCCCTGCCGGGTGCTGCGCATCAGGCGCTCGGCGTACTTGAGGACCAGCGGGTCGTTGTCGGCGTAGACCACTCGGGCCTCGGGGACCACGGACTGGGCGACCTGGTGGAGGTTCGGCTCGGTGGGGATGCCGGTGCCGATGTCGAGCCACTGGCGGATGCCGTGCTCCCGGGCGAGGACACGGGTGGCCCGGTGCATGAAGGCGCGGTTCTCGCGGGCGCAGACGAAGATGGCCGGGTAGACCGCCGCGACCGACGCGGCGGCCTGCTTGTCGATCTCGAAGTGGTCCTTGCCGCCCAGGTAGTAGTCGTACATGCGGGCGGAGTGCGGCCTGCTGGTGTCGATGTCCCGCGCGGCGTGGGGGTTGGTCATGCTCTGCCTCTCCAGTGGTGTACGTCGGCGTCTCGGGCAGATCGCAGCCGGGACGGCTCCCATCCCTCGCGCCCGTGGTCTGGTTCAGCCGGCCATCAGATGGTCGGCCAGGCCCCTCTTGACGCCGGCGACGAACGCGGCCATCTCCTGGGGTGTGTAGATCAGCGCGGGACCGGCGGGGTCGGTCGACTGGCGCAGGGCGATCCGGCCGTCGGCCAGTTGCTTCGTCTCCACGCACTGACCGCCGTTGGGACCGCTCCAGGGGCATTCCCAGCCCTGCTCGCCGAGGTTCGACGCGGGCATCCCGTTGTAGACCAGGTCGTCTGTGGTGGTCATGAGTACTCCTTGCGCATGCGGTTCAAGAGCGCCTTGCTGTCCGCGGACGAGGTCAGCAGCGACATCCTGTTGTGCGCTTCCAGATGGGCCACGACGTCGGATCGCTGGTCCAGGTACATGGAGCCGGAGAGGATCTCGCTGTAGACGACGTCGGGCAGCTCCGGTTCCTCGAACCGGAAATAGGTGAAGGGTGCGCACGCCCCCACGTGGGCACCCGCCGAGAACGGGACGATGTCGACACTGACGTGGTCCAGTTCCGAGACCTCGAGGAGCCGGTCGATCTGTTCCCGCATGACCGCGGGACCGCCCACCACCCGGTGGAGCACGGCTTCTTCCAGTACGGCCCACAGGGTGGGCGCGTCCGGCCTCTCCAGCAGACTCTGGCGGCGCAGACGTAACTGCACCCGCTTCTCCAGCTCTTCGTCCCCGTCGTTCGGGAAGCCGCCGCTCAGTACGGCGCGTGCGTAGCCGTACGTCTGGAGCAGTCCCGTCACATAGTGGGGCTCATAGGTGCGCAGGGTCTTGGCGCCGGTCTCCAGGCTCACATAGGCGGTGAACCAGCCGGGCAGCACATCGCGGTAGGCGTGCCACCAGCCGGGCTCGTTGGCGCGCTCGGCGAGGGCGACGAACTCCTCGATCTCCTGCTCGTCGGCGCCGTAGGTCTCCAGCAGCTTCTCGACATACAGGGGTTTGAGGCCGACCTCGGCCTTCTCCAGCCGGCGGATGGTCAGTGTCTTCACCCGCAGGGCCCTGGCGGCGTCCTCCAGTGACACGCCCGCACCCTGTCGCCGCTCCTGCAGCCGCCGGCCGAGGATCATGCGGAGAACCGTGGGTGCACCGGCGCCGGTGCCCGAACGAGCTTCGCTCACGCCCAACCTCCTGAGGGACTGTCACCGCCGTTAGTCTGACAGCGACTTGCTGATGCCGCCAGACGGAAAGGGTCGGTCTGAAATTATCAGGGAGTCGGTTGCAGCCTGAACTGAGCTACGGGCATAGTTACTTGCGTGAGCGATCTGGGCCGCGCACCGGAACACCCCCATTCCGGCAGGTCTGTTGCTGACGACGGTCTCCCGCCTGCGCCCGCCCCCGATGGAAGGCGAACCACCGTGTCCCCCCACACGACTCCCTCCCCACAGCTCTTAGATGTCGCCAGTCCCGACCTGGCGCACTGGCTGGAACTTCCGGCACATCGCTCCGGCGTCCGGGTCGCCCGTCATGTCATGGGTACGCAGCTCGCCAAGTGGGGCCTGCCCGACGAGGTGTGCGACGACGCGGTGCTGCTCATCTCCGAGTTGGCCACCAACGGGGTGTGCCACACGCCCAGCACCCGGCTCCTGTGCGGGATCGGGCTCGTCGGCGACCGAAGACTGCGCATCGAGGTGCACGACCACGACTACTCCGGCGGCGGCCTCTCCCGCTGCGAACCGTGCCCCGACGACGAGAGCGGACGCGGACTGTTCATCGTGCAGGCGGTCGCCGACACCTGGGGGGTCGACCGGTCGGCGCTCACCGGCGGGAAGGCCGTCTGGGCCACACTGACCACCGGCTATTGATGCCGGACACCCGGAGGGGGCGAGGACGCCCGCGGCCTGTTCAGGTGGTCGCGGGCGTCAGCTCGGCGATCAGCAGCGTGCGGTCGTCCGCCCCGGGCGCCTGCGACGGGGCGCGCAACAGCCGCTCGCACAGCGAGGGGAACGCGTCCCCGGCGGTCGACGACGTGGGCTCGGTGGCCGTGTCCAGAGCGCGGGCCAGGCTCGCGATCTCCTGGTCGATGTCGGAGTGCCGGGACTCCACCAGCCCGTCGCTGTAGAGCAGGAGCAGGGACGGTTCGGAGACCTTCAGCACCGTCGCCTCGTAGTTGCCCGTGCCGAGCCCCAGCGGCAGCCCCGGGCCGGCCAGTGTGACCGGCGCGGCCGGTCCGTCCGGGCCGCGCAACAGTGGGGGAGGGTGGCCGGCGCCGACCAGGGTGCAGGAGTGCGCCTCGGCGTCCCACTCGGCGTACATACAGGTCGCGAAGGACGCGCCCGGGGTGTCGTAGGCCAACTCGTCCAGTCGGCGCATGAGTTCGGCCGGTTCCATGTCGAGCCGGGCCAAGGTGCGCACCGCCGTGCGCAGTTGGATCATGGCGACGGCGGATTCGGGTCCGTGCCCCATCGCGTCGCCGACGACCAGACCGACCCGGCCGCCGGGGCGTGGCAGGACGTCGAACCAGTCGCCGCCGATGATGTTGCCCTGGCCGGCCGGGAGATAGCCGTGGGCGATACGGCAGCCGTGGAACGCCTGCGCGGGGTCGGGGAGCAGGCTGTTGCGGATGGCCAGCGCGGTGCGGCGCTCGCGTTCGTAGCGGCGCGCGTTGTCCAGGGCCACCCCGGCTCGGGCCGCCAGCGACTCCACGGCCACGGCCTCGCCGGGCAGGAACGGCTCCCGGTCCGGGCCGCGTGTGCAGGCGATGAACCCGACGGTGGCGCCCCGCAGTTGGAGCGGCACGACGAGGAAGGACGTCGTGTGCAGCAGGTCGTCTATGCTCTGCGCGTCCCCGCCCGCCGAGGCCAGCAGCCGCTCCGAGGTGTGCTGGTCCACCCCGTCGAGCATCTGGGTGTGCCCGGTGGCGAGCGCGCGGGCGTACGGAGTCTCGCGCGGGAAGACGATCACCTCACCGACCGGCAGCACCCCGTCCCAGGTCTCGGGCGCCTCCGTGCCCACCCGCACCGCCAGCCGACGCGCCTCGATCTGCGGCGGATCCACGGACGGAAACGCGTTCTCCTCGACGACCCACCGCTCCAGCAGATACACCGACGCCGCGTCGCAGAACCCGGGCGTCAGCGCGTGCACGACATGGCTGCCGGTCAGCCGCAGGTCCAGCTCCGAGCCGATCACGTCCGCGGCGGGGGCGAAGGCCTGCCTGCGGCGTGGGGGGACGGCAGCGGGTGCGTCACCGTGGTGACTGAGCGGTTCGTTCCGCAGGGTCGTGCCTTTCCGGAGGGGGACCGGCCGCGTGGTGTGGGGGCAAGCGGCCTGTCGGGTGTTCGAGGCAACTATATGATGACGCGTCAAGGATCTTCGGTTGAGAGGGAGTTGTGGTGCCGGGTACTGGAGGTCTGCCGCGGGGGATCGATCCCGACAAGGCGAGTGTCGCCCGAATGTACGACGCGATGCTGGGCGGTGAACACAATTTCGCCATAGACCGCGAGGCGGTGGCGGCGTTCACGGCGATCGATCCCCAGGTGCGCACCCTCGCCCGGGCCAACCGCGACTTCCTCGGCCGGGCCGTGCGCTTCCTCGCCGCCTCGGGGGTACGGCAGTTCATCGACCTCGGCTCGGGCATCCCCACCCAGGGCAATGTGCACGAGGTCGCGCAGGCGGCCGCTCCCGGAGCCCGGGTGGTCTACGTGGACAACGACCCGGTGGCCGTCGCCCACAGCGCCTCCCTCCTCGCCGACAACCCGGACGCGGACATCGTCGACGGCGACATCCGGCGGCCCGCCGACGTCCTGTCCTCCCCGCAGGTACGGAAGTTGATCGACTTCGATCAGCCCGTCGCCGTCCTGATGATCACGATCCTGCACTTCGTCAGCCCCGCCGAGGACCCGGCCGGCATCGTCGCCGCGTTCCGCGACGCGCTGCCAGAGGGCAGTTGGCTGGCGCTCAGCCACGCCACCAACCAGGACCGCCCGGACACCGCGGCGGCCGTGGGGCAGTTGTACCGGTCCAAGGCCACCTCACCGGTCACCGCCCGCTCCTACGACGAGATCCTCGGCCTGTTCGACGGCTTCGACCTCGTCGAACCCGGCCTGGCCTACGTCCCCCTGTGGCGCCCGGACCCGCAGGACGAGATCCCCGAGAACCCGTCGGAGTACTGGGTCTACGCGGGCGTCGGGCGCAAGAGCGCGTGAGCCGCCCGCCCTGTCACTGACGGGCCGTCAAGGACAGTGCCGTGGAACGGAGTCCGGGTGCGCTCGCGACGAGTGTGACGCGGCCTGGTCTCTTGGCCGGCCGGACGACGGCCAGCGCCTGTCCGTGCCAGGTGTGACGACGGGGGAGACGGAAACTGTCCACGTTGTGCGGATTCCCGTTGCCCACGGCGGCGAGTTCTCCCGCGCCGTCGACCCGGAACGACACCAGCACCGTCGCGTCCGGCACCAACCGGCCCCGGCTGTCGACGACTTCGACGCGCACGTGTGCGAGGTCGTCGCGGCCCGTGGTGAGGTGCGGGACGTCGGACACCAGCCGCAGGGCCGCCGGAGCACCGACCGTCGTGAGTGTCGTACGGCCGATCTCGCGGCCTTCGCGGGAGGCGACCGCGGTCAACTCGCCCGGCGTGTAAGGGACGGTGAAGGTGGCCGTGGCCCGCTCGGGCACCGTCGCCGCACCGCCGGGAAACTCGGCGCCGTCGAGCAGCAGCCGTACGCTGTCGCCCGGTGTATAGACGTGCACGGTCATCGGCCGGCCGGGTTCGACGTCCCAGGTCCAGCTCGCCAGCTCGTCGAAGTACCCCCACCAGACGGCCACTTGCTCGGTGCCGGGCAGCGTCGGACGCTCCACCATCAGCTCCACCGGGCTGAGCCCGGAGACCGCGGCCCGCCAGTGGTTCTGCGGTTTGCGCCGGCCGATCAGGTCGATGTCACCGCAGTTGCCCTGGAAGTAGGGGTACGGGTAGCCGAAGCCGCCCCAGGAGTGGTGCAGCGTACGGGCGATCGACCAGCCGGGCATGACGCTCTGGTCGCCGATGCCCGCCGCCGTCCCCTCCGGTGCCATCGGTGTCTTGCCGATGCCGGACTCGCCGAGGTAGTCCCAGGCCGCCCACACCCAACTTCCCACCGCCCAGGCGTTGTCGTTCACGAACGCCGTGTCCTGGTGGATCGTCGCGGGGAAACCCTCACTCTGTGTCATCGCCCGCTCGGGATGGGCGTGGTGCATCGGGCCGTAGCCCTTGCCGTTCGCGTTGTAGTGCACATCGCCCACGTCGACGTAGCTCCAGGACGGATCGTCCGCCGAGAACGTCGAGCCACCGCCCAGGGTGATCGGCCGGGTCCGGTCCAATGAGCGCAGCCGGGCGGCCAGTTGGGCTCCCCGCACCCCGTTCGTCGAGTCGGTGATCTCGTTGCCCAGCGACCAGATCACCACGCTGGGATGGTTGCGGTCCCGCAGCACGGCGCCGGTCAGGTCCCGCTCCCACCACTCGGCGAAGTGCACCGAGTAGTCGTCGGGGTTCTTGCCGGTGTCCCACACGTCGAAGAACTCGTCCATCACCAGCATGCCCAGTCGGTCGCAGGCGTCGAGCAGAGCCGGGGTCGGCGGATTGTGCGCGGTGCGCAGCGCGTTGAAGCCGGCCTCCTGGAGGATCTCGACCCTGCGCTCCTCGGACCGGTCCAACGCCACGGCTCCCATTGGCCCGTGGTCGTGGTGGACGCAACCGCCGACGATCTTGACGGGCTCGTCGTTGAGGAGGAAGCCGACCTCGCCGTTCCAGACCAGTGAACGGATCCCGAACCGGGTGTCGACGGTGTCGACGACCTTCCCGCGCACCACCACCTCGGCGCGCGCGGTGTAGAGGCTCGGTGACTTCGGGGACCACAGTGCCGCCCGCGCGACCGGGACGTCGACCGAGGAGTCGGCGGTGGCACCCGCCGCGACTCCCTGCGCGGGCGTCCGTCGTACGGCCACGACGTGCTGGTGCGGGTGGAGGACCGTGACCCGCACCTGTGCCGACGCGGAACGCGCGCCGAGGTTGGCGACGGACACCTCCACGCGAGCGACCGAACGGTCCTTGCCGACCACGGGTGTTGTCACCCGCACACCCCAGCGCGGAACGCGCACGGCGCCCGTCACCGTCAGCCAGGTGTGCCGGTAGATGCCCGACCCCGAATACCAGCGGCTGTTCCGGCCGCCGTTGTCGACGCGGACCGCGAGCACGTTCGCTCCCGTCGGGCTCAGGTGCGGGGTCAGGTCGTAGGCGAACCCCGTGTAGCCGTAGGGGTGGAAGCCCAGATGGACGCCGTTGAGCCAGACGTCGGCGTTCTGATAGACGCCGTCGAACCGCAGCTCGGTGTGGAGCCCGTCCCCGGCCGGCGTTCCGAAGTGCTTGCGGTACCAGGCGATTCCGCCCACCGTGTAGCCGGTCGAGCCGCCGTTCTGGCTGTTCCCCGTGTCGAACGGGCCGATCACCTGTGGAGGTTGGGGCAATGTGGGGTCGGGGTCCTTCAGCACCAGCAGGGACGGGTCGCTCGTCGCACCGCCGTCGGTGGAGGGGGCGTAGGGGAGGTCCTCGATGCTCCAGTCGTGCGGGAGGTCGAGCGAGCGCCAGGAGCCATCGTCGAAGGACGGAGCCTCGGCTCCGGCGGGGTCGCCGCGCAGGAAGAGCCAGCCCTCGTCGAACGACCGCTCACGCCCCGAACTGGCCGGTGCTGGACTGTCGTTGACGGCAGCGGCAGCCGACCGGGGCAGGTCGAGCGCGGCCGTGCCCGCGGCGACCGCGCCTAGCTGGAGCGCGCGACGGCGCGTCACCCCGCCCGGGTCCGGTACGCCGTCATCGATGCGGTCTTCTCCGGTCGTCTTCAAGTCGGCCACCCCATCCGGTAATTCGGTATGTCGAACGGGAATCGGAATGCTGAACTGTCGTAGACATGACAGAAGTGGAATGCGGCCGCCGGGTCAACCTCCCTACCGGAAACGAGGTGCGCACCCCGAATTTGACCGGATGAGGAGGAGTGAGCCGCGAGAAGCGGGGCAGGGGCCTCATGACAGAAGTTCCTTCGGACGAATGGGGTGGGCGACATGGCAGCCGTGACGGCAGTGGAGGTACACGCCACGGCAGAGCAGCGGGTGACGGCCGAGGGGCCTCTCCCGCTGATCGCGGAGCCGTCGAAGGTGAGCCCGAAGAACGCGCGTGAGCTGTCACGGCAGTTCTTCGACCGGCTGGCCTCGCTGGAAGAAGGCACCCACGAGTTCCAGTACGTGCGCAACACACTGATCGAGATGAACCTCTCCCTCGTGCGCTACGCGGCCGCGCGCTTCCGCAGCCGTAGCAACAACGAGATGGAGGACATCGTCCAGGTCGGCACGATCGGACTCATCAAGGCCATCGACCGCTTCGAACTCTCCCGCGAGGTCGAGTTCACGTCGTTCGCCGTCCCCTACATCGTCGGCGAGATCAAGCGCTTCTTCCGCGACACCAGTTGGGCCGTCCATGTCCCGCGCCGACTCCAGGAAGCCCGCGTCGAGCTGGCCAAGGCGACCGAGGAACTGCGGTCCCGCCTCGGCCGCACGCCGACCACGCGGGAACTGTCCGAGCTGATGTGCCTCTCCGAGGAAGAGGTCATCGAGGCCCGCAAGGCGTCCAACGGCTACACCTCCTCCTCGCTCGACGCGGCACTCAGCACCGACGCCGGTGGCGAGGGCGAGACCGTGCTGGCCGACGTCATAGGCGAGGACGACCCCGGGCTCGAACTGGTCGACGACCTCAACTCCTTGGCCCCGCTGATCGCCCAACTCGACCAGCGCGAGCGGCGGATCATCCACATGCGCTTCGTCGAGGAGCGCACCCAGGCCGAGATCGGCGAGGAACTCGGCATCTCCCAGATGCATGTGTCCCGGCTCATCAGCCGGATGCTCCGCCGCCTGCGCGCGGGGCTGCTCGACCCCGCGGTCGCCTGACAATCCGGTCGGTTGGGTGTCTTCACCCTCCCCGGGTGTCCGTTCCGCGGCACTCTCGTACTGTGGCCGGGGCCGCCCCCCCGGGGGGGGGCCCGCCGGGGGGGGGGGGCCCGCGGAGAGGGGGGAATCAAACCGCCCAGATCAACTCACCAAACACCACGACACGAGGTTGGACTTCTGGTTGTTAGATA
>NZ_JBEXDX010000078.1:0-22923 GCF_040605995.1 Streptomyces sp. NPDC005492
CACCGCATGTCGCCGCTCTGCCTTGAGACGTTGCCCGTCAGGGCCTCTTGGGGCATCCAAACGGCGCCCACGCGACCGCCACCACCATGAGCACCGGGACCGCGCACGCTGTCTAAAGCGAGGCGTTGCCCGCCAGGCAGCCACAAGGTCCCGGTCCGGCACCCGAACATCCCGAGAACCAACCGCTCCCTCGGAACGCCCTTAACAAGGGATTAGGGCCTCTCGGCAGCTCGGGGATGCGAATCCGACCGAGCCTTGCCAGCAGGCCATGGTGTCGTTGTCGTACGCGTCCGAGTCCGTTCGGTTCAACTCGGTTCTTCCCCTTCCCGCACGAGCACAGGGCGCAGCAGGGTGAGACGCGGGACGCCGTCGGCGACCTCTGGCAGGAACACAAGGTGGCGTTCTCGCGGCCGGACGGACGCCCCCTTGACCCGCGCGCCGACTACGAGGAGTTCAAGGAGCTGCTGGCCGAAGCCGGGATCGACGACCGCCGCCTGTACGAGGGGAGCCGTCACACGGCCGACACGATCCTGAACGAACTCGGGGTGCAGATCCCACCTGTCGAAGGAGGCGATGCGGCGCATGGGCGAGTTCTTCATCCCCGCGCCCGCCGCCGACGCCTCATCCGCTGAACCAAAAAGACCAGCTCAGACACCGTCTGAGCTGGTCTTCACGATGAGCCCCCTGTCGGATTCGAACCGACGACCTACGCATTACAAGGTCGCCAGAGCCGTACCCCGGGGTTCACTTCGTTTCCCTGTTCTCACCATCTGTGCAGGTCAGTTGACGTGCAAGCGCCCCGGACGTATTGATCGTTCACGGGGTTTCACCGGCCTTCCGGCCCCACCCGGGCCCCAGGACAGGTCTGGTGGCTGGTAGGGGTGGCCCCGACCGAGCGGGCTTCCAGTTCAGGGCCGGGCGGCAAAGTGGCGTTCATCGCAGAGACCTTGCGACGCAAAGAGATCCTATCCCGCTTGAGGGTAGGACCTCTTTGCGTCTGCGCGCGCAGCCTGGGCGGCCCTTACCCGTGTGCCGAGGCCTCCTCCTGGAGCAGGGCGGTGACCTGGTTGACGTCGTTGAAGATGCTGAGGAAGGTCTGGAGGTCGGGGCTGCTGGCGCCGTTGACGCCGACGAAGAAGGTCAGCAGGCGTCCGTCGTTCGTCCGCAAGTAGCCGGCCTCGTTCTGGGCTCCGACCCCGATCTGCTGATTCAGCTCGTCACCACTGAGAATGGTGCCGGGCTTGGCGAACACCTTGCCCTTGGCCGGGCAGTTCGTTTTGCAGGAGATCCCGTTCGAGCCGTCGACGCCGAGGATCGGGAGCAGCCTCCGGAACGCCTTGGCATCGGGGGTGTGCAGCCAGTAGGTGAGGATCTCGACGAGGCCCTTCGGGGTGACCCGCTCGCCCGGCGTGCCGCCACGCCCGTCGGCGAGCTGGAACTGGGTCGGGTCGATGTGCGCGACGTTGGTGAGGAAGTCGTGCTCGATCGGGAACGCGTCGAAGCAGTTCTTGCTGCCGCGTGAGACGGCCATGTTGCACAGGGCCAGGTTGGCGCCGAGGTTGTGGCTGACCTTGAGGATCAGCTTGGCGTACTGGCTGTACGGCGGGGAGACGTACGCGGCGACGCGGGGGTCGTGGCGGTAGGAGGCGGGCAGCTGGTTTTGCGGGTTGGGGCCGGTGGGCGGCGCGGTGACGGTGACGCCGGCGCGGGCGAGGGCCTCGATCAGCGCGGTGCGACCGAAGGCGTTCGGGTCCTTGATGTTGGAGATCCGCAGCTGTGGCTGCGAGCCGGCGGCGATGGTGCCGGAGAGGCGGATGCGGGTGCCGTCGGGCGAGGCGGTCACGTTGATGGAGGTGGTCCCGCCGCTGGAGACCGTCCGGACACTGGAGGTGACCTGGTACGGCGCGACCTGCGGGCGCCAGAACAGCTTTGCCCGCTGCCCCGGCGTTGTCGGGGTCGTCAGCAGGTCGATCAGGTTGTCGTTGAGGATGAGCGGGGTTGGCTGCGGGTCCAGCGCCGGAGGGGTGAACAGGCGGGGGTCGATGATCACGTTGCCGTCGACCCTGGTGATGCCGGACTTGCGGATCTGCCGGGCGATCTGGTTGATGCCGGCCAGCGGGTTCTCAGGGGTGAGGGTGGCACCAGGCAGCGCGGCCTCGGTGTGGTCGATATCCGTGTAGGCCACCGAGCCGTCGGGCTTGGTGCGCCCGCCCATGGTCAGGTCGCCCTGGGCGACCAGCGCCAGGTTCCCGTGCAGCGTCGACCCGGTGCGGGTGCCGGTCGCCATGACGGGGGTGGTGAAGCGGTGGTTCGGGCCGAGGGCGTGCCAGGCGGTCGAGAGGGTGACCAGCTTGACCGTCGAGCCCGGGACGAAGAACTGGTTCGCGAACCGGGAGTGGATCACCTGTCCGCTCTCCGGGTCCGTCTCCAGCACGCCCCACTGCGCGTGCTCGTAGCTGGGCTTGTGCATGATCGCCTCGATGGCGGGCCCGAGGTCGTCGCCGTGCGCCGCCGCCGGGGAGCCGGCGGCGGCCGCTCCCGCCAAAACCACGAGTGCCGTACCAGCAGCGGCCCAGGTCCGGAGCCGGCCAGAGATCATCGGTCTCATGCATTCCGCCAATTCTGAGTCGAAGAAGCCGAGTCGAAGAAGCCGAGTCGGAGGAGCCCACATCACGCGGGCCCGCAGCGCACGGGGCCGTGCGATGCGGGCCCCACTCGCCGGGCGCTCCTGGTTGCAGCGTATGGACACGACCCGCGCCCGTTCCGCTGCTCGGCGCCGTGCTGACAGCTTGTGGGCGGAACTTCATCCGGTCGGTCGATCGCCCATGGCGTGGTCCGCCGGCCAACACCGCTTTCGTCGATGACGGACACCTCGACCTCATCGCGCGGGCTTGCTCACTGGCCAACCGACCCGTCCTACTGGGCGCGTATCGAGTCGTGATCAATCTGCGGGATCACCGCCACGCCGTAGGTTGATCGGTCAGCCTGTCCGACTCAGTGGCCCGCTGGCCGACGCGACGCCATCGCAAACGTCCATGCGGCTGCCGACGCGGCTGGGGTGCCCGAGTTAATCGGATCAGTCCTCCTCGACGAACTCGGCGGCGTCGGGAAAGACGCTGGTGCTGATGTGTCCTGATATCCAGCCGACCAAGAACTCGACCGCACCCACGGGATGCGCGTCGTAGTACCAGCCCCTCGGATTCCAGCAGACAACCGTCCACTCGTCCGGCTGCCCGTCAGTGAGCCAGCACACGCGGTCCCCGTTGTCGGTTCCCGCCCACGGCAGGAGTCCGCCCGGCTCCGGGTAGAAGGGGTACGGGCAGGCGTCGGGGTTGCTGTCCCGGAAGGTGCGTTCCTGGTCAAGCAGCCGTTTCGCCGGGCCGACCAGCAGGTCTCGCCCGCCAAAGGGCGTAAGTGGCGTCAAGAACTCGGCGAAGTGGTAAGCCCCGTAGGCTCCGACCATCTGCTTGAAGTCAGAGGGGAGTTCCACGCCAAGTGCTGCCTCCACCTCGTCCCAGTCTCCGTTCGCCCACAGTGGTTGCGGTGGCGGTGGGATGAGGCGAGTGAGGTCGTCGAACGCGGTCATGGAGTTGAGCTTAGGGGTGGTCGTCGTGACTGAAGCTGCCGCCCTTGCCAAGAACGCCAGTCGTAATCAATCTGCGGGTTTCGCTCTCGCGGAGGTTCCCGGTCCGGTAGGTCGTTCCGCGTGACGCGAGTTCAACTGACTGATGCAGAGTGGGAGTTTCCACCCCACAAGAAGTGGATCAGAACCGCTTGCCACGGCCGTCGTGATTTCCGGGACGGTTCCGGATTGTCACAACCCTCTTATCCCTCCTATTACCTGAATCGGGCTGAGCGCGTGACCGT
Source organism: Streptomyces sp. NPDC005492 (assembly GCF_040605995.1). Classification (NCBI taxonomy): domain Bacteria; kingdom Bacillati; phylum Actinomycetota; class Actinomycetes; order Kitasatosporales; family Streptomycetaceae; genus Streptomyces; species Streptomyces sp. NPDC005492. The sequence continues at coordinate 3,868 of NZ_JBEXDX010000078.1, forward strand.
CCAGGGCCTGTTGGAGACTCACGTCGGCACGCGGGACGCGGACACCATCAACCTGGCGGCCTGTGATAGTCGACCGGGCGATCGCCGACGGCTGCGTGTATCCCGCGTAGGTGGACGGCTGCCTGATCGTCGAACTGGACTGATCGTCCGGTCTGTTGCCGGGGGGCGCCTGTAGCGCTACACAGTGGATGTGCGGGAGACCATCAGGATTCCATGGGTAGCAGCATTGCAAGTGCTGTGCTTTCAGCTGCTGGCCCTGATCGGCGTGGGGGGTATCCAGGGCTTGCCAGGGGTGATCAGGCCCTGGCCGTACGGGGCCCTGGCGGCAGGCTGGGCATCGCTGACCTGGCGGACCGCCACGGCGCGGCTCCAGGTGTCCCCTGAAGGCATTCACAGTCACGGGACGTGGCGCACGCGGTTCGTGTCGTGGGACGACCTGGTCTGGGTGCGCGCTTTCCAGGCGATAGGCCCCCTGTGGGAATTCCCCCTCGCGATCCTCTCCGATGGAAGTCGTGTGCCGCTCACCGGCGTGTATGGCCTGCGCAGCGAGAACGAGTCGCGCGTGGACCGGATCGCGGAGCAACTCACCATCCTGGCAGACCAAGCCTGACACCCGGAGAGGGGGAACGCCCCCTCTCTCGTCGGCGACCTCACCGATGTCGAGCGGGCCGTGCACTTCGCCTGCCTGCTGAACCCTGCCCAGGAGCCGGAAGACGCCATCTGGTGGTGGCAGTTCTCCGGCGGCGCAGCAAACGCGACCGCAGTGTACTGCCTGTACCTCCTCCGCCTGAGCCGCGGTGAACTGCGGGACGCAGGGGGGACCGTGGCAGGAACAGGCGCGCACAACGGCTTCACAGGACCTCTTGGCAGGACAGGGGCTTTGGTACCGCTCCTGCTGCCGACAAGGTTCTGGCCCGTCAGGTCATGTCGCCAGTTCTGCTCCCAACTGCTCTGCGATCGGTTTGTTCACGGCGCTCAGAGGTGGCGGCTGATGAGCCAGTGGTGGCCGAACGGGTCGACTACGCGGCCTTGGCGCATCCCGTAGGGCTGGTCGGTGACCGCGAACATCTCGCGTGCGCCGGCGGCGACTGCCTGTGCTGCAACGGTGTCGGGATCATCGACGTCGAGGGAGATGCGTACTGTCGTCGCACCGAGTGTCCGGGGACTCGGCGTGCCGAGTTCTGGCGCCTCGGTCGCCACGCCGAGGCGATGACCTGCGATCGAGAGGACTGCCACCTGCGGCCCGTCAGGAGCACGCACTCGCTCGCCTTCCTCGATGGCGCCGAACGCCTGCGCGTAGAACACGACTGCGGCGTCGACGTCGTCGACCGCCAGGAACGGATAGACATCGCTCATGCGCACGTCCCCAAAGTTGTGGAGCCTCTCTCGCTGTCCGTGGACAAACTACTCCGCGATCAGTTTGTCCACGGGCACTCAACTGGGCCATGAGACCAGCTGGCAGAGGCGGCAGGCCGCCGCGTTGCGCCCTGCACGGCGTAGGTTCATCGAGCGGCTGCTGAGTGGTCGGCTGCCGGGCAGTCTTACGAATCCCTGACGCTGCAGGAGCAGCCGGCTCGCGGCGCGACGTCCCACGCCTAGCATCGCCGCATGCCGACCCTCCGCCGTATGTGTCTGGTCACCGCTGCGCCCCTGCTGCTGGCCGCGGCAGGTCTCGTGCATCCGCACGGGCTCTCCCGGGCGACGGCCGGGGAATGGGCGTGGTTGCACATCGTGCTCCTGCCGGTCTTTCCCCTGCTCGTGATCGGGCTTCTCGTCCCCCTGTGGCGCCGGCCCGGCCGCGACATCGCAGGTATCGCCACGGTCGTGACCTGGCTGGCCGCGTTTACCTATGCCGCGTACTACACGGGGCTCGACGCGGTTGCCGGGATCGCGGCCGGTACGGCGGTCGAACACGCCCCGGAACAGGTGTCCCTGGCCTCGTTGAAGCGCCCGCTCTTCGACACGGGCGATGCACTCGGCCACGCCGGCACCTACGCGCTCATCGTCGCCGTGCTGGCCACGGCGGTCGCGCTCGCTCCCCGGCAGCGCCTCCGGGTCCTTCCCGGCACGGCCGTGCTCCTCGTCTCCGGCTGGTCCTTCATCGACAGCCACATCTTCTGGCCGCAAGGCGTGTACACCATGCTGGGTTTCGCATTGGGCTTCGCACTGCTCAACGCCTTTCCGTCTCCCGCCACTTCATCGCGGCCCGTGTCCGGCCGAGCGTCAGGGGCGGGCTGAAGTACGGCGCAAGCGTCGTCTCGAAACGTGTCATCTCGCCGATCCGGTCACCGAACAGGGCGACCATGACGACGTCCGTGACGTGCAGCCTGCCTGTGACGGAGTCTCGGACGTATGCGCCCCACCCGGGCTGCCTGTTCGCCCGCACGGGCACCCTCCAGTCGACACGTCGCCAGTGGGTACCCGATCGTGTTGAAGAGGCCATGCACCGCAGCGGCTCCGTGGTAGTCGAACGGCAGGGGTGGCAATCCGTACCCACGCGTCGTTTGTCGATGACCATGTCGCCGGGCCGCCACTGGGCGCTGCTCATCGCGCTCACCCGGCCCCGCCCCAGCTTGACCAGATGCTCGTCGGACACGGGCTCAGGCTGCCCCAACTGGGCACTCTCGACAGGCTCCACGGTCTCCAACTCCACGGCGGTGTCAGTCACTTGACGTCTCTCCCATGATCGTCGGATCCGCCGTTAGATTTACACTCCCGGCTAGCGGCGCGCGCACAAGCTCGTATCGATCAGGGCCGGGCGGACATGGCGGCGTGGGGGTACGCCGGTGTTTCCTCATGACCGGGGCCGCGTGCAGGTCCCACCGACCGCCCCGCTATGCACGGGATCGACGGAACCACCGTGGAGGAATGCGCGATGAGCAGGTCAACTGCCGCCATGCCGCAACGCAGGACAGCGGAGGTCGACTGGCAACGAGCTGGTGCCGCGATGGACACCACGCTCCCGGCCACCAACCCCGTCACCGAGGCCGTCCTCGATCGGCTGCCGAGTCTGCCGGCCGGCTCGGTTGTCCTGGACCTGGCCTGCGGTACCGGTCAGCCCACGTTCGTCCTCGCGCGTGAGCGTCCTGACATCGAGGTGCTCGGTGTGGATGTGACTCCCGCGATGATCGACCAGGCTCGGCTGAAGGCGCGCGAGAAGTTCGGTGACGAACGTTCGCTTCGACGTCATGTCCGTCGACCTTCCTCACGCTCGGCGCTGGTCAGCTCGCCGCCCTGGCTCCCGCTTCGGTCGGCCTTGGCCTGGCGGTACCAGCCGCGCAGGGAATCCGAGTTGATGCCGAGTTCCCGGGCCACCGCGGTGACCGTCTTGCCCGAGGAGTCGACGAGCGCGATGGCGTCGCGCTTGAACTCCTCCGTGTACCGCTTCGTGTACTTGCTTCCCACCTGGTGTACTTCCTCTGGAACCTCAGGTCCCAGTGTCTCCAGGTGTCCACGATCAAGGGGAAGCTTCACAGGAACACCTTGCCCGCGACCTTGTACACGTCGAGTCCCGGGCTGAAGGGGTAGCCGTGGCTGACGTCGGGGAGGGCCAGGGCCGCCTGGCGGGCAGTGTCCTGGAGCCGGTCACCGGCCGCGCTCACCGGGACGCCCGTGTGCCGGTGCCGTAGGTGCGCGGGTCGACGGGCCGCTCGGCCCTGGGCAGTTGGGCGACGACGAGCCGGTAGGAGTCGGTGACGAGCTCCCTGATGAGCTCCTTGTCGACGCCTTCCCCGCTCTCCAGGGTGATCCAGTGCTTCTTGTTCATGTGGTAGCCGGGGGTGATGTGGCTGTACTGCTCCCGCAGGGCGTGGGCCTCGCCGGGGTCCGCCTTGAGGATCACGACAGGACGCCCCGGGACTTCGGTCATCAGCATGAACACCTTGCCGCGCACCTTGTAGACCTCCCAGTCGGGGCCGAAGGGGTGCTCCAGCTGGGCTGCGGGGAGTTCCTCCGCGCAGTCGGCGGCGGTCTTGTGCAGGGTCGATGCGTTCATGGGCGGTGGGCCTTCTCAGGTGGTGACGGACTGTGGCATCGAAGGAGGTAGGGGGCGCGCCGCGTGGGTGCGCTGGCACGTTCCATCCTTGCGTCGAAGCCGACCGGAAGGGCGGTAGGCTGCGGACACGTGATGGTCGACAAGCGACACCCCGACCCGAGCGGAACCGAGACCGGTCCTGCCACGGTTCGGCTGTACGGTTTTCAGCCCCCGGTCGGTACTCCGTACGGCCTCGAGGTGAGTACCGTCGAGGACTTCTTCGCCCAGCACGACGACTGGCCGTGGAACCCGCCCCGCCCTGGCCGTGCCACCTTCCACTACCTGATCCTGGTCACCGAGGGCCAGTTGCGGCACGACGTCGACTACGTCACGCGGACCGTCACTCCCGGGCAGTGGCTGTGGGTGCGTCCCGGGCATGCGCAGTGCTGGCATCCGCCCGGCGCGGCCCGCGGCCCGTTCATCCTGTTCGAACCGGACGTGCTACGGCCCGACCTCGCCCGTCTCCTGGCCCCGCTCACCGCGCACGAGGCCCCTGCCGTGCTGAGCCCGCACCCCGACGACACCGCCTGGCTCCAGCAGACGGCACTCCAGCTCCTGGACGAACACCGCGCGCTGGGGCGCCGCCCCCTCGACGTCCACCACGCCCTGCGTCGCAGCCTGCTCGAATCGCTGCTGCTGCGCCTGGCCAGCTCCCCAGGCATCGTCCCCGTCGCCACGGCCACGGCCAGCACCGGCCGCGCCGACAGATACGGGCGCTTCCTGGACGCCCTGGAGCTGCACTTCCGCGAACTGCACCAAGCCGCGGACTACGCCGAGTTGCTCGGCTGTTCGGTCCGCACCCTGAGCCGAGCCGCCCGGGACGCCACCGGCAAAGGGGTACGTGAACTCATCGACGAGCGGCGCCTCCTGGAAGCCCGGCGCCTGCTGGGAGCTGCCCGGTGGGACGCCCGGACCGTGGCCGTCCACCTCGGCTTCACCGACCCCGCGAACTTCGGCCGGTTCTTCCGCGACCGCACCGGTCTCACCCCGGCCGCCTACGCGGCCGGCGAAGCGAGGTCCGACGCTTGACGCAAACACGGCGGACGCCCCTTGCCTGTCAGGAGGCAATGGCAGTCTGCGCGTTGTCGCACCGCTCACCTGGCAAGAGCCCGCCGGATGAACTCCTCACGGGTCGCGCTGGAAGCGCGCGACACAGCCGCATGATCCACCGTCATGTCGAACCCGTGGAAGGCTCCGCCCCACATGTGGAAATCGACGCTCACGCCCGCCTCGGAGAGGCGGCCGGCGTAGATCAGGATCTCGTCGCGGAACCCCTCCGCCGAGCCGGTGTCGATGTAGGTGCGCGGCAGCCGGCTGAGGTTCTCGGCGCGGGCCGGCGCGGCATACTGCGACACGTCCGGGCCGCCGCGCCGCTCGCCCAGTACGGAGGTCCACGCGTACAGGTTGCTGTAGCGATCCCATACGCCGTCGCGGTCCACCATGCGACTGCTGTGCGTCTCGAAGCGGTCGTCGAGCATGGGGCAGATCAGAACCTGGTGGCTGAGCTCGGGAAAGGCGCGGTCGCGGGCGAGTAGCGCGGTCCCCGCCGCGAGGCCGCCTCCGCCGCTGACTCCGGCGATCAGGAGCCGCTCGGGGTCGATACCGAGCTCGTCCGCGTTCTTCGCCATCCACACCAGCCCCGCATAGCAGTCCTCGACCGGCGCGGGATCGGGGTGATCCGGCGCCAGCCGGTATTCGACCGACACGACGACCGCACTCCCCTCGATCACATGGGGGAGGAGATGACTCACGTGGTCCCGGCGACCTCCCATGATCATCCCGCCGCCGTGGAGACTGAGGATGCCCCCCTTGGGACCGCGGTCCTCGACGGCGCTGAGAATCAGCACCGTGATGTCCGGCGCGCCTTCCGGCCCCGGTACCTGGCGCTCCTCCACCCGCACTCTGCCGCCCGCCGTCAGAGCTCCGAATCCAGCCCAGGGGAACCCTGGGCGATCTGCCGTCGGATCTCTGGCAGGGTCTCGTCCGACAGAGCCGGGAAAACAGCTCCCCGTGCCACCTCGGCGGGCGCGAGCTCCGGGTCCAACGGGGGCCGGGTCCTCACGGCGCCAAAGTCGTCTGCTGCTGTCTGGTCTGCCATCTGTTCTCTCCTTCGGAAACGACGGGAGCGGCGACACTCACCACCGGGCTGAGCCACTCACTGCGCACGACGTGCTGATCAAGGAGATCGAGTCGACGCGTGCGATGACCTTGTCGCTTCCCGCGATCAGTTCTCAGTCGTCCAGGACAACGACGTGCTTGCCCGCCGTGGTGCCGGATTCGAGGTCGGCCTGGGCATCACGGACCTGCTCCAGGCCGTGGTAGACCTTCGCGACCGGGACTTTGAGGCGTCGCTCCGCGATGGCCTGGAGTTGATGGGCGAAGACGTCAGCCGGGAGGTCGGCGGCCTCGCCCGCGTAGCTGGTCAGCCGCACCCCGCTGGGGATCATGAACGGGGTGAAGTCGGGGATGGCCCACGCGCCGCCCAGCGCTCCGGTGAAGCAGACGGTGCCGTGCACGCGCACGCATCCGAAGGTGTCCGGCAGGGCTGTGCAGCCCACCAGTTCCAGCGCGGCGTCCACGCCCTGCAGTGCGAGGTCCCGGACCTTCTCGGCGATGTGTCCGTCGTCCACGATCGGATGGTCGACGCCCATGGCCCGCAGTTCGTCGGCACGCCCGGCGTGACGCGTGGTGGAGATGACGGTGGCGCCGATGTCCTTCGCGATCGTGGCCGCGCTCAGCCCGACCGTGGAGGTGCCGCCGCGGATCAGCAGCGTCTGTCCGGCCTTGAGGTCCAGGCCGCGGGTCAGGGACCGTAGGCGGTCTGGAACATCTCGGGCAGGGCACCGACGACCTCCCACGGCAGGGTGGTATCGAACGGGATGACCTGTGCCGCGGGGACGGTGACGTACTGGGCGTACGCGCCGTCGTACGAGCGGCCCATGTTGCCCATCATGGTGGCCACCTGCTGTCCCGGTCGCAGGCCGCTGTCCTCGTCGGCGTCGTCGACCACGCCGACGCCCTCGATGCCGGGAACGCGCGGATAGGTGACCTCCGCGTCCGACTCGCCCTGGCGGGTGATGACCTCGGACTCGTTGACGCCGAACGCCTTAACCTTCATCCGCAGCCAGCCGCGCTTGCGGTCAGGCACCGGGACGTCCTTGATCTCCAATGCCTCGAGGCCGCCGGGCCGGGTGACGACGACGGCCCGCATCGTTGCCAGTGCGGCGCCATCGGCTGCTGTGGGTTGGCTCATGTCGAGTTCCTTCTCCGCTCCGGCCCCCTGGGTGCGCTGTTCCGTTTCGCCCGCCGGCCGTCAGGGGCGGTCGATGCCTTCCCACAGGTCGAGGACCTGCTGGTAGTGGGCGGTGCCCTCGAAGGGAGAGTTGCCGACGGTTTCCGAGATGGGTTTGTCCGTGACGGCGGGCCACAGGCGGGAGTGCTCGCCGGTGGCGAAGTCGAGCACGATGTCGCGGATCCGCGCGTCACGCTCCGCCTGCTCCGCGCTGCGGCCCGGCTTTTCCTGGCCGACCAGGGCGTACATCTCGGTGCCATGCACCGCGGGCGCGCCCTCGGCGGGCCCGATCATCAGGAGATGGGCGTTGCCGCCCGCAGCGGCGTGCGCCAGGGCCCCGCGGGCGGCCGGGAGCGCGAAGAGGTAGTCCGCCATGACCGCGGCGCGGACCTCGGCCGGGGCACGGCCGCCCTGATCGTAGGCGTCGACGATCTTCTTCGCGCGGGAGCGGGAAATGCGCCACCCCGCGACCTCATCGACGATGCGGTCGCGGGTGTGCGGGTTGAAGCGGTCGAGGTCGTTCGCCACCCACCACCCCATGTCGTCACTCGCCATGCTCAGCAGCACGTCGACATCGCGGTGCGCGCCCGAGGCGAGGACGTCCATGGGATGGGCGTGCACCACCGCGCCCGGCTGCCCGATGTCCAGGACGACGCCGGTGGCCTTGTTGTCCACCCCGCCGCGGACTCCGAGGTCCGTCGGGGCGACCTTGCGCAGGGCGTCCCTCAGGGAGACCGCGTCGAGGTCGAGCAGCTTCTCCGGGTTGTCCGCCACTCCGAGTTCGGTGACGAACAGGTGCGCGAGCTCCTCGGCCCACCACGCAGGGATGCTACGAGCGGGCCCGCCGGAGAACGCGGCCAGCCGCCGGTACAGGCCGTTGGCGGAGGAGACGCTGAGCAGTCCGAAGGTGGAGTAGGCGCCGGCGCTGTGGCCGTAGACCGTGACCTGGTCGGGATCGCCGCCGAAGTGGGCGATGTTCCGCTTGACCCAGGTCAGCGCGGCGATGACGTCCTGCAGGAAAAGGTTGCCGGCCTCGGCGAGCCGCCCGCCGTACTGCGAGAGCGAGAGCGCGCCCAGGGCGCCGAGCCGGTAGTTGACCGACACGCCCACCACGCGCCCCGACGCGGCGAGACCGGAGGCGTTCGAGGTGATCTGCGTGTTCGCGCCGTACTCGAATCCGCCGCCGTGGATGTACACGGTCACCGGGAGCGCCTCGCCGGCCGGCTGCTCAGGGGCCCACACGTTCAGGTTCAGGCAGTCCTCGCCCATCCCACTGTCCGCTTCGAGCCAGTCGCCACTGTCGGGCTGGACAGAGACGACGCCCTTACGGTCATAGGGGCGGTCAGCATCGAAGTCCGCGACCACGGGGCGGCGGTACCGCTCGGCGGTGGCATACGGAATCCCCCACCAGGACCGCACCCCTGGTGCAGTCGGAGCTTTGGGAGCGGTATCGGTCATGACATGTCCTTCCAGCGCGGTTCGGGTGTTCGCGGGTGCTTCGGCGGCTGGTCGCTCGCGGTGACGTCTCCCATCGTTCCCCGGGATCCGACAAAGCGTCCCGCGGGTGGCGGTCACCCGGTGGTCATCAGGTGACACTTCGGCAACAACATCTTCGTGCGCCATGAACTTCAGGAGACAACCGGCGTTTCCTGACCGCCCCTCAGTTCACTTCCGCCTCGGCCGGCCTGGATAGGAGCCAGCGGGGCGGAGCCGGGTGCCGTTCGGATGGTGGCGAGGCTGGTGTCCTCCCGGTCGGCGATGGCCTGGAGGGAGAGGAGGTCGCGTTCGTACCACAGGCGCCACTGTGCTGACCGACTGGCGGCGCGCTGGGTGCGGCGGAAGCGGGGCGGGCTCCAGTCGACGGGGTGCTCGGCGAGTAGGTGGACGACGTGTGCGGTTGTCGTCTCCAGGGTGCGGGCGAGCCGGGCGACGGAGAAGTCGCTGCCGGGCACGGCCTGCTGGAGCCGGAGGGGGCTGATGCTCGACGGCCTGTCCGCCCCAGCGCGCGGCGACCTCGGTGAGCACCGTGTGGTCGGCGATGGCAAGGCCGAGGCGCGCGGCAGCGGCCTGTGCTGTTTGAGGCGAGGTGAGGTAGGTGTAGTCGCGGGCGCCCGGCTGGGGGGGAGGACCTCGATGTCGACGGCGGAGAAGACGCCGCTCGTTGCGCCCTCGCTCACCAGAGCCAGGATGCGTTCCACGTTGTCGGTCAGGAGCTGTCGGGTCATTCCGATCATTCCGATGTGCCCGACGACGAAGCCGGCGCGGATGAGCAGCCCGTGGTCGCGCGCGACCGTGATGGCGGTGGAATTCAGCCGGTACAGGGTCTCCGCCTCGGCGAGAACGTCACGGCGGCGTCCGCCGAGGGGCTTGTTCATCGCGGCGAGCGATAGGGGTGTGCCCGCGTCCATGCCGATCATGATCTGGCGGACGCCGAGGCTGGTGAGCAGCGCGGTGCGGCGCGGGTCGGCGACGCCGTCCGCACGGCCGTAGCCGACGAGCACCGGCCGCTCCTCCTCCCGAAGGGCAGACCACCAGTCGGGCCGGGTGGCGTCCATCGCGGTGAGCAGCTTGGCGAACGTCATGGGCAGTTCGTCCGCGGTCAGGTAGAGGTAGTCGTAGCCGGCGGCGAACGCGGCCTCGAGTACGGCCCAGCCGTCGTGGGGCCGAGCTGGTTGCGCCACAGCTGTCCGGCGTGGATGGAGCAGAACGTGCAGGCGTCGTTCCCGGCGAACTTCACGCAGCCGCGGCCGATCTCCACGGGGACGCCGGCGGTCACCTTCCGACCGAGGAGTTCGTGCACGCGCGGCGCGATCCGGCTCTGGAAGTTCCCGGTGTACAGGGGCCGTGCCCGTCCGGGCGGGCCGGGTTGGGCGAAGCCCAGTACGTCACGCCCGAAGGACGACAGTGCCTGTGGGGCGTGGGCGTCGAAGGTGACCTGGACGTGGCGGATCACCGGGGTGCTCCCTTCGCAGCGGGATTCGTACGCAGGTAGAGGTCGCGCAGCAGGCGGACCTGGGACAGGCGGTGGATCAGCTCGCGGTGGATGTGCAGCACCAGATCGGCCATGGGCGTGTCGGGGGAGGGGTTCCTTCTTGCCGACCGGTACCCGCAGTCCGGCGTTGGCGAGGTTGCGGTTCCGCGGCCGCCGCCGCAACCTCGGCGACTGCGATTTCGCCCGGACGGTACTGATCATGATGTCTAAGGGCCGTGGCACCACCTTCACGCCGCCCCGCCCGCCTCGATCGGCGGCCCGCCCGCGGAAACCGTCCTGGCGGTCACAGTGCAGTCTGTCCAGGCGGCGTCGCCTGCAGCCGGCGACGTCGGCGCCAAAGGTCTCAGCCGCAAACGACGGCATTCTCAAGGACACGTCTGGCGGTATGTGTCGGTCGAGCAGGCGGACACCCCCCATGGGCGGGCTCACGGGTCGAGGGTCAGCGCGGTGTGTCGGGCAGCGCGACGAGCAACTGCTTGTCCGTCACCACGGCCAGTGACAGGGTGCGATAGCCGACCGACTCGAACAGGATGGTGATCTTGCCGTCGCCCTCGCTCATGACCTCGCCCTGGCCCCACTGGCCGTGGCTGACGCGGACGCCCGGCAGGTAGGCGTGGTCGTCCGTCGCGCGGCTGGCAACGGGCTCTGCCGCCCGGACTGCACCTGTTGTGACGTTCGAGCGGGCACCGGCCCGGGTCCACCGGCGTTGCCGTGCGGTCGCCTTGTTGGGCCGTCCCCCCTCCCCGGACCGCTCGCGCCTGAGCCCGCTAGCAGGCTTCGTCACCGGGCCCGTGCAGTTGTCGCACGCCCCGCACGGCACGGGGACGGAGTCGCCGAAGTATCCAAGGAGGAACCGCCGCCGGCAGTCGGTCGTCTCGGCGTAGCCGCGCATCATGTCGACCCGGGACTGTTCGAGCTTGAGGTGCGTGGCGTGGACGGCGAGGGCGCTCTGCACAACGGCGTCGACATCGTCATCTGCGGAGGCGCCGATGAAGCGGCTGCCGTCCCGTCCGGTACGGACGGCTCCCGCCTCCTCCAGCAGGTTCAGTACGGCGGACAGTGCCGTCGCGCCGAGTTCGCAGTCGGCCCGGAGCCGGGTCGCGCTCACGGCGCCCGCGTCGCCGCGCAGGCGCTCGGCGACGCGGCGCAGTGCGTCGGCGTCGGGAGCGCCGGCGGCGAAGAAGCGTTGCAGGCCCAGATCCTGCGGGCGGTAGGCGAGGATCGCCCTGGCTGGTGCGCCGTCGCGGCCGGCCCGGCCGATTTCCTGGTAGTAGGCGTCGAGCGAGCCGGGGACGGATGCGTGCAGCACGAACCGTACGTTCGCCTTGTCGATGCCCATACCGAACGCCGAGGTGGCCACGACCACGTCGAGTTCACCGGAGCTGAACCGGTCCTGGGCTTGGCGGCGTTCGGCGGCGGAGAGGCCCGCGTGGTAGCTCGCGGCGGCCAGTCCGAGGTCGCTCAACTGCTCGGCGTAGCTGTCCGCTGTCTTACGCGTCCCCGCGTACAGGATTCCCGGTTTCTCCTCGACGGCCGTCCGTTCCACGACGAACCGCTCCTTGGCGGCCGCGTCCTGAAAGGTCCTCACGTCCAGGTGGATGTTGGGACGGTCGAAGCCGGCCACTATCTCCACCGGGTCGTTCATACCGAGACGCTCGGCGATGTCCCGCCGTACCGGGGCCGCCGCGTTCGCCGTCAGGGCGAGCACCGGCGGGTTGCCGAGTCGCTCGCGTGCGTGGCGCAGCCGCAGGTAGTCCGGCCGGAAGTCGTGCCCCCAGGACGACACGCAGTGCGCCTCGTCCACCACCAGCAGCCGGGGACGGACGGCAGCGAGCCGGTCCGTGACGTCCGTCTTGGCGAGCTGCTCAGGAGCGAGGAAGACCACGTCGACCGAGGAGGCGCTGATGCGCGCCCATGCCGTCTCGTTGTCGCTTCGGCGCTGCGCGGAGTTGATGGCGGCGGTGCGCAGCGCGCCGGATCCGAGCAGGCTCTGCATCTGGTCCCGCTGCAGCGCGATCAGCGGCGAGACGACCACGACCGGACCGCCGAGCAGGACCGCGGGCACCTGGTACACGGCGGACTTGCCCGCGCCGGTCGGCATGACGGCGAGTACGTCACGCCCCTTCATCACGGCCTTCATCGCGCTCAGTTGGGCCGGGCGCAAGTGCTGCCAGCCGAAGACCCGACGGGCGGTGCCGCGCAGACGTCGGGACGTGAGTGCGAACATGCTGCTCCTTGAATGGTGGGCGTCCAGCCGCCGTGTGTCTGGCGGCTACCCCGGTTCGCCGGGATATCGCCTCACGCGATTCGGGCGTCCCTGTCGAGATCCCCACGGCAACCTCGCAACGCCCAGTATCCGACCGTATCTGCGATGGGTTCCTGTCTCCCAGCTTCGTTGGGCGTGAGGGGCGTCGTGCTCCCGGCCGTCGTACTGCCACCTGCGGTACCGCAGGTCGTCGTACCACCCGTGCCCCGGCCGCCGGGCCCGGCGGCCGGGGCTGAGTGGAGGTGAGGCCTTTCCCGCGAGCGGGAGCAGGTGCCGCGGGAACGGGATCAGGGTTCGTTGACGAGGTGTTCGATGAGGTCGTCGCGCAAGGTGAACCGGTAGTGGAGATCGATGGTGCCGCCGGGGAAGTCCCAGTCCACAGCCAGGGCCCGGCCGATCGGCAGGTGGACGCCGAGTTCTTCCAGGACCTCGCGAGCAGCGGCACGGGTGGGGGCTTCCTCGGCGTCTACGCCGCCGCCGGGAAGGAGGCGCGTGGTGCGTTAGGTGACGCGCTGGAGCAGGATGCGGCCGGCCATGTCGGTGATGTGCACGGACACACCGGTCCACAGGGTGGCCCCGGGAGGCCCCGTACGCGGCGGCCGTCATCGCAGTGCCGGGCGGGTTGGGGTCGCTGGGTGGTGGGGAGGCCATGGAGTCGCCGAATCATCAAGTGGCGCACCGGACTTGGCATGCCGGGGGCTGTGTAGGAGGAAGGGCCGGACGTTGGGTGTCGGCCCGGAAGCGGGCCAGGGCGTTCGCTGGTTCCAGGTGAGGACGAGCCCGGCCGGGGGTGGCGTGGGCGACGTTCGCCGATGGTGCGGGTGGCGGGATAGAGGCTGAGGTGGGCTGCTGTTGGCCACGGTCATTCCGCGGCGGCGTTCGCCGTTTCGGCGAAGGGGGTGAAGTGCGCGGTCGGGTGGTCGATGGGGAGGTCGGGGCGCCAGGCGGTCAGGACTTGAGCGCTGCACTCGAACAGACCGGACGGCAGGGCGTCGAGGGGCCACCAGCGCCAGCCGGTCACGCTCTCGTCGGGCTGGTCGCCGGGCGTTCCCTGCCAGGTGGTGACCACGGCCGGCACGGTGATGCGGACGACTTCGCCGACGTGGTCGACGAGCGTGCCGAGCAGGTGTACATCCGCAGGGAGGGCCATGAGGCCGGTCTCCTCAGCGAGTTCGCGCACGACTGCCTCGGACAGTGATTCGCCCGGCTCCACGGTGCCACCGGGCAACTCGACCGTACGACAACGGTGTTGGCCCAGCAGTACGCCGTCCGGCCCGGACACGATGATGCCGACGCCGAGTGCCGCGTGTGCTGCGGGTGGCCGGGTGGTGCGCGGGCGGGAGTTGACGCGGGCCGGGCGGCGGACCTGGAAGAGCCGGTAGGAGGCGCGGTTGCCCTCTTCCGGGGCGTCGAGGACGGTGACGCTCTCCACCCGTAGCCCGTACTGGACCAGCAGGTCCTCCCACAGTTCGGGCGTGAGGACCCACATCTGGACGGTCAGTTCCGGGCCGTCGGCCAGCCGCAGGGTCTCCGGCCGCGGGACGAGCGCGGTGGAGGGACCATTGCCGTGGGAGTTGGTGTGCAGGACGGTGAAGCACAGCCTGCCGCCGGGTTTGAGCGCCGTGCTCAGGGCGGGCAGCAGCCGGTGCGGGTCGATGTAGGGGACGGAATGGACGGAGTAGATCACGTCGTACGGGGTGACGGTGTGCAGGTGGTCGACGGCATCCGCGAGCACCACGTTCAGCCCGGGCATCTGGCCGTAGCGGGTGCGAGCGCGTTGGATCTGTGTGGGGGAGGAGTCCACGGCGTCCACGAGCGCGCCGTGGTCGCGGGCGAGGTGGGCGGCGTGCCGGGCCGGCCCGCAGCCCAGGTCCAGTACCCGCCGGCCGTCGAGGTCACCGAGGATCGCATCACCCGGACCGGTGGCGCCGGGACCCCAGTCGATCCCTTCGGCCTCTGGCAGGGGCGTGCCGCGCTGGACGTGATGGTGGCCGTAGACGGTCCACGCCTCGGTGTTTGACTCCTCGGGCGTCATCGCGCTGTCCTCCCCATCAGCTTCGACCAGATGAAGCCTGCTGCAGACTGCCCGGTGTCTGGCTCGCGTCGTTCGGTTGTCATCACAGATCCTTCGGGACGGGGGGAAACCCGGGGTCGAGCGGGTGCCGCCTCGGCATATGCCGAGACGTCACCCGTGGCGTTGTGCCGCACCGCCAGGACGCGGCCGTCGTCGCGCACCAGCACAACGATCACGTTTACCGGGCTCGTGTACAGATAGCTCACGCGGCCTGCACCTCCAGCCGGGCCAGCGTCGCCCGTCCGCGCTCCACGATCTCCTCGTCCCCGTGGGGCACGCCCCAGGAGATGGCGCTCGCCGCGTCCAGCGCGGACAGGCAGCACAGCGCCCGTTCCTCCTCACTGGTGAGGGCGCGGCCGTACCCGTTCCAGAACGCCGCCTCCAGGTCGGGACGCCCGACCCAGGGACCGCACGCGAGGGCGACGGCGTCGGCGACAACGGCGTGGGGACGGGCACGTTCCACGTCCACCGCCCCGAAGACGCTGACCGCATGGTCGATGTCCAGCAGCCAGTTACGGGCCTGGAAGTAGCCGTGGACGAAGGCCGTCGGCAGCGGTCCGATGCGGGCGAGTTCGGCGGCATGCCGCCGAACGACCTGCCGTTCCCGTGTGCTGATCAACTCCCCGGCCCGCTCCACATGTGTGTCGGCGCCGCGGGCGGCGCGGGCGATCTCATCGGCGGCGTCCTGGCGGACCCGGGCCGTTAGATCGCCCAGGCCGCCGTGGAAGAGGCGCAGCCAGCTGCCGGCCTGCCGGTGCAGCGACCGCTCACCGCCGGGGGTGAGGGCGAGCGACTTCACAGGTCGGCCGGGCACCGGCGAGAGAAGCAGCGCCTGCTGGTGCGCGTCGGCTCCCCGAAGCAGGGGGATGGTGCCCATCTGCAGACCGGGTGCCACTTCACGCAGGGCGCGGGTCTCCCGACCAAACGATGCCGGATTCGGGGACAGCTTCACGAAAACCCGCCCCGTGGCATAAGTCAGCTCCCACACACGGGAGTTCGGGCGGTCGTGGGAGACGTTACGTACGGACAGCACCGGCCCGACGATGTCCTGAGCCCATTCCCGCAGCGCGGGGGGAACCGGAGTGGTGACACTCATGCCCCCCACCTCGGTTCCGGGCGTGAACTCTCCGCGATGCCGGCCGAGGCGTTGTCGCACATCGCCGCGAGGGATCCAGCCGCCCGGACGGTCCCGGGCTGTCCAGGGAGGAGATGGGCGATGACAGGGGTGGGGTTCATGGAGACTCCTGAGGTTGACCGGACGAGAGAATGCGGTGCGCCGGGGCCGGCTCGGACGGCGGCCCCGGCACGCATCACCAACAGCGCACCAGCCAGGCCAGGTTGGGGATGACTGATAATGACCGGGACAACCAGGTGGCCACTGCTTTCGAACACGCGTGTTTGAGTCGCGTCCCCGACCCACGGTTGCGGGGCACGTACAGCGTGCACCCCCGAATAGAGCGGCGCTCGGGGGTACCGGTCGTGGCCGAATCGCCGCGATGCAGCACTCTGGTGACGCGTCTACACGGCCAGGTTGCGAGCGCGGCTGCTGTGGAGCGGTACGCCGAGGAGCAGCTCGGCGAACTGTCCGGTCTCGGCGGCCAGCAGACTCTGCTCGATCCGCCCCAGGGAGTGGTCGACCGCATAACCGCTGACGTCGGCACGCTCCACCCAGCGCGCTTCGCCCAGGCGGCCGGATTCGGTGACGGTCGGCTCGACGTCGCTGGGAAGGAACACCTCGTAGACGTAGTTGGTGCCTTCGTGGTGCTGTCCGGGCTGCTCCGGGACGTGATCGATGACCAGGATGCGGCCGGCGCTGGCGCACAGGGTCAGCCTCTCGTCGAGGTGACGGCTCAGGGCGCGCCTGGGCAGCTCGTTCGCGGCGGCCGTGCCGCCCGGAAGGCCCCAGTGCGAGACAGCCACGCTGTAGGGGCGGCTGACCATGAGCAGCTGGGTGCCTCGCGTGATGAGGGCATGGACGCCCACGCGGCGTGGCGGCGGGTTCTTGAACGGGTCCTGGTTCTCCCCGGACATGACGGGCTCCTTGGTTTCGGTGGTGATGGTTGCGGGCGGTTTCCTGCGGAGCGGCGATGGCCGTTGCTCAGCGCTAGCACTTGAGGGTCTCCTCCCCAGCTCGGCTGCCGTGCTCCGCCCGGGACGGTGCGTCGTCCGAGCCGACCGGCACGGTGGCCCGCGTTTTCTGTATCAGCCGCGTCCTGGCAGTTTGCGGAGTACGGCTCGCACGCCAAGCCGG
Organism: Streptomyces sp. NPDC005492; assembly: GCF_040605995.1. NCBI lineage: Bacteria > Bacillati > Actinomycetota > Actinomycetes > Kitasatosporales > Streptomycetaceae > Streptomyces > Streptomyces sp. NPDC005492. The sequence goes on from NZ_JBEXDX010000078.1 coordinate 20,776, forward strand.
GAGAACTCCCGGGCCAGGTCCGGGCTGATGGTGTTGTTGCGCAGCTTCTTTCTCTGGTTGCACAGCCAGCGCCCGAGTTTCACTCCGTCGGCTGTGACGTGGTCGGTGGGCACCTCGGTGTGTCCTTGCGCCAGGCGGTACTCCTGGAGCGCCTCAAGGTGCCGCAGTTCGTGCAACTCGCTCCCGTTGAGGTCGAGTTGGTTGGCCTTCATGCGCTTGGCGCGTTCCGGCGGCAGGTCGCCGGACCTGAGCTTGCTGAGCTGGCCGACGCGCCAGTGGCCGAGTCTCAGTCCGCTGGCGGTGATGTGGTCATACGGGACGATCGGGTGGCCGTGTTCCCTCGTGAACTCCAGCCAGGCGGCGAAGCCTTGGTCCCAGTAGTGTTCGAGCCGGTCGCGGATGAAGCCGAGTTCGAGGAGTTCGGCTTGACGCTCGGCGCCCAGTTCATCCCAGGTCGTTCGCCGGGTGGTCACCTGGGTTCCCAGAGGCCGGCCGGACGGTGCTACGTATTTCTGGGGAACGCCGAGGTGTCCGTGCTCATCGCGGAATGTGACCAGGTCGGCGAGGAATTGCTCCCAGATGTGGTCGTGCTTGTTCCAGAGGATGCCGAGCCGTTCGAGTTCGGTGATCTCCGCCGGAGTGGTCCGGTCCTCGCGATAGCGGGTCTTCTGGTTTTCGAGCCAGCTGTAGAGGGGAAGTCCCTCCGCGGTCGTCCAGCCGCGAGGTGGCTCCAGGTCGCCGTGCACATCTCGGTAGGCGACGCAGGCAGCGGTCCCCTCCGCCCAGCCGCTGCTGGCGGAGCGGACGATCCGTACGGAGATGGCGCGGGCGAAGTCCGGCGGCACGGGAAGCCCGCTGCCCGCACGCGTGGTGTCCTCCCTTCGGGAAGTCCTGCGGGTTGAAAGCCGACTGACCATTCAGTTCCTCAAGCGGCGCGGGGGTCGGGTGGTGGTTCCGGTCTCCGCAGGCACCACCCCGCGGAGACCGGAACCGGGCCCGGACCTCTCCGGGATCAGCCCCCGGCGTTATCAGAAACCGGGAGCCGGGCCCTCGTTCCCCGCCCGCCGTCGGGTGTGGGGAACGAGGGTGTCCAGCCCTGCCGCCGGGGAAGTGACCCCTCTTGGCGGCTGGGACTCAGCGGATTCCGCGGGCCTGTTCCACGTCCGTGACGTGGGTGCGGTGCCAGAGGAGTTCCGCCTGCGCGAGACGCGTGTAGTGCCGTACGACGTTTCTGCCGAGGAGGCTGTGCGCGATCGGGCTGTCGTCGAACTGCCGGAGGCCCTCGGCGAGGTCGGCGTAGAGGGCGAGCGAGTCTTGGTCCTGGTAGGCGTCGCCCTTACAGGCCGGCTGCGCCTGGAGCTTGTGCTCGATGCCGTAGGCCATGGCGGCGGCGCAGGCGGCGACGGCGAGATAGGCGTTGGCGTCGGCACCCGGGAGCCGGCACTCCAGGCGGGCGCCCTCTTGGTGTCCGGCGACACGGACGGCGCAACCGCGGTGGTCGTAGCCCCAGTTGTAGCGCAGCGGCGCGAACGAGTGGGGGCGGTAGCGTTTGTAGGAGTTGACGGTGGGCGCATACAGCGGGGCCATGTGCGGCAGCGCGCCGAGCAGTCCCGCGACAGCCCGGTCCATCAGCGGCGGAAGGGCTTGTCCCCGCTCGCGGACGAAGCACGGCTCACCCTTCTCGGTCCACAGGGAGAGGTGCAGGTGCAGTCCGCTGCCGGTTCCTGTTTCCGGGGCGGCTGCTACTTCTCGTTTCGGTGTCAGCAGTGGTTCTCATCTGACTGTCCTGCACCTCTGCTGGTTGAAGCGCAGAAGTAGTGACATCGAGTGAGAAGTCTTGGTGACATTGTGCGGGAATTACCAGCGCACTGAAATGAGAGGGCCTTAGGAGTGCCTACCTGACCTGCTGTTTTGTGCTTTGACCTTGCTAAGACCTGTCCCGTAACTGGTCAGAGTGAGCAACAGCCCCATGGCAACAGGGCTGGCTCAGGTTTCGAGGCGACCCAGTCACTTGGCCGAACGCCGCAGGATTTCCCGCCACTCGTCCCTCACATCGCGGGACTCGTCCAGGGCAGGATCGCGGCTTCCGCCTGGTGCATAGGCCGGGGACCGGTCTGCGTGGAGCGGCACATGGGCGCAGTACCAGGC
>NZ_JBEXDX010000079.1:0-22782 GCF_040605995.1 Streptomyces sp. NPDC005492
CCACCACCACCCTGACGGTCTCCGCGGGCCGGGCCGCGCACCGACTGCGCGTGCGGATCCCGGCCTGGGCCGCCGGCGCCCGCGCCGCCCTCAACGGCCGTCCGCTGCCCGACCGTCCGAAGCCCGGCACCTGGCTCACCCTGGACCGCGCATGGCGCACCGGCGACCGGGTCGAGGTGTCCCTGCCGATGCGCACGGTCGTCGAGGCGACCCCCGACGACCCCGATGTGCGGGCCGTGCTGCACGGCCCGGTGGTGCTGGCCGGGGCGTTCGGCGACAAGGCGGACCCATGGCTGTCCCGCCTGGACGTCGACTCCGTACGGCAGGAGTCCTCGGACCCGCTGCGCTTCACCGCCCGCGCGGAAGGCGTGGACGTGCCCCTGCTGCCGATCGCCCGCGTCCATCACCAGCACTACTCGGTGTACTGGCTGACTGGCGAACCCCCGCCCTCTCCCCCGGAGTTCGCCGCCTGGCACCGCTTCGACGAGACCTCGGGGACCACGGCGTCCGACGCGACGGGCAACGGCCGTACGGCTCAACTCGTCGGCGGTGCCACATGGTTGAGCGACGGCCGCCTCGGCGGTGCGGTCGCGCTGGACGGAATCGACGGCCATGTCGCCCTCGCCGAGGACCTGTTGGCGGGGGCCTCGGCCTACTCGCTGGCCGCGTGGGTCCGGCTGGACGGCAGGCCGGGCGTCTGGAGCCGGATCCTCGACCTCGGTACCGGTGTCACCGCGAACCTGTTCCTGACCCCGCTCAGCGGTGACGGCACCCTGCGCTACGCGATCACCGCGGGCGGGGCGGGCGCCGAGCAGCGCATCGACGCCGACCCGCTGCCCACCGACCGCTGGGTCCATGTGGCGGTGGCCTACGGCGACGGAACCGCCGTCCTGTACGTGGACGGGGCGGAGGCCGGCCGGAACACGGCGGTCACCGTGGAGCCGCGCCGCTTCGGCAACCACATCCGGGCCGGCTATGTCGGCAGGTCGCAGTACGCCGACCCGTACCTCAAGGGCGCGGTCGACGACCTCCGGGTGTACGGCAGGGCGCTGAGCGCCGCCGAGGTGGCGGCGCTGGCGCAGCCGACGTAACCGGGTCACTCCCCCGCGAAGGCCTTCTCCAGTGCGGCGAGGTCGAACTTGCTCATCTTCATGAACGCCTCGGTCGCCCGGGCGACCTTCGCGGGGTCCGGGTCGGTGATCATGTCGATCAGCCGGGTGGGGACGACCTGCCAGGACAGGCCGAACTTGTCCTTGAGCCAGCCGCAGGGGCCGGGCTCGCCGCCGCCTTCGATGAGTTTGGTCCAGTAGTAGTCGATGTCCTCCTGGTTCTCGCACGGGATCTGGAAGGAGATCGCCTCGGTGAACTTGAACTCCGGGCCGCCGTTCAGCGCGACGAACTTCTGGCCGAAGGCCGTGAACTCGACGGTGAGCACCGAGCCCTCCGGCTGCGGGGCGCCCTGGCCGTAGTGGCTGGTGCGGCCGATGCTGGAGTTCTTGAAGATCGACACGTAGAGCTGGGCGGCCTCCTCGGCCTGGCCGTCGAACCAGAGACACGTGGTGAATCCGTCGGTGGTCATGCGTTCCTCCATGGGCTCCTGGGGCATCGAACACGGTCATCTGTATCGACCGATCCTCCCCGCGAAACTCATCGGTCGGGCGGCCGAATAATCCAGATGGCCGACCCCCGGCCCGCGACTAGGCTCGGACTCCATGACGTATCCGCAGGCAGACAGCGTCCACCCGTTCCGCATCGACATCCCCCAGGCCGACCTCGACGACCTGCACGCCCGCCTCGACCGCACCCGCTGGCCCGACGAGCTGCCCGGCACCGGCTGGGCATACGGCGTACCGGCCGGCCATCTGCGGGAGCTGGTGCGGTACTGGCGGCACGAGTACGACTGGCGCGCGGCCGAGGCCGAGCTGAACGCTTGGCCGCAGTTCACGACCACCATCGACGGCTCGAACATCCACTTCGCGCACATCCGCTCCCCGGAACCGGACGCCACCCCGCTGGTCCTCACCCACGGCTGGCCGGGCTCGATCGTCGAATTCGTCGACATCATCGGCCTGTTGACCGATCCGGCGGCCCACGGCGGCGACCCGGCCGACGCCTTCCACGTGGTCGTGCCGAGCATCCCCGGGTTCGGACTGTCCGGTCCGCCCGCCGACACCGGCTGGGAGGCGGGCCGCATCGCCGACGCCTGGGCCGAGCTGATGAGCCGGCTCGGCTACCAGCGGTTCGGCGCGCAGGGCGGCGACTGGGGCTCGGCGATCTCCCGCGAACTGGGCCGGGCCCACCCCGGCCGGGTGATCGGCGTCCATCTCAACCTGCTGCCGGGTGCGCAGGCGCTCACCGAACCCACCCCCGAGGAGCTGGCCGCGCTCGGCCCCGAGGAGCGGGCGGACGCGCTGGAGTCCTGGCGCCGGTGGGCCGCCTGGTCGCGCGAGGGCACCGGATACGCCGTCCTGCACTCCACCCGCCCGCAGACCCTTGCCTACGGCCTCACGGACTCGCCGGTCGGCCAACTCGCCTGGATCGTCGAGAAGTTCAGGGAGTGGACCGACTCGCAGGAGCTGCCCGAGGAGGCCGTCGACCGGGACCGGCTGCTCACCAACGTGATGCTCTACTGGCTGACGGGGACCGCCGGTTCGGCCGCCCGCATCTACTACGAGCGGGCCCACGCCACCGGCGAACGGGCCGCCGCACCCACCCTCCCGTCGACCGTCCCCACCGCGCTCGCCGTCTTCCCCGCCGAGATCCAGCTCCCGCTGCGCCACAAGGCCGAGCGGACCGAGAACATCGTGCGCTGGACCAAGCTCGACCGGGGCGGCCACTTCGCCGCCATGGAGGAACCGGACCTGCTGGCCGCCGACGTCCGGGCCTTCTTCCGCCAACTCCGCGAGAAGTGACCGCTCTGCCCACGGCGAATCTGCTACCAGCCTAGAAACCCGCAGTTCGGGCGCTTCCCGGTCGACAGTGGAGACATCACACAGCCTCGACAAGGAGGACCGATGTCTCCACTCACCGCCGGTCTCGCGCCGCCCTTCATGCCACGCGCCGAGGAACTCGACACCCCGTCCTCACGCTTCGACGACCACCTGGCCGCCCAGTTGCTCGGGCAGCGGATCGTCTTCCTCGGCACCCAGGTCGACGAGGTCTCCGCGAACCGGGTCTGCGCGCAGTTGCTGCTCCTGTCGGCGGAGGACCCGCGCACGGACATCAGCCTGTACCTCAACAGCCCCGGCGGCTCGGTGACGGCGGGCCTCGCCATCTACGACACGATGCAGCTGATCCCGAACGACGTGTCGACGCTGGCGATGGGCTTCGCGGCGAGCATGGGCCAGTTCCTGCTCAGCGTCGGCGCCCACGGCAAGCGCTACTCGCTCCCCCACGCGCGGATCATGATGCACCAGCCGTCGGCGGGCATCGGCGGCACCACCGCCGACATCGAGATCCAGGCGGAGAGCCTGGAGCACACGAAGAAGACCATCGAACGCCTCACCGCACAGCACACCGGCCAGACCGAGGAGACGATCTCCCGCGACGGCGACCGCGACCGCTGGTTCACGGCGGAACAGGCAAAGGAGTACGGCATGGTGGACCAGGTCGTCGCCTCACTGGCCGACGTGCGCCCTGCCGCCTCCAAGCGACGGATGGGGCTCTGACATGGGGACGTACACGATTCCGAACGTCGTCGAGCGGACCCCGCAGGGCGAACGGTCCTACGACGTGTTCAGCCGGCTGCTGGCCGAGCGGATCATCTTCCTCGGCACCGAGATCGACGACGGCGTCGCCAACGTCGTCATCGCGCAACTCCTCCATCTGGAGTCGTCGTCCCCGGAGAGCGAGATCGCGATCTACATCAACTCCCCCGGCGGATCGTTCACTTCGCTGATGGCGATCTACGACACGATGACGTACGTACAGGCCCCGATCTCGACCTTCTGCGTCGGCCAGGCCGCCTCAACGGCGGCCGTGCTGCTCGCGGGCGGCGACCCGGGGCGGCGGTTCGTCCTGGAGCACGCGCGGGTACTGCTCGGCCAGCCGGCGAGCGGCGGGCAGCGCGGCATGGTCTCCGATCTCGCCCTCCAGGCGAAGGAGATGGTGCGGATCCGCGCCCAGGTGGAGGAGGTGCTGTCCCGGCACACCCACCACGACATCGCGACGCTGCGCGCCGACATGGACCGCGACAAGGTGTTCACCGCGCACGAGGCGGTGGCGTACGGCCTCGCCGACGAGGTGGTCAGCAGGCGCCTCGTCGCGGCCTGAGCGACCTCGTCAGGCGGCGACCAGGCACAGCCCGTTGTACGGCGAACTCACCCTGCTCCGTTGGCTGTTGCGGTGCTGGGTGAATTCGTCCTGGGCCAGCGACAGCAGGTCGCCGAGGTCGAGACCGAGGGCGTGGGCGGCGGCCGCGAGCACCTCCGAGGAGGCCTCCTTGCGGCCCCGCTCCACCTCCGAGAGATACGGCATGGAGATCCGGGCGGCGTCGGCCACGTCCTTCAGGGTGCGCTCCTGGGCGAGACGTTCGCGCCGTAGGACGTCACCGACCAGGTCGCGCCACAGCGGCTCCTTGGGCGCGGGAACCGTCGGCTCCGGCAGGTGAGGGGCCGGCTCGTGCGGGCGCAGGGGGATCACGCGGGCTTGGTTCGGCGCTTGGTTGCTCACCCCCTCAGACTAAAAGCGCTGGACGCCAGGGCAAGGGATCAGCATTCTGCCCTGGGTGGAATCGCCGGGACGAAGGGTGCGAGAACGGTGCTGCGCGACACATTCGACGGTGCGGCCGAGCGCTACGACCGGGCCCGCCCCCGGTATCCGCGCCCCCTGGTCGACGAACTGGCCCGCACAGCGGCTCTCGGCCCGGACAGCCGGGTCCTGGAGATCGCTCCCGGCACCGGCCAACTCACCGTCCCGCTGGCCGAGTTCGGCTGTCAGCTGACGGCTGTGGAGCTGGGTCCGTCGCTGGCGGCGGTGGCCCGGCACAATCTGGGCGCGTTCCCGCGGGCGGAGGTGCGGGTGGCGGATTTCGAGCGGTGGGACCTGCCGGACGAGCCGTTCGACCTGGTGGTGATCGCGACGGCGTACCACTGGCTGGATCCCCGGACGCGGGTCGCGAAGGTGGCGTCCGCGCTGCGACCCGGTGGGACGTTCGCGGTCGTCACCACCCACCATGTGGCGGGCGGCACCCAGGAGTTCTTCGACCGGTCGCAGCGCTGCTACGAACGCTGGGACCCGACCACTCCGCCCGGTTTCCGGAGTCCGACCGAGGACGAATGCGTGACGGACACCGGCGAGTTCGTGCGTTCCGAGCACTTCGAGGGCGTGCGGGTGTGGCGCGGCGCACGGGAGATCACGTACACGACCGACGAGTACCTCGACGTCGTGCTCACCTACTCGAACCATCTCGCCCTGGACGAGCCCGCTCGCGAGGGCCTTCTGTCATGTCTCCGGGAGTTGCTGGAGACCCGGCACGGCGGCCGGGTCACGAAGCGGTATCTGCACGAGCTGATCACGGCCACCCGGACCGGGACCTGAGGTCCTAGCGGTCCTCACCGGTCAGCCGGACCACGGCCCGGACCCGTTTGCCGACCGGTACCCGCTCCACCGTCACCTGCGCGGCGAGGGCGTGGACGATCTCCAGGCCGTGCCGGCCGATGCGCTCGGGGTCGCGGGCGAAGAGCCGGGGCATGGCGACACTGCTGTCGCAGACGGACACCGTCACCGCGGTGTCCGTGCCCTCCAGCTCCAGGATGTAAGGGCCGTTGCTGTGCCGGTCCGCGTTGGTGACCAACTCGCTCACGACCAGCAGCAGTTCGCTGTCGGCGCGGTCGTCGATCGTGGCGCACCACTCTGTCCTGAGCTGCTCCAGGAACATGTGCGTGAGGTGCCGTGCCGCAGAGATGCAGCCTGGTTCGCCTGTGTAGTGCGCCGCCCGCCGCAGCGGTTCCACGGGCACGTCGAAACGAGTCGGTATCACTACCCCGTCCCGGTGGTCGATCATGCGTGTCTCTCTCGAAAGCGGGCGCCGGTCTGTTGCTGTCGCATCAGTGCTCGTACCCAGCAACACGCTCGGCAGTCCCCCTATCAGAGTGACGGTGAACTCGTCGCCGACGAAAGCGGCGCGCTGTGGGTGGAGACCGATGTCGACGCCGAGGTCGTCGTGTCGGGGGCGAGCGATTCGGGTGGGGACGACGAGGCCGACGAGGCGGCGGACGACTCGGTCGACGGCGGTTCGGAGGGCGGCGACTCCGTACTCGGGGACGAAGAGGACGAAGAGGGCGGAGAGGGCGGGGAGTGTGGAGAGGGCGGGGAGGGCGGGGAGGGCGGGGAGGGCGGGGAGGGCGGGCTGCTCGACTTCGGCGGGCACGGGCTCGTGGACGTGCCGGGGGCCGAGGGGCCGCACGACGACGGTGGTTTGGAGGGCGGTGAGGTCGGCGGGGACACGGTCACCGACGGGCCGGCCGGCTTCAGCGGCGCCGGGGTCCGGTGGTCGTGCCGGCCGGTGTCGCCGTGGTGGCGGCCGAACCAGTGGCCGTTGTGGGGGTCGTAGATCACGAAGATTTTGATTTTCAGCGGCGCGGGGGTGACCACGACGACGTTCTGCGGCCGGTACGACGACCAGCTGTCGCCGGTCGGCTTGGGGGTGGTCTGCTGGGCGACGGGCGGCGTCAGCGGGTTGCCGCAGGCGCACCGCACGCGGGGCACGCCGTGGCCGTCGACGAGGACGGCGGTGCCGGTCTGGAGCACGGCCTGGTAGCTGGTGGCGGCGCCGTCGCGGTAGCCGTGGTTGGTGACGCGGGTGTCCATGCGCAGTTGTACGGCGGTGAGTGAGCGCAGGTAGGCGGGGACTCCGGCGGGCTGGACACCGACAACGGGCGCGAACGCCCTGTTCTTCGCGGGGGCCGCCTGAAGGGCCTTGATCTGCTTCTCCACGTCGCAACTGGAGACGTTCTGGGTGCCGCCGTAGAGGCCGGGGGCGCCGCCGTCGACACCGCGGACCGCGTTCGCCGGTTCCGAGGCGGTGGGTGAGGCGGAGACGGGCGGGGCGGAATTCTCGGTCGCCGAGGATTCCGTGAACGGATCGGGGCCGGTTTTGCCGGCGGCCTGGAGGAAGACCTCGCCCTTGCTCGCCGTGGTACCCGAGCCGCCGTTGCCGGAGCGGGTGGTGAACACGACGGCGAGGACGACGGCGGCCACCACGGCGGTGGTGAGGATCGCGACGCGCGGGGCCGACTTCCACCAGGGGCGGTGTGGCTCGGGTGCGCCCGGCCCGCCGCCGCCCGTGGGCTGCGACGGCGGGCCCGAGGGCGGCTGGGAGTGTCCCGACAGTGGGCCGGAGGGGGGTCCGGTGGGGCGGCCTGAAGACGGAGGTTCGACGCTCACAAGCTCTTCTTCCCGACGCGGGCGAGTGCGGCATTTCTTTGGATTCATGCCGCTTTGACCACTTATCCGCAACGAACCCATTGTGTGCTCCGGTCCCAGTCCGCTCGCAAGCCGACGCGGACGGCCCTCCCGGCGGGCGCGCTTCCCGGGCGCTGCCTACGGTGGCAGCGTGAGCCCCGAAACCCCCTCTGGCCAGGCAGTCGCCCGCCACGGCTGGGTCCAGGCCCTGAGCACGGTCCTGGCCGGGCTGCTCACCATGGGTGTGGTCGCCGCGCTGGGCCTGTGGGCGGCGGGCGCGACGGACCTCCCGGGCGGGGCGTTCCCCCGGGTCGTCACGGCGACGGTGGTGACGGCGGTCGGCGGCACGGTGAAACTCGCCGACACGAAGGCGGGCCTGACCGTCATCCCCCTCTCGGTGGCCCTGGCCGGCGCCCTGGCGACCGCCGCCGCTTTCCTACGGCCGCTGCGGCACCGCGCGGTCGCCTCGGCGGCGGAGCTGGCCGGCTGGGCCGCCCGTATCGCCGTCCTGTGGCTGCTCGGTCTGATCGGACTGGCCCTCGGCGCGCGCCAGAAGTTCTCGATCTCCCTCGGCAACGGAACACTCGGCGACATCGGCGACCTGCTCGGCGTGTCACCGGAGGTCGGCTTCGAGGCGGACGTCGGACAGACGGTCCTGTTCGGCCTGCTGTGGCTGGCGGGTGTCCTGGTGCTCGCCCTCCTCGTGTCGCCGGGCGCACCGCTCCCCGCCCGGCTGCTGCGCTTCCACGCGTCGGTGCGCCCGGCCGCGTACGCGGTGGTGGCCCTCCTGCTCGCCTACGTCGCTCTCGGCATCGTGGTCTGCCTCGTGGTCGCGGCGACACGTGGCCAAGTCACCCAGTCCCTCGCCCTGATCCTGCTCGGCATGCCGAACCTCGTCTGGCTGGCCCTGACGATCGGTCTGGGCGCCACCTGGAACGGCCGGGTGCACGGCCCCTTCGGCCTGCCCATGCCCCATCTGCTGGACGAGGTCCTGCGCACCCCGGACGTCTCCACGCTGAACCTGCGCTCCATCGCCGCCTACGACGGCCGGGTGTGGTGGCTCCTCGTCGTGAACGCGGTCCTGCTCCTGTCCGCGGCGTTCCTCATGGCCGTCCGCTCGCCGTCCCACATCCGCGCCTGGCAGCACGCCGTCCACCTCGCGGTGGCCTTCGCCCTGGCGGTCCTCATGATCTGCCTGGTGGGCCGCATCTCCGCCCACTACGGCCTCTCCCTCCTCGGCATCGGCGACGTGGGCGGCGGCCTGTCCGGTGACCTGTTCCTGAAGCCGAAGCTGTGGTCGGCGGTGGGGCTGGCCGCGGTGTGGGGGTTCGTGGCGGGGTTCCTGGGGGCGTTGGTGGCGAGGCCGGTGCGGCGGCGGGGAGAGGCCGAAATTCCCGCGCGGTCGCGGCGTCCGGCATGAGAGTGTGCGCCCAGCCGAGGAAAGGGCGGACATGGCGTTGACTCTCGAAGATCGCCTGGCCATCCAGGAGTTGATCGCCCTGCACGGCCACCTGGTCGACGACGGCGAACTCGACCGCGTGGCCGAGGTGTTCACCCCGGACGTCGCGTACGACCTCAGCGACTTCGGCCAGGGCACGGTCACCGGTCTCACCGCTTTCGTGGACGCGGCACTGGCGTCGGGCGCCGCGAACCCCGTCGCGCATCACGTCACGAACGTGGTGATCGACGAGCCTGTGGAGGGGCGGGTCCGGGTCCGGTCGAAGGGCCTGGGGATCAAGGCGGACGGGTCGTGCGGGTCGGTGACGTACATCGACACTGTGGTGCGGGTGCAGGCGGGTTGGCGGATCTCGCAGCGCAAGGTGGTGGCGCGGCGGGTACCGCTCAACGGATTGGCGGCGCGGACCGAGGTGTGACTAGTCGAGTCGCCTGAATACCGGTTCCGCCCACGCCGGCGGTGCCGGAGGCCCCTCGTTCGGCATGGCTGTCACCCGCAGATCGACCTCCGTCGGCGCGTGCCCCGCGATACCTCCCCGCAGCTCCGTGACGAACGCGAGGCACGAGTCGTACCGGTCGTCCGGGCTCTTGGCCAGTGCCTTCGCGAAGACGGTGTCGACGTGGGCCGGCAGGTCCGGGCGGGACTCGGTGAGCGGGGACGGCAGGTCGTACTGGTGGGCCCAGAGGAGAGCCATGTCGTCGTCGCGTCGGAACGGGGGCCGACCCGCGAGGGTCTCGTGGACGACGCAGGCGAGGCCGTACACGTCGCAGCGCCCGTCGACCGGCCGCCCGGAGATCTGCTCGGGGGCCACGTAGTCGAGGGTGCCGACGAACTGGCCCACCGTCGTGAACCCCGTCAGGGACAGCGACTTCTTCGTCAGGCCGAAGTCGGTGAGGTACACGTGCTCGGGGTGGTCGCTGTCGGTGCCGCGGGCGACCAGGATGTTGCCGGGTTTCACGTCCCGGTGGACCAGCCCGTGTTCGTGGGCCGCGTCCAGCGCGGACGCGACCTGTGTGGCGATGCGGACGGCCGTCGGGAGCGCCAACGGGCCCGCCCGGTCCAGGAGATGGCGCAGGTCGCTGCCGGCGACGTAGCGCATGGCGATGTAGAGGACGCCGTCGGTCTCGCCCGCCTCGAAGACGGGCACGATGTGCGGGTGGTCGATCGCGGCGGCGACCCGGGACTCGTGGGTGAAGCGTTTACGGAAGGTGTCGTTGCGGGCCAGTTCGGGGGCGAGCAGTTTGAGGGCGACCGTGCGGTCCAGGCGCAGGTCGTGGGCGCGGTAGACGACGGCCATGCCGCCGCGGCCGATCTCCTCCTCGATGCGGTAGCCGGCGATCTGCTGCCCGACGAGTTCGGAGGGGCGGCCGGAGAAGAGGCTCGCGTCACGGGCCATCGGGGCTCACGACCTGGGTGGGGGCGTGGCCGGGGTCGGCCGGCTCGGCGCGGGGTCCGTCGTCCGAGGCGTAGGTGCTGATCCGGGTGCCGTCGCTGTGCACCCAGCGTTCGTGGTCGGCGTCGTAGAGCCAGACGGATTCGCCGTCGACCACCACCCCGATCCGCAGGCCCCTGGTGCGGGTCGCGAAGGACTCGCCGTCGAGGCCACCGCCCGCGAGGGCCTCCACGGCGCTCCGGTAGCGGGCGAGGGCCTGTTCGGCGCGGGCGAGCAGGGGACGTGGGTCGGCCGTGCGGGTGAGGGGGCCGCCGGCCGCCGGTGGGTCCTGGGCGACGGAGATCAGATGGCGACCGTCGACCCAGGCGGACCAGCCGTTGGAGCACAGGGCGCGGGCCCAGTCGCCGCGTCGTTCGAGGAGCTGGACCGGGAGCAGTGCGTCGAGCGGCACGGTGGGGCGGGCGGGGTCCGGGGCCTCCCAGGCGGGCATCCCGTGCTCGGGGACGACATGCGTCGGCCGGAATCCGGGGGTCGGCGTCATGGTCATCGTGGCGGCCCCTACTTCCGCATCACTGCGGGTTCGTGCCGCCGCAGCAGTCGGGACACCAGGAGGCCGAAGAGCAGCGACAGCACGATGAGCATGCCCATGTTGAGCAGCCACACCCCGGCCGAGTGCCGGAACAGCGGATCGGCGGTCAGCTCACCCGGCACGATCCTGGCAAGGCCGACGGTGCCGGCCATCCCGCCGAGCGCCCACCGCGAGGGCACCAGCCAGGAGAGCTGTTCGAGGCCTGGCACGCCGTGCAGTTTCAACAGGGCGCCGCAGAACACCACTTGGACGATGGCGAGCAGCACGAGCAGTGGCATCGTCACCTCCTCCTTGCGCACCATCGCGGAGACCAGCAGGCCGAGCATCATCGCCGTGAACGCCAACAGCGCGACGGCCACGGTGATCTCGATCAGCGGGGGCATCAACACCCCTTCGCCACCCGGGGCGTTGAGATCGACGCCGAACAGGCCGACCAGCGTGAGCACCACGGCCTGCGCGACGGTGACGGCGCCCAGGACGACGACCTTGGAGAGCAGATACGCCGATCTGGACAGGCCGACGGCTCGCTCACGCCGGTAGATCGCGCGTTCCTTGACGAGTTCGCGTACGGCGTTGGCCGCGCCGGTCAGCACTCCGCCGACGCACAGGATGAGCAGCGCGTTCATCGCCGTCTCCTGGGTCAGCTTGCTCCCGGCGAGCGCGCGGGCCATCGCGCCCATCACGAACGGCAGCGCGATCATGATGGCGAGGAAGGTCCGGTCGGCACCGAGGGCCGCGGTGTAGCGGCGGACCAGGGTGCCCAGTTGTGCGCCGCGGCTGCGGGGCCGGGGCGGCGGCGCCACGGCGACCGGGCCGGCGCCCAACTGGTGCGGTTGCGCGGTCGAGTTGGCGATGTACCGGCGCTGGAACGGCGAGTCCCTGAACTCCCCCGCCCAGTCTCGGTCCTGGTCCCGCTCGAAGGCCTCGAAGGCCTCGGGCCAGTGCTCGAAGCCGAAGAACTCGAGGGCGTCCCCGGGCGGCCCGTAGTAGGCGACCCTGCCGCCGGGCGCGAGCACCAGGAGCCGGTCGCACACGTCGAGGCTGAGGACGCTGTGGGTGACGACGATGACGGTACGGCCGTCGTCGGCGAGGCCGCGCAGCATGTGCATCACCGAGCGGTCCATGCCGGGGTCGAGGCCTGAGGTCGGTTCGTCGAGGAAGAGCAGCGAGGGTTTGGTCAGCAGCTCCAGGGCCACGCTGACGCGTTTGCGCTGGCCGCCGGAGAGGCTGTGAACGGGCTGCCCTGCACGCTGTTCGAGCCCGAGTTCGCGGATGACCTCGTCGACCCGGGCCCGCCGCTCGGCCTTGGCGGTGTCCTGCGGGAAGCGCAGTTCGGCCGCGTAGGACAGGGCGCTGTGCACGGTGAGCTGGGCGTGCAGGATGTCGTCCTGCGGGACCAGGCCGATGCGCTGGCGCAGCTCGGCGTAGTCGCGGTAGAGGTCCCGGCCGTCGTAGAGGACGGTGCCTCGGTCGGCGGGGCGCTGGCCGGTGAGCGCGTTGAGGAGGGTGGACTTGCCGGCGCCGCTGGGTCCGACGACGGCGAGCAGGCATTTCTCGCCGACCGGGAACGACACCTGGTCGAGGAGGACCTTGTGTCCGCGGTCGACGGCGACGGTGAGGTCCTGCACGTCGAGGGAGACCTCGCCGGTGTCGACGTACTCCTGCAACTGGGCGCCGACGAGGCAGAACGCGGAGTGCCCGATACCGACGATGTCGCCCGTGCCGATCGGTGCGCGGGCGACGGGCTGGCCGTTGAGGTAGGTGCCGTTGTGGCTGCCGAGGTCGACGATCTCGTAGGTGCCGTCGGCGAGGGCGCGCAGTTCGGCGTGGCGGCGCGAGACGGTCAGGTCGTCGACGACGAGGTCGTTGTCGGCGGCCCGGCCGATGCGGACGGTACGGGCGGGCAGCGGCCTTACGGTGGTGGGTTGCTTGAAGGTGCCGGTGAAGGCGGGCATGGACACGGCCGAGGGGCGTTCCGGTGCCGGGGCGGGGCGGCCGGCCAGCACGACGCGGGGGCCGTCGGCCGGATTGCCGAAGCGGATCACGCTGCCCGGCCCGACGCCCCACTCCCGGACGCGGCGGCCGTCGGCGTAGGTGCCGTTGGTGCTGTGCTCGTCCGCCAGTGTCCAGTGGCCGTCCTCGGGGCGCAGGACCGCGTGGTGCCAGGAGACCCGGGCGTCGTCGATGACGATGTCGCTCAGGGGGTCGCGTCCGACGTGGTAGTCGCGGCCCGGGGTCATGACCGTGGAGCCCGAGTCGGTCTCCAGGAGGAGTTCGGGCGCGGTCGGCGCCATCGGCGGCTCTGACATGCCTAGAATTCTACCGATTCGTCCATCTGTGTGCCCGGTCAGCGGTCAGGGCCGCACTACGGGCGACACGTGTCAGGCGACAGGAACGACGAGCGCCGGAGCGGTCCGCTGCATACGGAGGGCATCCACCGATTCGGCGAGCAGTTCGTACTCGGTGGTGTCGTCGCTGATGGCGATCCGGACTAATCGTCCGGCCGCCAACTCGTAGGCCACGACCTCCTGTTGGGACACGTCACGGCTCCAGGTGCGCAGCGCCCTGGGCACGTCGACCACCGAGTCGGCGACCGGCACCAGGGCGCTTCTGGGGAAGCGCGGGTTGTCCGGTTGCGGGTCGAGCCGGTCGGCCATCCAGACCGCCCGGTCCCGTAACCACCACAGGGCCAGTGCCAGGGTGGGGGCGCGGTAGGTTCCCAAGGGCACCCCGACGCGCTGTCCGCCGCAACTGCCGTACGCGGTGACATGGCACAGGAATTCGTCGTGCACGATCACTCCCCCGTCGCGTGTCTCGAATGCCGGTCGGGCCTCGCTTTCCATGCGGCTCTGCTGGCGGCTCAGGTGGTGCGCACGATGGCGGATTCGCATCGTGAAGAAGTGTCCTAGCAGTCGAGTATGTTCACTCCTGAAACACTGTCACCACGACTTTTTAGCCAGTCTCTTGGCATATTCACAGCCTTCTTTGGCTGAAATGCTTCGGAGGCCCTTTCCGGCGATCTCCCACCATCATTACCCGAGGGGTAATCGACGCCTCGCGCGGGTCCCGGCATGGTGGAGGCACCGGGTCGGCAGCGACCGATACCCGGCCCCTGACCAGTACGAACGACCTCGACGGAGGCTGATTCACCATGTCCGAGAACACCGACCGGTACGAGAATGCCGTCGCCCGCTACTTCGAGGCCTGGAACGCGGGCGATCCGGAGGCGCTGACGAAGGCGGTCGCCGCCGCCTGGTCCGTCGAGGGTACCTACACCGACCCGCTGGCGGCGGTCACCGGCCACACGGAGATCGCGGCGCTGATCGCCGGGGCCCATGAGCAGTTCCCGGGGTTCGCCTTCCGGCCGCTGGGCGCCGTCGACGGGCACCACGACACCGCGCGCTTCGCCTGGGAGTTGGTGAGCGAGGCCGACGGCTCGGCGCCTGTCGCAGGCTTCGACGTGATCACGCTGGACGCGGACGGCCGTATCCGCTCCGTGCTCGGTTTCCTCGACCGGGTGCCCGCCGGCGCCTGAGGGCGGGCGTCCGCGATGAGTTTCGCCGCTCGGGGCGGTCTCTTGTTCCGCAGGCCACCCCGAGCGGAGGACGTCATGAGCACCAGCACCCCGTTGAACGAGGAATTCACCGCCGAATTGATCAAGAGCCCGAACGACGGTGGCTGGACCTATCTGGTCTGGCCGAAGTCCGTCGCCTTCTTCGGAACCCGCGGTCTCGTGAAAGTGCGCGGCACGATCGACGGCCACCCTTTCCGCAGTTCGTTCATGGCCCTGGGCGACGGCACCCACAAACTGCCCGTGAATGCCGATCTCCGCAGGGCCATGGAAAAGGGCGAGGGCGACCGGGTCACCGTACGGCTCGAAGAACGGCTCAGCTCTTAGCCAGGGCCTCCTCGCGATAACGCCGGGGCGCCACCCCGACCGCCCGTTTGAAGGCGTTGCTGAAGGCGCTCTCGGAGGTGTAGCCGACGGAACGGGCGAGCGCCCCGACCGGGGCGGCGTCCTGGCGCAGGGCACGGGCGGCGAGGTTCATGCGCCAGTTCAGCAGATACGTCAGGGGCGGCACCCCGGCCGCCTCCTTGAACCGTACGGCGAACGTGGTGCGGGACATCGCCGCGGCCCGGGCCAGCTCCTCCAACTGCCAGGGGTGGGCCGGGTCGCCGTGCATCAGACGCAGCGCCGGCGCGAGCCGCTCGTCGGCGATGGCGCGCAGCCAGCCGGGCGGCAGCCCGTCCGACTCGGCCAGACAGACCCGCAGCACCTGGACGAACATCAACTGCGCGAGCTGCGCCGAGACGAGTTCGACCCCGGCCCGGCGGGTCCGCATCTCGGCGGCCAACTGCCCGATGAGCCACCGCAGTACACCGGCCTCGGGCGAGTCGGCCCGTACGTGGACGAGTTCCGGGAGCGCCCGCCGCAGCAGGTCGCCGCGGTCGCGGCTCAGGTCGATGTGCCCGGACACGCAGACGACGTCCACGTCCTCGCCCGGCCCGAGCCGGCCCATCCGGGTCGCCGGATCCATGACGACGTCCTCGGAGTCGGTGGGCTCGACCCCGGGCCGGCTGCACAGCGTGTACGGCTGTCCGCCGTCGGAGATCACCACGTCCCCCTCGGTGAGCCGCAGGGGTTCGCCGCCCGGCTCGCGGACCAGCAGACAACCGCCCCGCACCACGGCGTTCACCTTCAGCCGGTCGCGGCCGCGCAGTCGGATGGCCCAGTCCCCGCCGGCCGTGAAGCCGCCGGAGAACACACTGCGGGCATCGGCGACGGCGAGGGCGTCGGACAGCGGATCCACTGACATGCTCGAACTATCACGCAAGTAATGCGGATTCTCAAGTATTCATCGTACGGATCCGTCAACCTACGGTGGTCCGGAAAGCTCAAGCCGATGAGCAGCGACGAGAAGAGACCCGACATGACCACCGCACAGCAGCCCCTGAACTCCGGCTTCGGCGCCGCGTCCACCGCCGAGGAGGTGATCAAGGGCATCGACCTGACCGGCAGGGTCGCGATCGTCACCGGCGGCTACTCCGGCATCGGGCTGGAGACGGCCCGGCTGCTGCGCGCGGCCGGCGCCGAGGTCGTCGTACCGGCACGGGACGTGGACCGGGCGCGTACGGCGCTGGAGGCCGTTCCCGGGGCCGAGGTCGAGCACCTGGACCTGATGGACCCGGCGTCGATCGACACCTTCGCCCAGCGGTTCCTGGCCTCCGGGCGTCCGCTGCACCTGCTGGTCAACAGCGCCGGGATCATGGCGACGCCGTTGGCGCGGGACGCGCGCGGTTACGAGGCGCAGTTCGTCACCAACCACCTGGGCCACTTCCAACTGACCGAACGGCTGTGGCCCGCGCTGGTCGCGGCGCAGGGCGCACGGGTCGTGGCGCTGTCGTCTCGGGGCCACCGCTTCGGCGGTGTCGACTTCGACGACCTGCACTTCGAACAGCGGGACTACGATCCCTTCGCGGCCTACGGCCAGTCGAAGACGGCCAACGCCCTGTTCGCGGTGGAGCTGGACCGGCGCGGCCAGGAGCACGGCATCCGGGCGTTCTCCGTGCACCCGGGCCTGATCATCGACACCGGACTGGTCAAGCACATCGACCGGGAGTTCCTGCGGGCCGCGGGGACGATCGACGACGAGGGCAGGCCGGTCCGCGATCCCGAGCGGCAGATGAAGACCGTCCAGCAGGGCGCGGCCACCGGCGTCTGGTGCGCGACCAGCCCCCAACTCGACGGTCTCGGCGGGGTCTACTGCGAGAACGTCGACATCAGCCCACTGGTGACCGCCGAGAACGAGGCCGCCTGGTACGCCGGGGAGAACACCCCCGGCGTACTGTCCCGGGCCGCCGACCCGGAGGCGGCGGCCCGGCTCTGGGAGGTCAGCGAACGGCTTACGGCCTGACGATCGCGTCGATGCGGGCCAGCTCGTCGGCGTCGAAGTCCAGGTTGCGGGTGGCCGCGACACTGTCCTCGATCTGCTGCGGGCTGCTCGCGCCGACCAGCGCGGAGGTCACCCGGCCGCCGCGCAGCACCCAGGCGAGGGCGAGCTGCGCGAGGGTCTGGCCGCGCCCCTTGGCGATCTCGTCGAGGGCGCGCAGCCGGCCCACGAGGTCCTCGGTGACGGCGTCGGAGTTCAGGAAGGGGCTGTCGCTCGCCGCCCGGGAACCCTCCGGGATGCCGTCCAGGTAGCGGGCGCTGAGCAGGCCCTGCTCCAGCGGGGAGAAGACGATGGAGCCGACCTTCAGGTCGTCGAGGGCGTCGAGCAGGCCCTCGTCCTCGGGGCGCCGGTCGAGCATCGAGTAGCGCGGCTGGTGGATCAGCAGCGGGGTGCCGAGCTCGCCGAGGATGCGGGCGGCCTCGCGGGTCTGCTCCGCCGAGTAGTTGGAGATGCCGACGTAGAGCGCCTTGCCCTGCTGGACCGCCGAGTGCAGGGCGCCCATCGTCTCCTCCAGGGGAGTCTCCGGGTCGGGGCGGTGCGAGTAGAAGATGTCGACGTAGTCCAGGCCCATGCGGCTCAGGCTCTGGTCCAGCGAGGACAGCACGTACTTGCGCGAACCCCACTCGCCGTAGGGGCCGGGCCACATCAGATAGCCGGCCTTGGTGGAGATCACCAGTTCGTCGCGGTACGACGCGAAGTCCGCCTTCAGCGCCTCGCCGAGGGCGGACTCGGCGGCGCCGGGCGGCGGGCCGTAGTTGTTGGCCAGGTCGAAGTGGGTGACGCCGAGGTCGAAGGCGCGGCGCAGGATGGCGCGCTGGGTCTCGACCGGGCGGTCGGGCCCGAAGTTGTGCCACAGACCGAGCGAGATCGCGGGGAGCTTGAGGCCGCTGCGTCCGGTGCGCCGGTAGGGCAGGTCCGCGTAGCGGTCGGGGTGTGCGGTGTACAACGCGACTCCAGAGGGGTTGGCACACGGGATACCGGTTCCAGGGAACCGCCGCCCACTCTTTCGTGACCTGCGGGCAGTGGTCCAACAGAAGAATCCGATGGAATTCAGCGGTTACGCTTCTCAATCATGGAGCTGCGTCATCTTCAGCATTTCATCGCCGTCGCCGAGGACCACCATTTCACCCGGGCGGCGGAGCGGCTGATGGTGTCCCAGTCGGGCCTGTCGGCGTCGATCCGCGCCCTGGAGAGGGAGTTGCAGACCCCGCTGTTCGTGCGCACCACCCGCCGGGTCACGCTCACCGAGGCCGGCCGGGCGCTGCTCGGCGAGGCGGAGCGCATTCTGGCGCAGGTGCGCTCCGCGCACGAGGCGGTGGCCGCGGTGCAGGGTGTGCTGCGCGGCACGCTGGCGCTGGGCACCGAGCAGTGCATCGCCGGGGTGCATGTGGCGGGGCTGCTGGCCGCGTTCCGGCGTCGGCATCCCGATGTGGAGATCCGGCTGCGGCAGGCCGGGTCCGGGGCGCTGGCGGAGGAGGTCGCGGCCGGGCGGCTCGATCTGGCCTTCGCCTACCGCACCCAGGCGGACACCGACCAACTGCGCTCGGTGTCGCTCACCAGCGAGCCGATGACCGTGCTGTGCCATCCCAGCCACCGGCTCGCACAGGGCGGTGCGGCGGTCACTCCGGACGACCTCGGCGGCGAGGTCTTCGTCGACTTCCACCCGGACTGGGCCTCACGGCGCACCACGGACGCGGCCTTCGCCGCGGCGGGCGTACGACGGACGGTCGCCCTGGAGGTGAACGACGTGCACAGCCTCCTCGACCTGGTCGACGAGAACCTGGGCGTCGCCGTGGTCCCCCGGCACTTCCGCCACAAGCGCGAGACCCTGACCGCGCTCTCCCTGAAGGGACCCGGCGAGGAGGTCTACGAGACGGTGGCCCTGCTCCCACCTCCGCAGGCGACCAGTCCGGCGGCCCGGGCCCTGATGACCCTCCTCGAAACCGGGACTCCGGCCGCGTGACGGACGGCGATGCGCGATGGTGGTCGTATGCATGCCAACGACATCCTCATTGACGGATTCGGCCGCGTCCAGGAAGAGGTCCATGCCACCCTCGACGGCCTGACACCCGACCAACTGCACGCCCGGCCGACCGCGGACGCCAACTCGATCGCCTGGCTGATCTGGCATCTCGCCCGTGTCCAGGACGACCATGTCGGCGACGCCGCCGGCCTCGACCAGGTGTGGCTGACCCAGGGCTGGGAGAAGCGCTTCGGGCTCGATTTGCCGCCCAAGGACATCGGATACGGCCACACCTCGGCGAAGGTCGGCAAGGTGCGGGTCGAGTCGGCCGGGCAGTTGACCGGGTACTACGACGCCGTGCACGAGCAGACGCTGGAGTATCTGCGCGGGCTGGCACCGGAGGACTACGAGCGGATCGTGGACGAGCGCTGGGACCCGCCGGTCAGTCTGGGCGTACGACTGGTCAGCGTCCTGTCCGACGATCTCGAGCACGTCGGACAGGCCGCGTATGCGCGGGGGCTGCTTCAGAGCGCGGAGGCGTAGCCCGGCAGGACGACGTCCTCGATGAGGGCCTTGCGCTCGTCGTAGGGGATGAACGCGCTCTTGAGGGCGTTCACCGTGACGGTGCGCAGGTCCTCGACCGTCCAGCCCGCATCCTCGACCAGCAGGGACATCTCGCGCGTCATCGTCGTACCGGACACCAGCCGGTTGTCGGTGTTGAGCGTGACGCGGAAGCCGAGGTCCTTCAGGGCGGTGATCGGGTGCTCGGCGATCGAAGTGGCCGCGCCCGTCTGGAGGTTGGAGGTCGGGCACATCTCCAGGGCGATACGGCGGTCGCGGACCCAGCCCGCGAGGCGGCCGAGCTTGCCGTCGACGATGTCCTCGGTGATGCGGACGCCGTGCCCGATGCGCTGGGCGCCGCACACCTGAACTGCCTGGTGGATGCTGGGCAGGCCGTAGGCCTCGCCGGCGTGGATGGTGAACGGGACGCTCTCGCGGCGCAGGTGCTGGAAGGCGGCGAGGTGGTCGGCGGCCGGGAAGCCGTCCTCGGCACCGGCGATGTCGAAGCCGACGACACCGGCGTCCCGGAAGGCCACCGCGAGGTCGGCGGCCTCGGCGACCCGGTCGAACATCCGCATCCCGCACAGCAACGTCCGCACCTGGACCGGCGTTCCGGCGGCAGCGGCCTTGGCCATACCGGCCGCGAGACCCTCCTGGACGGTCTCGACGACCTCCGCGAGGGCGAGGCCTCCGCCGGTGTTCAGCTCAGGGGCGTAGCGCACCTCGCCGTAGACGACGCCGTCGGCGGCGAGGTCGAGGACGTACTCCTCGGCGGTGCGCAGCAGGCCCTCGCGATTCTGCATTACGGCGAGGGTGTGCTCGAAGGTGGCGATGTAGCGCACCAGGTCACCGGAGTTGGCGGCGTCGAAGTACCACGCGGCGAGCTCGTCCGGGTCGGTGGTGGGCAGTGTGTGACCGACCGTCTCCGCGAGCTCCACCACGGTGGCGGGGCGCAGGCCGCCGTCGAGGTGGTCGTGCAGCACGGCCTTGGGGAGCCGGCGGAGGAGGTCGGCGTCTATGCGCGTAGATGTCATGTGCGGTGGTTCCTCGGCGGTTCGGGTGAGCGGGTTCGGGTCAGGCTGCGGGCTGGAGCAGGTCCCAGCGGTTTCCGTACAGGTCCTGGAAGACGGCGACCGAGCCGTACGGCTCGTGGCGCGGCTCCTCCAGGAAGGTCACGCCCGCGGCGGTCATCCGGGCGTGGTCGCGGGCGAAGTCCTCGGTGTGCAGGAAGAAACCGACCCGGCCGCCGGTCTGGTCCCCGACCCGGCCGCGCTGGTCCTCGCCCTTGGCGCGGGCGAGCAGCAGCCCGGTGCTGACGTTGTCCGTGCCGGGCGGGGTCACGACGACCCAGCGGGAGCCGTCGGGGCGGGCCGTGTCCTCGGCGAGGCGGAAGCCGAGGGCTTCGGTGTAGAAGCGGATCGCGTCGTCGTAGTCGTCGACGACGAGAGTGACCAGGGCGATACGGCTCATCGGGGGTTCTCCGCGCGGGTTCCGTTCAGGGGGATTGACGGGTGAGGTTATACGTAAAACGTCGTCGGCGCCAGTCCGGTCGGGCGACGGTGGTGCCGGGGGACTTCGAGGGCCGTGGAGGGGTGCGCACCGTCGGGCCGATCGGCGGCACACGCGGGTCAGCCGGCTGCCACGGCCGGGGCGCCCAGGGACCACCCGCGAAGCCACGCACGCCGCCGAACCCGCCCCTCACCCCGCCTCCTCGCCCTGCGCCACCTCCACCCGATGGTGCACGTCGATCATCTCGGTGGCCGAGGCGGCGACCGAGAGCGTGACGCAGGCGATGAGCAGGGTGGCGAGTCCGCAGGCGGCGGTGCGGTGAGCGGGACGCGGGGTCGACAGAAGGGCCTTGACCCGGTGCGGGACGGGGCCGGTCGTGGCGCCGGGGACGAAATCGGGACGCCTGGAGACGGCCGACTCTCCCGAGCGGACCGACTGTCCGGCGAGTGCCGCCCGGGCGATGGCACGGGCGAGCAGGCGCCGGTCGCCGACGGCGGCGGCGGCGGCCTCGTCGGCGGCGCGTTCGGCGGCGAGCCGGATCGTGTCGCGGACCGGGCGGAGGGCGGGGTGGCAGCGGGCCGCGAGTTCGGCGGCGACCAGGAAGCGGTGGTGGCCGCCCGCGTTGTGCGCCCTCTCGTGCGCGAACAGCGCCTCGCGCTCGGCGGCATCGAGGCTGCGCAGCATCCCGGCGGTGACGACGATGCGGTGCGGCCGCCCGGGCAGGGCGTACGCGTCCGGGTGCGGGGAGTCGACCACACACAGGTCCCCCGCGACGGGCCCGCGCCCGGCCTCCGTGCGGGCGGCGCGGAAGGCGCGGGACTGGCGCAGCGCCCAGCGGACCAGCGACCAGGCACACACGGCGAGAGCGCCGGCCGACAGCACGGCCGCTGGGACGACGAGACCGTCGGCGGAGGTGCGCAACGGGTGGACGAGTTCACCGAGCGCGGCGAACAACGGCACCCGGAGCAGCCCGGGCAGGACGAACGCGCCGAGGGCGGCGAGGGAGCAGCCGGCCGCGACGACGGCGGAGCCGGTGAGCAGCCAGAGCGCGGTGCCCGGCGCGAGCCGCTCCGGTGCGCGCCGAGCCACGGGCCGCAGGGCGAACGGCAGCACGAGCGGGAGGAGCAGGAGGGCGGTCATTGCTCGCCGGATTCGAGGAGGACGCGCAGGACGCGCTCGTCGTCCGGACTGAGCTGGGCGACGAAACGGGCGAGGACCGTCTCCCGGTCGCCGTCCCGGTCGAGTTCGGTGTGCATACGGCGGGCGGTGAGCCCCTGCGCGTCCTGCACCGGGAAGTACGCGTAGCCGCGGCCCCGGCGCCTTCGGTCGACGACACCCTTCCCGTGCAGCCGGGTCAGGATCGTCGTCACCGTGGTGCGGGCCAGATCCGCACCGAGGCTGAGCTGCACCTCGCCGGGGGTCTGCGGGTCACCGGCGGCCCAGAGGGCGGCCATGACGGTGGCCTCCAGCTCACCCGCCGGTCGGCGTTCGTCCTTCGCGTCGGCCATGGGAACGACCCTCACCCCGTCCTCGTCCACGTTCAGTAGATCGTCTACAGAATTGTAGTCACCCGGGTGCCGTGCCGTCACCGCCCCCGCGCTCCCGCCCCGAAAGCTCATTATGGGAGGGACGATCCCACCGAGCACTGCCGTACAGGAGTTGAGCACCTTGTCCTCCGAGCTGCCGAAGTCGACCGGAGCCCCGGCCCGTCAGAACGTCACCTTTCCCAGCGCCGGGGGCACGGCCCACGGTTACCTGGCGCTGCCGCCGTCCGGGCGCGGCCCTGGCGTGATCGTCATTCAGGAGTGGTGGGGTCTGACCAACCACGTCGCGGACGTGGCCGACCGGCTCGCCCGGGAGGGCTTCGTCGCGTTCGCCCCCGACCTCTTCGGCGGGAACGTGGCGCACGGGGGCCGCCGTGCTCGATTCGCTCTCCGGGAGGCGGCTGCCGCAGGC
>NZ_JBEXDX010000080.1:0-20956 GCF_040605995.1 Streptomyces sp. NPDC005492
GGGCGACTTCAGCTACTCCGACCACTGAGCGACCACGGCGACGGAAACCGGTCACACACAGTGGGCCCGGCCGGCTTGCGCCGGCCGGGCCCACTGCTGTTCGGGGGTCGGCTCGTACCTGTTGCGTCGGTCAGACAGACATGGGAGTGCCGAGCATCGCGGAAGCGTGCCGGAGCGGGTCGTGGATGCCTACGGGTACGGCCGAGGGGAGGGCACGGCAGGTGAAGCCGAGCCTGGTCATCGCCCGGAGGACTTCGTCGGCGCTGAAGTCACGGCGGTCCTGGCGGGTCACGACCTGGCCGACCTGCTTGACGGGGTAGCGACGGCGGCCGATGATCACGGACTCACCCATGACCTGCTCGGGCTTGATGCCCTTCATCGATTCCAGCACACCGCTCTTGGTGAGTTCGAAGGGGAAACGGGCGATGACGCAGCGCATGGAGCCTCACAGAGTGAAGGGGAGAACGGTCCGACCAGGGTGAGGCGGATCAGCGGGAGAGCTCGAGGACGCCCAGGGCTCTGCTTCGACCGTCGACCGCCGGAAGGGCACCGAGCCGGCGGGAGCGCATCGAGTACTCGGCTTCGGCCATCGTCATCACGGGTGACGTGAATGACCGGCGGTCACCGAGGATGTCGCGCAGTCGGACGCGGTCCGTGTATGCGGAACTGTCGCGCACAGCGGTGAGTTCGGTCCGGGTGACCAGGCCGGTGCACTGGCCGTCCTGGTCGCAGACGACCAGCCGGCCCGTGCGGGCGGCGGCCATGACGGACAGCGCCACCTCGACGCTCATGTCGTCCCAGACCTGCGGTCCGTCCGCGTCCATGACCTCGGTCACCGTCGTGTGCACGGGGCCTGCGTTCATCGGGTGGGGCTGCATCTGAACCAGCGTCAAAAGGTGCCTCCTGCAGAGATGGGTCAGCTTCCTGATCACGAAGGTTCTACGCCGCCGTATCGAAGACGGTCTGGCGCGCGGGCGCACGACGGGTTGCCGAAGAAGGGCGGCGCCGGCCCCGGGAGGTGGCGCTGCGCTTGGGGCGTTCGGACACCGGTGCGGCGATGACGACCGGGATGCCGGACGGGGTCTGGGCGCCGGTGATCCGGTGCAGGGCTTCGTCACCCGAGCGGATCTGGGTGGTCTGCGGCCGGATCCCGGCATCCGACATGAGGCGGACCATCCCGCGGCGCTGGCTCGGTGTGACAAGGGTGACGACGCGGCCGGACTCGCCGGCACGGGCGGTACGGCCACCGCGGTGGAGGTAGTCCTTGTGGTCGGTCGGCGGGTCGACGTTGACGACGAGGTCGAGGTTGTCGACGTGGATGCCGCGCGCCGCCACATTGGTCGCCACCAGCACGCTGACGTGGCCCGTCTTGAACTGCGCCAGTGTGCGGGTGCGCTGCGGCTGCGACTTGCCGCCGTGCAGCGCGGCGGCCCGTACCCCGCTGTTGAGGAGGTCCTCGGTCAACCGGTCGACAGCGTGCTTGGTGTCCAGGAACATGATCACCCGTCCCTCACGGGCGGCGATCTCGGTCGTGGCGGCCTGCTTGTCGGCACCGTGGACATGCAGCACATGGTGCTCCATCGTCGTGACCGCACCGGCCGACGGGTCGACCGAATGCACGACGGGGTCGGTCAGGTACCGGCGCACCAGCAGGTCGACGTTACGGTCCAGGGTGGCGGAGAACAGCATCCGCTGCCCCTCCGGACGCACCTGGTCGAGCAGGGCGGTGACCTGCGGCATGAAGCCCATGTCGGCCATCTGGTCGGCCTCGTCCAGCACCGTGATGCCCACCTGGTTCAGACGGCAGTCGCCGCGGTCGATGAGGTCCTTGAGCCGGCCCGGGGTCGCGACGACCACCTCGGCTCCGCCTCGCAGCGCGCCGGCCTGCCTGCCGATCGACATCCCGCCCACCACGGTGGCCAGTCGCAGCCTGACGGAGCGGGCGTACGGAGTAAGTGCGTCGGTCACCTGCTGCGCCAGCTCACGCGTCGGTACGAGGATCAGCCCCAGCGGCTGGCGGGGCTCGGCACGCTGTCCGGCCGTGCGGGCGAGCAGGGCGAGTCCGAAGGCGAGGGTCTTACCGGAACCGGTGCGTCCGCGGCCCAGAACGTCACGGCCCGCCAAAGTGTTCGGCAGCGTCGCGCCTTGGATCGGAAAAGGTGCGCTCACACCCTGTCGGCCGAGTTCGGCCAGTAGCTGCTCGGGCATGTCGAGATCGGCGAAACCCTCGACAGCGGGCAGCGCGGGGGTGATCGTCTCGGGGAGCGCGAACTCACCCTGCACCGCGGCGGGCCGACGGCCGTAACCGCCGGAACGGCGCGGTGCCGGAGAGCCGAAGCGGGTGCGGGCAAAGCGGTCGTTCGTACGTGTGCGGTTCATGCGGAACCTTCCTCGATGTGGTGCATATCAAGGAATTCCCGCAGCGTTTGAGCAGCACGGAGAACCACAAGTATGGACCGATTACAAAAGGCAAAAGGTAAAGGGTAAAAGAAAGCAGATCCGACCGGCGGAAAGCCGTCCCTCACGGGAAACTGCCGCCGAAAACACCTGTAGCTGGGGCCCGCACCCCGAAGGATGCGGGCCCCAGCTACCAAGTGCGCGTCAGAGTCAGGCCAGAACGATATTCTCGGCCGTCGGGCCCTTCTGGCCCTGCGCGATGTCGAAGGTCACCTTCTGGCCCTCCAGCAGCTCGCGGAAACCCTGGGCGGCGATGTTCGAGTAGTGGGCGAACACGTCAGCGCCGCCGCCATCCTGCTCGATGAAGCCGAAGCCCTTTTCCGCATTGAACCACTTCACGGTACCAGCAGCCATGTCATATCTCCTTAGGGGCAGTGCATCGGCTCCGCACTGTGCGGACGCCGTGTCGCCGCAATAATTGCCCCGCCCGGAAAAAACCGGAAATACAAAAGCGCTCTCCTCGACCGAAATCGAGCGGGAGCACTTGAAGTCTCGGGAACCAAAACTGCAACTGAGATGAACCGTAGCATGCCGACACAGCCTGCGTACGTTAAATAATTCCACTCCGCCCGTTGCGACAAAAACTCTCGCTGTATGGTCCGCCAAACTCTGACCTCACAAGCACAGTTATTGACTCACTCACAGCGCAACGTTCCGGGACGTTCGCAGAGGTCCGCAAGACCGAATTCAACAGGGGTCACGTGACCTGTGATGCAGCACGAGTGCATGCCCGGCCCAACACCGCCCTCCGCGACGCCGCAGCCCTGACCGATGCCGTCGCGGCCTCGTCACCCCCACCAAGGAGATCCTGGTCGACGGCTGGGACCCCTAAGAGTCCGAGCCCGAGACGACGGCAGCGCGAACACGATCGCGCTCGACCATCGCCGAGCTGCGCGACCACAAAGCCGCCACGACCGACCTGCCGCCCATCACCCTGCGGGACCTGCGCCACGTCGCCGCGACGCTCACGCACGGAGGAGGCGGCGACATCCACACGGTGAAGGAAGCGCTCCGGCACTCCCCCATCACCTTGACCTCGAAAACGAAGCAGCGCCCGACTCGACCGAAGCCGACTCAGGCGCTGCGTAGCAGGTCAGAGGGCGTACCCCCCGCCCACCACCCGTAGGCCCTGTGGGACTCGAACCCACAACCAATGGATTAAAAGTCCACTGCTCTGCCAATTGAGCTAAGGGCCCAGGCGATGTTGCCTCCCCGAGCATAGCGGGAGGTGGCCGTGTCTCCGATCGGGTATCGGGGACACGGCCGCGCCGGACGCTGGAACAGAGTGTGAACAAGGTGCGAGCGGGGCCGGACACAGGGGTTCCGACAGGTCCGGACTGTTCCGGAGTGTTACGGATCTACCGGTTCGGGAGCCCCCGCCCGCGCCGCCACCCGCGCCTTCGTGCGGGCATGTTCCGGGTTCAGGAACCAGTGTCGGGCCGACGCCTGCCACCAGATCGCCGCGAAGCCCAGCACCACCAACACCGCCACCGGCGCGTAGTTGAAGGACTCCCATGTGACCGGCGAGACCTGCGGCAGCATGAACAGCACCGTGATCACGGCCACCCAGATCACCGACACCACCCCGATCAGCCGCGACCACCGGCCCAGGTGCCACGGCCCCCGCTGGAAGTCGTCGCCCTTGCCGAGCCGGAGCAGGGTCGGGATGACGTACGCGATGTAGAGGCCGATCACGGCGATGGACGTGACCGCCGCGTACGCCGTCACATTGATCAGGTAGGGGAGGCCGAGGACCAGCGCTCCCGCCGCCGCCAGCCACACCGCCGCGACCGGTGTCCGGGTGCGCGGGCTCACCGTGTGCCAGACGTGCGAGAAGGGCAGCGCGCCGTCGCGTGAGAAGGCGTAGATCATGCGGCTGTTGGCCGTCACGGACGCCATCCCGCAGAACAACTGCGCGCCGATCACCACCAGGAGCAGCAGCTTGCCCGCGGTCGCTCCCAGCGCGTCCAACAGGATCTGGGCCGGGGGTGCGCCCGTCGCCGAGCCCAACTCCTTGTCGTACGACTGGATCGCGTACGTGAAGCCCAGCAGGAGGACGAAGCCGGCTATCCATGACGTCCAGATGGAGCGCACGATGCCCTTGGGGCCCGCCGTCGACGCGTCGTGTGTCTCCTCCGTCATGTGGGCCGAGGCGTCGTAGCCGGTGAAGGTGTACTGCGCCATGAGCAGGCCCAGGAGGACTACGTACACACCGCTGCCCCAGCCCGTGTGGTTCACGAACTTCGTGAAGACGAAGCTCGTCGACTGGTGGTGGTCGGGGACGAAGGTCAGCGCGCCGACGATCACGCCGACGCCCAGCACGTGCCACCACACGCTCACGCTGTTCAGCAACGCGACGATGCGGACGCCGAACGTGTTCAGCAGGCCGTGGAGGATCAGGATCGCGGCGAACAGGAGCACCGTGCGGCCGGGGGTGACCTTGAAGTCGAACTGGAGGTTCAGGTAGGCCCCGAGGAAGGAGGCCGCGCCGAAGTCGATGCCCGCGGTCACCGCGACCTGGCCGAGGACGTTGAACCAGCCGGTGAACCACGCCCAGGCGGCGGCCGTGCGTGGCGGCGCCAGGCGGTGGGCCCAGAAGTACAGGCCCGCCGAGGTCGGGTAGGCCGAGCAGATCTCGGCCATCGACAGGCCGACGAACAGCGTCATCAGGCCTACGGCGACCCAGCCCCACATGATCACGGCCGGGCCGCCCGTGTTCATGCCGAACAGGTACAGCGTCAGGCAGCCCGACAGGACCGAGATGATCGTGAAGGAGACCGCGTAGTTGGAGAACGCCGACATGCGGCGGGCCAGAACCTGCGTGTAGCCGAGCTGGGCAAGCCGTTCTTCGTCGGAGAGACCTGCTGGGTCTCCCTTTGACAGCCCACTCGCTATGGCGTCATCTGTCATGCCCCCAGCGATTCCCTCACCGGGGACGTGACATGCGTCACCTAAGGACTCGATAAGGACTCGATGTGGCTAGAAAACGCCCTTGTAGCCCTGCCACCCGCCCGAGACCTTCACCCGCGCCCCGAACGACCCCTTCCCGTCACCGCTGTTGCGGAACAGGTTCCCCGCCGAGTCCCGCTCGACCAGGTCCGCCTTCCCGTCCCCGGTGATGTCCCCGACCCCGACGACCGTGTCGTACGACCCGCCCCACGCCGTGAACAGCTTCACGCGCGCCCCGAACGTGCCCTTGCCGGTGCCGTAGTAGCGGTACAGGTTGTTCGCCTTGTCCTGTGCCAGCAGGTCGCCGACGCCGTCGCCGTTGAGGTCACCGACACCGATGACCTTCTTGTACGTCTTCCAGTCGGCGTACAGCTTCACCCGCGCCGACAACTTGCCCTCGGCCGTGCCCTTGTAGAGGTAGACCGTGCCGGTCGACGCGCTCCGCGCGATCAGGTCCGGGAGGCCGTCGCCGCTGATGTCGCCGGGGGCCGTCAGCACGTCGTACTGGTTCCAGCCGCTGGTGCCCAGGGACGTGTAGGGCGTCGACGGCTTCAGCGCCGCCCCGCAGCCCGGCTTGTACGCGCGCAGGGCGCCGCTGGTCAGCCTGACCAGGACGTCGTTGCAGCGGTCGCCGCTCAAGTCACCGAAGGGGACTGCCTTGTTGACCGTCGTCCAGCCGGTGCTGGTGCCGAGGTTCACCGAGAACGTGCCCTTGCCCGAGCTCTGCCGGAAGCCCAGCGTGCCCGAGGAGGTGAGGGTGAGCAGGTCGCCGAAGGAGTCGTTGCCGATGTGGTCGTGGCGGGCCGGTGCGGCGCCGAGGAGCGTGACCGTGCCGCTCACCGTGACCGGGGCGCCGACGCCGTCGGCCGGGGTGACGGACACCGTCCAGTCGTAGGGGCCGTCCGTCAGGAACGCGCCCTTGCTGTCCGTGCCGGACCAGCCCACCGCGAGTTGTCCGCGCGTCTCGCCGCCGTCCCGGGTGTCCACGACCTTGCCGGTGGCGCGGCTGCGCACGGTCAGCCGCCAGGTCGCGGCCGGCTTCGACAGCAGCAGGGTGGTCAGGGTGGGCGGTGTCTCGTCGAACTCCGGCGCGACGAGGATGGACGCCGAGGCGGCCGGGGCCAGCAGGCGCAGCGGCTGCTGGGGCACGCCGGTCGGTACGAGGTGGACGCGCTCCTGGTCGTCGACGTAGGCCACGTTCCCGGTCGACGCGTCGACCGTCCAACGCACCTCGCGCTGCGAGATCCCGGTGTCGGGCAGCGCGCCGATCACCCGGCTCACGGGGGTGCCGTCCGCGACGGTCGTGAGGACCAGTTGTCCGGCCGCCTTGTCGTGCGTGACGACGAATCCGTCGCCCAGCTCCGCCTCACCGGCCGGGGCCCGCACGGACCTCTTCGCCGTACGGTCGTACACGCCCGCCGTGCCGTCGGCACAACTCCAGTACAGCCAGCGGCCGTTGGCCCGCAGTTCGGTGGGCGCGCAGCCGGCGTCGGTGGTGAGGGTCTCGGTGGTCTTCCTGGTGGTGAGGTTGTACGCCGTGAGGGTGCCGGGGGTGGTGCCCGGGGTCCACAGGGTGTCGCCGGAGAGGGCGGCGGCGCCGGGGGTGCGGGTGAGCGCCGGGTTGCCGTCGTCGCCGATCCGGTAGACGGTCTGCGCGGTCGGGGCGGTGTGGATCAGGTACCGGCCCGAGATGTCGGTGATCCGGCCGCCGGCGGGCACCGCGCGGCTCCAATAGCCGTACGCGGCGGGGCCGTTGACGATGAGCGAGTCGCTCGCGCCCGTGCCCTTCACCAGCCAGGCGGCACGGTTGTCGGCCGTGCCGTGCACCTGCGAGCAGCCGACCTCGGTCACCGGGCAGGTGCCGAGGGTGGGGGTGGTGCCGTCGTAGGAGGAACGTTCGCCGAACGTGGGCGTGCCGGTCGCGGCGACCGTCCGTACATAGTCGTCGCGGTATCCGCTGCGGCTCTCGTCGGCGACGAGCAGCCGCCCCTGCTCCAGGGCCAGTCCCTGGATCGGGACCGTGGGCTTGGGCAATGCTCTGACCTGGGTGACGACCGGGGTGCCGTCGGGGCCCGGCTGGATGCGCTGGATGCCCCAGTCGTCGCTCGTGGTGCGGCCGATCTTCACGGCGGTGCCGTCCGGGCCGACCGCGATCCCGAAGGACGAGGACGGCATGAGGGTCACGGAGTCGCCGCCCGCGATCGGCTGGGCCGTCACCGTGCCGACACCGTTGACCAGCCAGTCCCCTACGACGGCCAGGTCGTGCGTGGCGTTCACCCCGTCGGCGACGCCCTTCAGCACGATCTCGGCCGGGGCCGCCGACAGGTCGGCGCGCGAGAAGGCCAGCACCTTGGCCTTGTCGTAGGCGAAGACGACGACATGGTTCCGCGTGACCGCCACACCGGTGTACCCGAGGGGCAGCGCGCCGGTCACGCCGCGCACCTGTCCGGTCTCCCGGTCGACGGCGACCAGCACCTGCTGTCCGCCCAGCGAGGAACGGAAGAACACGTCCGTGGCGTCCGCGCCGGCCGGCAGCCCGAACGTCAGGCCCGCGGGACCGCCCGCGACGGCCACGTCCCGGGTGGTTCCGTCGGGGCCCGGGGTGAGCAGCCGCAGGATCCGCGTGCTGGTGCCGTCCTCGGCGGTGGCGTTGCGGTAGCCGACGGTCAGGTTGTCGAAGGAGGTGAGGACGCCGAGGCCCGCCGGGACCTGGAGGGTACGGGTGGTGCCGTCGGTCGCGTCCCAGAACTCGACCCGGCCGTCGCTGTACTGGTAGGCGAGGACATCGGTGTCGGTGGCCCGCGCGACCACCCCGGCCCGCACCGGCACGGGCGTCGACTCCCCGTCCGAGTAACGCGTCCACAGCAGCGCGGAGTTGCCCTCCACCCGGTTGAAGACACCCTGCGCCCCGGCGCCGTCGTGGCCGCCGTGGCTCGCGGTCGCGAGCAGCGTGGCCGACAGGTTCGTACCGCGCAACGCGGCCGGTACGACGGTCTCCTGCGCCGCCCCGACGGCGGACGCGGGTGTCACCAGCAGCGGGCTCAGCCCGGCGGCGAGTACGGACGAGACGGCGATGCCCACGAAGGCACGACGAACCACGGTTTCCCCCCGGAAACAGACCTGAACCCCATAGAAGTCGGCTGATCATACAGTCAACACACAGCCAAGAACGCACAAAAATGGCCCCCGCCCGATCCCGGGCGGGGGCCATCTCACTGCCTTGCTACGTCATCCGACGTCAGCCGTTGCGCTTCCAGCGGGGCTTGTCGTCGCGGCGGCCGAAGGAACCGGTGCCGGTGCCCGTGCCGGTCGTGCCGCGGTGGCCGTACGGGCGGTCGTGGCCGCCGGTACGGAAGCCCGGGCGGTCGCCCTGGCGGTCACGGTTGAACGGGCGGTCGCTGCCCCGGTGGCCGGTCGCGGGACGGTCGTCGCGACGGAAGCCGCCACCCGAGGGACGGTCACCGTCACGGCGGTCGTCGCGACGGAAACCACCGGACGGACGGTCGTCACGACGGTCGAAGGAACGGCCGCCTCGGTCACCGTCACGACGGTCGTTGCCGCCACGGTCGTCACGGCGGAAGCCGCCCGAGGGACGGTCGTTGTCACGACGGTCGAAAGAACGGCCGCCACGGTCGTTGTTGAAGCCGCCGGACGGGCGGTCGTCGCGACGGAAACCACCCGACGGACGGTCGTTGTCACGACGGAAGCCACCGGAGGGGCGGTCGTCACGACGGTCGAAGGAACGGCCACCGCGGTCGTCCCGACGGTCGTCGCGGCGGAAACCACCGGACGGACGGTCGTCACGGCGGTCGTCGCGACGGAAGCCGCCGCCCGAGGGACGGTCACCGTCACGGCGGTCGTCACGACGGTCACGGCGCTCGTAGTTGCCGCGCTCGTCGCGCTGCTGACGCGGACGGTCGTAGGAGGAGTTCTCCTCGCGGACCGGCGCCTCGGCGACGACGGCCGGCTGCTCTGTCGCCACGGCCTCGGCCACGGCGGCGGCCTCGGCGAGCGCCACCTCCGGGTCCTCGCCACGCTCACGGGCGGCGCGGGCGATCAGGCGGTCGGACTCCTCGCGCAGCTCGGCGGCGCGGCGGGTGGCCCGCTCCAGCTCCTTGGTGAGCTGGGTGACCTCACGCTCGGCCTGCTGCGCCGCGTCGCCCGCCGACTGGGCCTGGACCTCGGTCATCGAACGGGCGCCGGTGATCTCGGCGACCTCGGGCTCGAAGGCCGTACCGGTGTTGATGATGTGACGGCCGGCGTCGACGCCCGCGTCCTCCATCAGCCGGAAGATCTGGCGGCGCTGGTGCGGCAGGGAGAGTGAGACGACCGTGCCGGTGCGGCCGGCACGGGCCGTACGCCCTGCGCGGTGCAGGTAGTCCTTGTGGTCGCCGGCCGGGTCCACGTTCAGGACCAGGTCGATGCCGTCGACATGGATACCGCGGGCGGCCACGTCGGTCGCGACCAGCGCGTTGACGTAACCCCCCTTGAAGTCGGCCAGCGTCCGCGTACGGGCGCCCTGCGTCATGCCGCCGTGCAGCGCGTCGGCCTTCACACCGGAGTCGCGGAGCTGCTCGGCGATGCGGTCGGCGCCCAACTGGGTGCGGACGAAGATGATCGTGCGGCCCTTGCGGGAGGCGATCGCGGCGGTGACCGGCGCCTTGTCCTTGGGCTTCACGATGAGGATGTGGTGGGACATCGTGGTGACGTTGCCCTGGGCGCTGTCGACCTCGTGTGTGACCTCGTCGGTCAGGTAGCGCTTGACCAGCGTGGAGATCTCGTTCTCCATGGTCGCCGAGAACAGCATGCGCTGGCCGCCGGCCGGGATCTGGTCGAGCAGCTCGGTGACCTCGGGCAGGAAGCCCAGGTCGGACATCTGGTCGGCCTCGTCGAGGACGGCGATGCGCACGTCCTCCAGGGAGCAGGCGCCGCGGTTGATGATGTCGCGCAGGCGGCCGGGGGTGGCGACCAGGACATCGACGCCGCGCTCGAGGGCGTAGATCTGGTTGCCCATGGACGTACCGCCGCAGACGACCTTCATCTTCAGGCCGAGGACGTCGCCGTAGGGCTGGAGGGCGTCGGCGACCTGCATCGCCAGCTCGCGGGTCGGGGTGAGGATGATGCCGCGGGGCTTCTTCTTCTCGGTGCGGCCGCCGGACAGCGTCGCCAGCAGCGGCAGACCGAAGGAGAGGGTCTTGCCGGAGCCAGTGCGGCCACGGCCGAGGATGTCCTTGCCGGCCAGGGCGTCCGGGATGGTCGCGGCCTGGATCGGGAAGGGGGCGGTCACACCGTTCTGCGCGAGCTTGCGCACGATGCCCTCGGGGAGACCGAGGGACGCGAAGGTGACCTCGGGAGCTGCCTCGGTGGTGGCCTCTACGGCCGTCTCGTTGCCCTCGTTCTCGGGCATGACGATGTGATCAGTACTGGAAATGGACATGCGAATGCGAAACCTTCCGGAGTCTCCGTCGGCACGCGCCCGTCAACTCCGTGATTCGCTATCGACCGCCTCAATGCGGTCCGCCACGGCAAGGGAGAGTACGCGCCACACGGCGCGCTCTGCAGTGGCGCCGGGCAATGGGATCAAACGATCTACCACCATACGCACCCACCACCCCTGAGAGCAAACCGGCTCTCATTGACATAGGTCACACGGGCCACGGCACACGGGTCATTGCACGCCTCAAACCGGCGACCCCGCCGCCGGCGCCGGCTCCCGGTCCGCCAGCTGGGGTGCGGGGTCCTGGTGGGCCGAGGACGAGGGTTCCGCGACCGGTGGTTCGGAGGTCGGGGGCTGTGCGGTCGGGGTCGGATCGGGTGTCGGGCTTGCCCGTGTCGGGGTCGGTTGCGGGGCGGGTGTGGTCGGTGCCCCCGGCTTGGCGCTCGTGCCGGGTCTCGGGGCCTTGGACGCGGACGGGCTCGCCGCGCCCGGGGCGGACGGCGAGGCCGAACCCGAGGCGGACTCCCCCGGTTTCGGCTTGCCGTGGCCGTGCTTGCCGTCTCCCGCCGAACCACCGAATCCGAGCCCGCCGCCCGGTGCCCCCGAACCCCCGTCCGGCGCCACACCGCCCCGCTGCCCGGCGGAGTGCGAGGGTTTGGCGGCGCCGCCCGCGTCGTCGCCCACGCTCATGCAGCCGGCGGCAGCGGTGACGGCGACGACCGCGGCGGCCAGACGGACGGGTACGTACATGGGGCGCACGGGGCCACCTCCGGGGGCGGAAAAAGGAGTCCCCCTCTCAACTCCCGCCGCCCACCGGAAGACACGCGCCCCGGCCCGTATCGCCCATTACCGACCCCTCGGCGGCCGGGAATCGCCCCCCGCCGCTTCCGTCGTCGCCCATTCCCCGGCGGGAATTGTCCCGTTCCCCACGCCCGCCGCACGATCGGCCGCGAACCGACCGCAGCACCCGAAGGAGCCACTGATGACCGCGACCAACCCCCAAGACCTGGCCGCCCGTTACATCGCCCAGTGGACCGAACCCGACCCCACCCACCG
This sequence comes from Streptomyces sp. NPDC005492, assembly GCF_040605995.1. Lineage (NCBI taxonomy): Bacteria > Bacillati > Actinomycetota > Actinomycetes > Kitasatosporales > Streptomycetaceae > Streptomyces > Streptomyces sp. NPDC005492. Next base: position 11,900 of record NZ_JBEXDX010000080.1, read on the forward strand.
CCGCACCGCAATCGAGAGCCTCTGGGCCGAGAACGGCACGCACATCCTCCAACCGCCCGCCGAGATCCGCGAGATCGCCGCAGGCCTCGGCTTCGACCACCCCACCCTGCGGGCCCAGGGGTACGACGCCATCGAGACCCGCGTCACCCGCAGCTACGAACAGTTCGTCGAGAAGGGCGAGTTCACCTTCCGGCCGGGCACCGACGCCGTCCTCCTGGACGGTCTCGTCCAGTTCCGCTGGGACACGGTCGCGGTGGGCAGTGGTGAAGTGGTCGGCGGCGGGCTGGAAGTACTCGTCCTCGACCCCGACGGCCGCATCCGGACCGACTACATGATCCCCGGCGCCTGATCCCCCACGGACGCGGCGGCAGCCGTCAGCGCCTGAGCCGTCGCCGCGTCCGCCGGCAGGAACGCCTCCAGTTTCAGTTCCGCGAGCGTCACGTCCACGGCGGTCGCGAAGGTCGTCACGGTCGTCATCAGCCGCAACTCCCCGTACGACGACCGCAGCCGCAAAGGCACCGCGAACCCCAACTGCCCTTCCCTGGTCTCAAGTTCGGGCACATACCCCGCCAACTCGGCCCGCAGCTCAGGGAATCCGCCCAACCGGTTCACGATGTGCCGTGCCCACTCGGCCAGATTGAGGATGCGCGGCGCGACCCCGTCCGGGTGCAGCGCCAGCCGGTACACGTTCGCCCCCGGCCCCAGCAGCTCCGCCGCCGCCCCTTCGGTGATCACCCCGAACGCGCTGTTGGCGGCGACCAGTTGACCACCCCGGTCCACGACCAGCGCCGGATACGGCAGATGCCCGCGCAGGATGTGTCCGATCGCCGCCCGCACCGGAGCCAGCGCCGGATCGTCCAGCGAACTCTCCGGGAACACCGGCGCGAACCCGGCCGCCAGCAACAGCTCGTTCCGCTCCCGCAACGGCAGTTCGAGCGCCTCCGCCAGCCGTACGACCATGCCCCGCCCCGGCACCGACCGCCCCGACTCGACAAAGCTGACATGCCGCTGCGTGGTACCGGCCCGCAGCGCCACCTCCAGTTGACTCAGCCGACGACTCGCACGCCGTTCACGCAGCACCCGGGAGAACTCCACACCCCAGTTCTACGACGGCCCACCCCAACCGGCCATTCCCCGCCGGGAATTGATGCCATACCCGCCCCTCACGACCATCACCGTCATGGACACCTTCGCCATCGGCGTACTGCTCCCGACCGGAACCGCCCAATGGGGCCCGGCCGACGACCCGCGCGATCTGATCGCCCTCGGCCGCACCGCCGAACACCTCGGCTTCACCTCCCTCTTCGTCAACGACTCCCTGATCAGCCCCCGCGTCGAAGCCCTGACCATGCTCGCCGCCCTCGCCCCGACGACCGAGCGGGTCACCCTCGGCACCGGCGCCCTGCTCCCCTTCCTGCGCCGCCCGGTCCTGGCCGCCCAGTCCCTCGCGTCGATCGACCTCCTCTCCGGCGGCCGCCTCACCCTCGCGGTCGGCGCCGGCTACCCCGGCCGCTTCGGACGCCCCTTCTACGACCTCTCCGACGTCCCCTGGGCCCGCCGCTTCGCCCGCCTCGACGAGACGGTCGACCTCTGGCGAGCGCTGTGGCGGGGCGCCGACTCCTTCCACGGCGAGTTCCACCACTTCCCCGACCTCCCGCCCGCCCTACGACCCACAAGCCCCACCGGCCCACCCATCTGGCTCGGCGGCGCCACCCCGGCGGCCCTGGCCCGCACCGGCCGCCACTACGACGGCTGGCTCCCCTACCCGCCCGACCCCGCCGACTACACGACAGGCCTCCGCGACATCCACGCGGCGGCGACCGAGGCCGGCCGCGCGCCCGAGGCGATCACCCCGGCGCTCTTCGTCACCGTACGAATAGACGACGACCCGCCCACCGCCCGTACGGCACTCGACGACTACGCCCGCGCCACCTACGGCATGCCCCTCCCCGAACTGGAGAAGATCCAGGCCGTCGTCGCGGGCACCGCCGAGCAGGTGGCCGCCCGCCTGCGTCAGTACGTCACCGCGGGCGCCCGGCACCTCGTCACCCGCCCGGCCGCCCTGAACCTGCGCGCCCAGCGCGAGCAGATGGAACGCGTCGCCGCACTGATCCCCGGTCCACCGCCCCGAACCCGCGTTCGTCCCCGACAATGGGCATGTGCTGGAAATGACACGTGAGGCGTTCGAAGAGCTGGTGAGCGAGGCCCTGGACCGGATCCCGCCGGAGCTGACGCGGGTCATGGACAACGTGGCCGTGTTCGTCGAGGACGAACCCGAAGCCTCCGACCCCGAGCTCCTCGGCCTCTACGAAGGCACCCCTCTCACCGAGCGCGGCGAGTGGTACGCCGGGGTCCTCCCCGACCGGATCTCCATCTACATGGGCCCGACCCTGCGCCACTGCGCGACCCCGGAGGAGGTCGTGGAGGAGGTCGCCGTCACCGTCGTACACGAAGTGGCCCACCACTTCGGCATCGACGACGAACGCCTGCACGAACTCGGCTGGGGCTGACCGCCCCGCATACCTGTCCCCAACCTTGGGCATACGGGACCAATGGCCAGCGTCCCCGCAGCCCTGAACCGCCTCCGCCGGGCCCAGCGCACCCTGACCCGCACCTACCGCGCCCGCCGTCCCCGCCCAGCCCTCGAACTCGTCCCCCAGCCGCACCCCTGGCCGCGCGCCCTCGGCCTCGTCCTGGTCGTCATCGTCGGGGCCTGGCTCGGCCTGCTGATCGTCGGCAACGTACGGGCCCAGGTCGGCCCCATGAACACGACCATGACCCTGCGCCCGTCCCTGGTCGGCGGCACCAAGATCAACGTGTCACCGCTCGGCGCGCTGTCCCTGGACAGCCACCACGCCCCGGTCCGCCTCGACGTCAACGTCGACCAGCTCGACCCGGAACGCTCCCAGGCCCTCGTCGACCACCCCGAACGCATCTCGGGGCTCCAGGACGAGGTCGCCCACGACGTCGAACACGGCACTCTCGACCTCGCCGTACGCTCCTGCGCGGCCGTGGTCCTCGGCGCCACGACACTCGGCCTCGCCGTCTACCGCCGCCCCCGCCGCGCCCTCGCGGCCGGCGGCCTGGCCCTCGCCCTCCTGGCGGCGTCCGGAGCGACCGCGTACGCGACGTGGAACCCGAAGTCGATACTCGAACCCAAATTCTCGGGCCTGCTCTCCTCCGCGCCGTCACTGGTCGGCAACGCCCGCAACATCGTCACCGAATTCGACGTCTACCAGCAGGAGTTGGCCCGCCTGGTGACGAACGTGACCAAGCTCTACGACGTCACGTCCACCCTCCCCGCCTACCAGCCGGACCCCACGACCATCCGCGTGCTGCACGTCTCGGACATCCACCTCAACCCCGCGAGCTGGAAGATCATCGCGTCGCTGGTGGAGCAGTACAAGGTGAACGTGATCGTCGACACCGGCGACACCATGGACCACGGCACGGCCGCCGAGAACGGCTTCCTGGACCCGATCGCCGACCTCGGTGTCCCCTACGTCTGGGTCAGGGGCAACCACGACTCCCTCGTCACCCAGCGCTATCTGCAACGCATGAAGAACGTGCACGTCCTGGACGAGGGTCGCGCCGAGACGGTCGCGGGGCTGCGCTTCGCGGGCATCGGAGACCCCCAGTTCACCCCCGACCGCTCGGTCGCCCCCGGCGGCGACGCGGCGGAGGAACTCGCCGGCGACCAGCTCGCCGCCTCTCTCCGCGACCAGCGGGCCGCGGGCACCCCCGTCGACATCGCGATGGTCCACGAACCCTCGGCGGCGAGGTACACCGACGGCGAGGTCCCCCTCGTCCTGGCCGGCCACCTCCATCACGAGGGCAACGAGATCCTGCCGCGCGGCACCCGCCTGCGCATCGAGGGCTCGACCGGCGGCAGCGGTCTGCGCGCGGTGGAGGGCAAGTACCCCGACCCGATCGAGGCCTCGATCCTCTACGTCGACCGCGACAGCCACCGCCTCCAGGCCTGGGACGAGATCAAACTCGGCGGCCTGGGTCTGACCACGGCGGAGGTCAGCCGCCACCTCCCCAAGGGCTGAATCCATCAGCGGCTCCGCCGCGGGCAGCCCGGCGCCACCCCGTCCCCGAGTCCCTCTCCCACCCCGGCCACCACGGCCCCGTAAACCGTTTTGGCGATACCTCCCGCCATCCCATATGCTTCTCACGTCCCCGACGCGCTGAGAAGCGCCCAGGCGGGCCGATAGCCCTCATCGTCTAGCGGCCTAGGACGCCGCCCTTTCAAGGCGGTAGCACGGGTTCGAATCCCGTTGGGGGCACGCAACACCGTGTGCGACACTGGCTTCGCCGGTAAGCGCACAACAGCTTGGTCCTGTGGAGCAGTTTGGAGTGCTCGCCACCCTGTCAAGGTGGAGGCCGCGGGTTCAAATCCCGTCAGGACCGCTGAGGTTTCCCCGGAAGCCTCGTGGCTGGGTAGCTCAGTTGGTACGAGCGATCGCCTGAAAAGCGATAGGTCGCCGGTTCGACCCCGGCCCCAGCCACTGGATCGAAAGCCCTGTCCCATCGGGACGGGGCTTTCGTCGTAGCCAAAGCCATGGGGTGGGGCGCGATGGGCCAGGACACGGACCTGGAGAAGATACGGGCGCGGTACGGACTGCTCGCGGTGGTGGGCAGCAACCTCGCGATCACCACGGTGGCCGTCGTCGGCGTATGGCAGCTCGACGGCGACCGTGCGGTGATCGTCGGCGTCCTCAGCTCCGCCTTCACCGCGATGGCCAGCCTGACCACCGCCTACCTGGGCATCAAGGCGGTGTCGAACACGGCGAAGGCCATGGCCGCGAAGAACCCCGGGCAGTAGCCGGCCCCTGAGGGCGCCCCCGGCAAACCATTCGCCAGGAATTTCGGCGAGGTGAGATCCTGGACGACGTATGTCTACGCACCCCGCCTCCGCACCCGGCGCCCCCGGCGCCCCCGGCGCCCCTGCCCTCGGCGACCTCGCCCCCCGCCTGACCGAGCTGACCCTGCGCGACGCGCACCGGCTCGGGCGCAGGCTCGAAGGCGCGCGCAGGATCCGTAAGCCGGAGGCCCGTGCCGCGGTCCTCGCCGAGATCGAGGCCGAGGTGGCCCGCGGCGAGGAGCGGATGGCCGAGCGGCGAAGCCGTATCCCGGCGATCTCGTATCCCGAGCAGTTGCCAGTCAGCCAGAAGAAGGACGACATCGCGGCCGCGATCCGCGATCACCAGGTCGTGATCGTGGCCGGCGAGACCGGCTCCGGCAAGACCACCCAGATCCCGAAGATCTGCCTCGAACTCGGCCGTGGCGTACGCGGCATGATCGGGCACACCCAGCCCCGCCGGATCGCCGCGCGCACGGTCGCCGAGCGCGTCGCCGAGGAGATGAACACCCCGCTCGGCGAGGCCGTCGGCTGGAAGGTCCGCTTCACGGACCAGGTGAACCAGGACTCGACCTTCATCAAGCTGATGACGGACGGCATCCTGCTCGCCGAGATCCAGACCGACCGCGAACTGCGCGCCTACGACACGATCATCATCGACGAGGCCCACGAGCGATCCCTCAACATCGACTTCCTGCTCGGCTATCTGGCCCAACTGCTGCCCAAGCGACCCGACTTGAAGGTCGTCATCACCTCGGCGACCATCGACCCCGAGCGTTTCTCCCGGCACTTCGGCGAGGCCCCGATCATCGAGGTCAGCGGCCGGACGTATCCGGTGGAGGTCCGCTACCGCCCGCTCCTCGAAGACGACTCCGAGGACGCCGACCGCGACCAGATCACCGCGATCTGCGACGCCGTCGAGGAGCTCCAGGGCGAGGGCAAGGGCGACATCCTCGTCTTCCTCTCCGGTGAGCGGGAGATCCGCGACACGGCGGACGCGCTGGTGAAGAAGAACTACCCCCGCGCCGGAGGCGCTAATGGGCAGGGTACCGAGGTGCTCCCCCTGTACGCCCGGCTGTCGCACGCCGAGCAGCACCGCGTCTTCCAGCAGCACACGGGCCGCAGGATCGTTCTGGCGACCAACGTCGCCGAGACCTCGCTCACCGTCCCGGGTATCAAGTACGTCATCGACCCCGGCTTCGCCCGGATCAGCCGCTACAGCCACCGTACGAAGGTGCAGCGGCTGCCCATCGAGGCGGTCAGCCAGGCAAGTGCCAACCAGCGCAAGGGCCGTTGCGGCCGTACGTCCGACGGCATCTGCATCCGCCTGTACTCCGAGGAGGACTTCGAGGCCCGCCCGGAGTTCACCGACGCCGAGATCCTGCGGACGAACCTCGCCTCCGTCATCCTCCAGATGACCGCGGCCGGCCTCGGCGACATCGAGAAGTTCCCGTTCATCGATCCGCCGGACCACCGCAACATCCGTGACGGCGTCCAACTCCTCCAGGAACTGGGCGCGTTGGACCCGGACGAGAAGGACCCGCGCCGACGGCTCACGCAGACCGGCCGCAAGCTCGCGCAGCTCCCGGTGGACCCGCGGCTGGCCCGCATGGTCCTGGAGGCCGACAAGAACGGCTGTGTCCGCGAGGTCATGGTGATCGCCGCCGCGCTCTCCATCCAGGACCCGCGCGAGCGCCCCGCCGACAAGCAGACGCAGGCCGACCAGCAGCACGCCCGCTTCCGGGACGAGACGAGCGACTTCCTCGCCTTCCTCAACCTGTGGCGGTACATCCGCGAGCAGCAGAAGGAGCGCGGCTCCTCCGCCTTCCGCCGGATGTGCAAGCAGGAGTACCTGAACTTCCTGCGGATCCGCGAGTGGCAGGACATCTACAGCCAACTCCGCACGGTCGCCAAGCAGATGGGGATCCAGTTCAACGAGGAGGACGCGGCCGAGCAGAGCGTCCACGTCTCCCTCCTCGCCGGGCTGCTCTCGCACATCGGCATGAAGGACGTGAAGGACGGCGCGAAGAACGAGTATCTGGGCGCCCGCAGCGCCAAGTTCGCGATCTTCCCAGGTTCGGCCCTCTTCAAGAAGACCCCGCGTTTCGTCATGTCGGCGGAGCTGGTGGAGACTTCGCGCCTCTGGGCGCGCGTGAACGCCAAGATCGAGCCCGAGTGGGTCGAGCCGCTCGCCGGCCACCTCCTGAAGCGGACGTACAGCGAACCGCACTGGGAGAAGGACCAGGCGGCGGTGATGGCCTTCGAGAAGGTCACGCTCTACGGCGTCCCGATCATCGCCCAGCGCAAGGTGAACTACGGCCGCATCGACCCCGAGGCGTCCCGCGAGCTGTTCATCCGCAACGCGCTGGTCGAGGGCGACTGGCGCACGCACCACAAGTTCTTCGCCGACAACCGCCGACTCCTCACCGAGGTCGAGGAGTTGGAGCATCGCGCCCGGCGCCGGGACATCCTGGTCGACGACGAGACGCTCTTCGACTTCTACGACCAGCGGGTGCCCGAACACGTCGTGTCCGGCGCCCACTTCGACTCCTGGTGGAAGCACAAGCGCCATGAGGAGCCCGAACTCCTCGACTTCGAGCGCTCGATGCTCATCAACGAGCGCGCGGGCGACATCAGCAAGGCCGACTACCCGGACTCCTGGCACCAGGGCCGGCTGAAGTTCCGGGTGACGTACCAGTTCGAGCCGGGCGCGGACGCCGACGGTGTCACGGTCCACATCCCGCTCCAGGTCCTCAACCAGGTCACGGACGAGGGCTTCGACTGGCAGATCCCGGGCCTGCGGGAGGAGGTCGTGACGGAGCTGATCCGCTCCCTCCCGAAGCCGATCCGCCGCAACTACGTACCGGCCCCGAACTTCGCCCAGCGCTTCCTGGCGACGGCGACGCCGCTCCAGGAGCCGTTGACCACGACCATGGCGCGCGAGTTGAAGCGCATGGTCGGGGTCCCCTTCACCGCCGACGACTTCGACTGGGCGAAGGTCCCGGACCATCTCCTCATCACCTTCCGGATCGTCGACGAGCGGCGCCGCAAGCTCGCCGAGGACAAGGATCTGGCGGCGCTGAAGCTCCGGTTGAAGCCGAAGGCACGCCAGGCCATCTCACAGGCGGCCGCGGCGACCGCCGAGCGCGAGGGCGGGGAGTCCCTGGAGCGCAAGGGCCTGACCGACTGGACGATCGGCACACTCACCCGGGTCTTCGAGACCCGCCGGGCGGGCCAGCCGGTGAAGGCGTACCCGGCGCTGGTCGACGACGGCGACACCGTCTCCGTACGGCTCTTCGACACGGAGGAGGAGCAGGCGGAGGCGATGTGGAAGGGCACGCGCCGGCTGATCGTCCGCAACATCCCGGTCAACCCTGCGAAGTTCGCGTCCGAAAAGCTCACGAACGCACAGAAGCTCGCGCTGTCCGCGAATCCACACGGTTCGATCCAGGCGCTGTTCGACGACTGCGCGTTGGCCGCCGCCGACAAACTCATCGGCGACTTCGGCGGGCCGGCCTGGGACGAGGAGTCGTACCGGAAGCTCTACGAGAAGGTGCGCGCCGAGATCGTCGACACCACGGTGCGGGCGGTGGGTCAGGTGCAGCAGGTGCTGGCCGCCTGGCAGGCCTGTGAGCGCCGTCTGAAGGCCGCGCACAGCCCCGCGCTGCTGGCGAACCTCGCGGACGTACGCGCGCAACTGGACGCCCTCGTGAAGCCCGGCTTCGTCACGGCGGCCGGCATACGCCGCCTGCCCGACCTGATGCGCTACCTGGTGGCCGCCGACCGCCGCCTCCAGCAGATGCCGACCGGCGTCCAGCGGGACACCACGCGCATGGAGAAGGTCCACGAGATGCGGGACGAGTACGCGTGGCTCCTGGAACAACTTCCCCAGGGCCGCCCGGTGCCCGCCTCCGTCCGTGACATCCGCTGGATGATCGAGGAGCTCCGGGTCAGCTATTTCGCGCACGCGCTGGGCACGGCGTACCCGGTCTCCGACAAGCGCATCGTGAAGGCGATCGACGCCGCCGCACCGTAACAGCGCCCGCACACAGGGTGAGTTCGACCAGGCGAGCCCCCTCCTGTACAGTCTCATCTCGCAGCACAACGCACCATCAAGTGCCGCGAAACCAGGTCCTGTGGAGCAGTTTGGAGTGCTCGCCACCCTGTCAAGGTGGAGGCCGCGGGTTCAAATC
>NZ_JBEXDX010000081.1:0-20760 GCF_040605995.1 Streptomyces sp. NPDC005492
GCCGCCGTATGAACTGCGGCGCGTCGCCAACATCCGTCCGCTGATTGCCGGTTGGCCCCTGGGTCACGGCATCTCCCGACCGCTGGCCGCCGTATGACCTGCGGCGCATCGCCAATATCCGCCCGCTGATTGCCGGTTGGCCCCTGGTCCGCCGGCGCATCTTCCGGTTGGCGGCCACCGCACGGCCCGTGGTGCACCGCCAACATCCGCCCGTCGACTGCCCAAAGGCCCCCGGGCCCACCGCCATCATCCACCCGCTGACCGCCGCATGGCCCAGCCCCTCCACCACCGCACCCGCTGACCGCCGCATGGCCCAGCCCCTCCACCACCGCACCCGCTGACCGCCGCATGGCCCAGCCCCTCCACCGCCGCACCCACTGACCACCGAAAGGAAACCCCCGATGCAGATCGCCATCGTCCTCTTCGACCGCTTCACCGCCCTCGATGCCGTCGGCCCCTACGAAACCCTCGGCCGCCTCCCGGACGCGGAGACCGTCTTCGTCGCCGAGGAGGCCGGTCCTGTCCGCAACGACGGCGGTAACCTGGCTCTCGTCGCCGACCGGACCCTGGCCGATGTTCCCCGCCCCGACATCTTGGTCGTCCCGGGCGGGCCGGGTCAGGCGTCGCAGATGGAGAACGCGGCCCTCCTGGACTGGCTGCGCACCGTCGACGCCACGAGCATCTGGACGACCTCGGTGTGCACCGGGTCGCTGCTGCTGGCTGCCGCCGGACTTCTTGAGGGCCGCCGCGCGACCTCCCACTGGCTGGCCCTGGACCATCTGAAGCAGTTCGGCGCCGAGCCCACGGCGGAGCGGGTGGTGACCGACGGCAAGTACGTCACCGCGGCCGGCGTCTCCTCCGGCATCGACATGGGTCTCACCCTGCTCGGCCGGATCGCGGGCGACGAACACGCCCAGGCGGTGCAGCTGTTGACGGAGTACGACCCACAGCCGCCGTACGACGCCGGCTCCCCTCAGAAGGCGCCCGCGCACCTCGTCGAGGAGATCCGCAGCAGGAGCCGTTTCCTCCTCACGTAGTCCAGGTGAACCGCGGCGCCCGGCGCTCCAGGAACGCGGCGACGCCCTCCGCCGCGTCGCCGCTGCCGCGTGCCTGCTCCGCCCAGTGGCCGTCCCGGTCCGTGCGCCCGTCCGCGAACTCCTTCGCCGCGGCCTGTGTCAACTGCGAGCGGGTGGTCAGCACCCGGGTGAACTCCGTGACCCGCTCGGCGAGTTGGCCCTCGGGCAGCAGCTCGTCGAGGAACCCGGTGCGCAGTGCCCGCTCCCCGTCGATCAACTCGCCCGAGAACAGGAGGTACTTGGCCGTCCCGGGGCCCACCAGCGACACCAAGCGCCGGGTGGAGGACGCCGGATACACGATCCCGAGCTTCGCCGGAGTCACCCCGAACAGCGCCCCCTGCTCGGCGAACCGCAGATCGCAGGCCGCCGCCAACTGCGCGCCGCCGCCCACACAATGACCCCGGACCGCCGCCAGCGTCGGCTTCGGGAACGCCGCGAGCGCCTCCTCCGCGAGCACCGAGAGCCCCTGCGCCTCGCTCGCCGACTCCCGCAGCGTGGAGATGTCGGCCCCGGCGCAGAACGTCCCGCCCTCACCGGTCAGCACGAGCGCCCGTACGGCCGGATCCGCGGCCAGCGAGTCGAGCAGCGGTGGCAGCGCGCGCCACATCGCGGCCGTCATCGCGTTGCGCTTGCCGGGGTGGTGGACGACGACGGTGGCGACCGAGTCGGTCACGTCGTGCAGCAGGCGGGGCTCCATGCGCCGGATGCTACGGACAACCCGAAGGGATCGCGAAGTCGGCACGGTCGGGACAGAAGCGGTCCCGCAGTCCACCCAGTCATGCCGAAACGATCGGAAGACGCCGATAACCGCTGACTTCTGTTCAGGCATCCGGGGCGGAGCGGGCCGATGCCAACACTCGTCGTGTGGTGACAATCGAGCGCGAGGGTGGCGACCGGACGATGGACGACCATGGGCGCGGGTCCGGCCCACGCCCAGAAGGCGGTAGGAACGATCCCCTGGACCCCGCCCCGCCGGATCCGCTGCCGTACGAAGGGGTCTGGCGGTTCACCGCCGCCGCCGTCGACGCCTCGGTCCCGCAGGCGCGGCACGCCGTACGGGACCTGCTGCACCGCCAGGGCGTGCCCCTCTCGGACGACCTGCTCCAGGGGCTGCTGCTGATCGTCTCCGAGCTGGTCACCAACGCGGTCAAGCATGCGGCGCTGCTGTCGCCGACTCTCGCCGTGGAGGTCGCCGTCGGTGCCGAGTGGCTGCGGGTGTCCGTCGAGGACAACCACCCCTACCGCCCGACCGCCCTGGTCGCCGACCACGACGAGACCGGCGGCCGGGGACTGCTCCTGGTGCGCGAGGTGACCCGCGAAGCCGGTGGTGTGTGCGACGTCGAGCACACGGCGAGCGGCGGCAAGGTGATCTGGGCCGCCCTGCCGCTCACCCTCGCGCAGGTGTCGTAGGACCGCTGCTCACCAGCCCGCGGAGGTCCCCGTCAGCTCCCGGACCGCGGGACGGGCCGCGTCCAGCACCGTCATGAACCAGGACGAGAAGGTGTCCTTCGCGTGCCGTTCCGCCAGCTCGGCGGGGGTCACGAACGCGGTCGTGCCCACCTCCTCCGGGTCCGGCCGCAGCGGGGACTGCACCATCCCGACGAAGAGGTGGTTGTACTCCTGCTCCACCAGACCGGAGTCCGGGTCCGGGTGGTTGTAGCGGACCGTGCCCGCCTCGGCGAGCAGCGACGGGGACACCCCCAGCTCCTCGTACGTCCGCCGGGCCGCCGCCGCGAAGGGCGCCTCGCCGGGGTAGGGGTGACCGCAGCAGGTGTTGGACCACACGCCGGGGGAGTGGTACTTGCCGAGCGCCCGCTGCTGGAGCAGCAGCCGACCCTGCTCGTCGAAGAGGAAGACGGAGAAGGCGCGGTGGAGCTGCCCCGGTGGCTGATGCGCGGCGAGCTTCTCCGCGGTGCCGATCGTCACGCCGTTCTCGTCGACCAGTTCGAGCAAGATCGCTTCAGCGGTGCCGTTGGACGAGGTGTTCGTCGCGGTGGCAGGTGTGATCGGCATACCCATCCTTCACATCGGTCTTCAAAGCCAAGTCTGCCGTACGAATTCGGCACTCCCGGCAGTTCATCGTGCCCGGCGCGGCGATGGCGGAACCGCCGGGGGGCCCGGCTGTGGGAGTGAGGGACGCGGGCGCGCACCGGACGGCCGCGTTCCGTCGAATTCGGTCGATATCCGTCAGCGCCGAAGTGCCGGCAGGGACCCTCACGGCAGGCTCAGTGGCAGAGCTTCGCCTCGTGCTCCGCGTGTCCGCCGGGCTCCAGTTGGAAGGTGCAGTGCTCGACGTCGAAGTGGTCGCCGAGGCAGCCCTGGAGTTCGTGCAGCATCTTCTCGTTGCCGATGGTGTTCAGCACGTCCGAGCGGACGACGACGTGCGCGGAGAGCACCGGCATGCCCGAGGTGATCGTCCAGGCGTGCAGATCGTGGATGTCCTCGACCCCGTCGAGGGCCAGGATGTGCGAGCGCACCTCCTGCATGTCGACGTCCTTGGGGGCCGACTCCAGCAGGACGTCCAGGGTTTCGCGCAGCAGTTTCAGCGTGCGCGGCACGATCATCAGGCCGATGGCGAGCGAGGCGATCGGGTCGGCCGCCTGCCAGCCCGTGGTCAGGATCACGACGGCCGCGATGATCACCGCGAGGGAGCCCAGCGCGTCGGCGGCCACCTCGAGGAACGCGCCGCGCACGTTCAGGCTCTCCTTCTGTCCGCGCACCAGCAGCGTGAGGGAGATCATGTTCGCGACCAGGCCGATCAGACCGAACACGATGGTCAGCCCGCCCCGGGTGTCGGCGGGCTCGACGAACCGCTGGATCGCCTCGTACAGGACGTATCCGCCGACGCCGAGCAGCAGCAGGCAGTTGGCGAGCGCGGCGAGGATCTCCGCGCGGGCGTAGCCGAAGGTGCGGTTGCCGGACGCCGGGCGGTTCGCGAAGTGGATCGCGAGCAGCGCCATGCCGAGACCCAGCGCGTCCGTCGCCATGTGGGCCGCGTCCGCGATGAGCGCGAGGGAGTCCGCGAGCAGCCCGCCGACGACCTCGACCACCATCACGGTGAGCGTGATCCCCAGCGCGACCCGCAGCCTGCCCCGGTACGCGGCCGCCGCCGTACCGGTGACGGGAGCGGTGTGCGTGTGCCCGTGGTCGTGCCCTGCCCCCATGGGAGCCGCCCTCCTGATCGCTGTCCGGGACCCCAGTGAACTACGGGTGGGGGGTATCGGGCAACGCGGCACTGAACACCGTTGTCATGTGCCCTGACCTGCACAAACAAATCGCAGGTCAGGGCAGCCTAAGTTCCCGTGGCGCGATGCGTCGGCCAACCCGGCCACGGCGAGCCGACCATCTTCCGCACCCAGCTGGCTCCGTGTCGACAGGAAGGGCGCCTCCGCAATGTCCCGTGATGCCCGCTCTGGCCGGTGCGGTTTGTCGGGCGGGGCCCGAATCCCTGATGATGATCTCGGCGGAGTTGCTGGCAGACCCTGTTGATCAGCCCATGAACGGCCGGTGAACACGGGCTTGAGAGCATCCGATAGCCTCTGCCGACATGCCGCCCGGGTGCCACTCACAGGGCGCCACCACCATGCACATGACCGGCGCCCACGCGTCGGCACCAGGGAGTGAGTTCGGTTGCCGACCGCCATCCTCACCGGTCAGCCGGTCCCCGGATCGTCGATCGAGGGCGATCTGCGGTCGCTCGGCTTCGACGTCCGGACCGCCGCCGACGCCACCGAGGCGGAGACGCTGCTGGCGGCCGTCCCCGGCGACCGACGGGTCGCCGTCGTCGACGCCCGCTTCGTGGGCCACCTGCACGCGCTGCGCCTCGGCCTCACCGACCCCCGCTTCCCGCTCGCCGCGGTAACGGGCGCCGTCACCGCCCAGCCGGCCGGCCGTCAGGCCCTGACTCGCGCGGTCGCCCGCGAGAACTCGGCGAGCGGCGGCACCACCCTCCTCGACAGCCTGGCCGACCGCATCGTCACCGCCCTCGACGCGGACGGCTCCGACGTGCACCGCCCCGAACTGGGCAGCCTCGTCGCCACCGTCCCCGCCGACCCGCAGGCCCGCAACGAGGCGCGGCAGGCCGTCGCCGCCGTGGACGACGAGGCCGTACGTCTGAAGTCGGCCGTGAAGTCCCGCGACGGCTTCTTCACCACCCACTTCATCAGCCCGTACTCGCGCTACCTCGCCCGCTGGTGCGCCCGTCGCGGTCTCACCCCGAACCAGGTCACCACCGCCTCGCTGCTCACCGCGATCATCGCGGCGGGCTGCGCGGCCACCGGGACCCGCGCCGGGTTCGTGGCGGCCGGCGTCCTGCTGATCGCGTCCTTCGTCCTGGACTGCACCGACGGCCAGCTCGCCCGCTACTCCCTCCAGTACTCGACGCTCGGCGCCTGGCTCGACGCCACCTTCGACCGCGCCAAGGAGTACGCCTACTACGCGGGCCTCGCGCTCGGCGCGGCCAAGGGCGGCGACGACGTATGGGCGCTCGCGCTGGGCGCGATGGTCCTGCAGACCTGCCGGCACGTCGTGGACTTCTCCTTCAACGAGGCCAACCACGACGCCACCGCCAACACCAGCCCCACCGCCGCCCTCTCCGACAAGCTCGACAGCGTCGGCTGGACGGTCTGGGTGCGCCGGATGATAGTCCTGCCCATCGGCGAACGATGGGCGATGATCGCCGTCCTCACCGCGGTGACGACCCCGCGGATCACCTTCTACGTCCTCCTCGTCGGCTGCGCCTTCGCGGCGACGTACACGACGGCGGGCCGGGTGCTGCGCTCGCTGACCCGGAAGGCGAGGCGGACGGACCGGGCCGCGCAGGCGCTGGCGGACCTGGCGGACAGCGGGCCGCTCGCCCGGCCGCTGGCCCGCCTCCTGCCCGGCACGTCCAGGATCCCGGCGTTCTTCTGGGCCGTCGCGGGCACCGCGCTGCTGCTCCTCGCCGCCTGGCTCGAGGGACCCGGCCTGCCGCTCGTGCTGTGCGCCGCCGGCTATGTGCTGCTGTCCTCCGAAGCTGTCGCCCGCCCCCTCAAGGGCACCCTCGACTGGCTGATTCCCCCGTTCTTCCGGGCGGCCGAATACTGCACCGTCCTCATCCTCGCGGCTGAAGCGGAGGTGAACGGAGCACTTCCTGCCGCTTTCGGCCTGGTGGCCGCCGTCGCCTACCATCACTACGACACGGTGTACCGCATCCGCGGCAACGCCGGGGCGCCCCCGGCCTGGCTGGTATGCGCCACAGGGGGGCACGAGGGGCGGACGCTGCTCGTCACCGTGCTCGCCGCCGCACTCACCGCGTCGCAGTTCACGGTCGCGCTCACGGCCCTCGCCGTGGCCGTGGCCCTGCTGGTGCTCGTCGAGAGCATCCGCTTCTGGGTGTCCGCAGGGGCCCCCGCCGTACACGATGAAGGAGAACCCGCATGATCGGCCTCGTGCTGGCGGCCGGCGCCGGACGGCGTCTGCGCCCCTACACCGACAGCCTTCCGAAGGCTCTGGTGCCGGTGGGGCCCGCGGGCATAGAGGGCGAACCCACGGTCCTGGACTTGACGCTCGGCAACTTCGCCGAGATCGGTCTGACCGAGGTCGCGATCATCGTCGGCTACCGCAAGGAAGCCGTGTACGAGCGCAAGGCGGCCCTGGAGCAGAAGTACGGCCTCAAGCTCACCCTCATCGACAACGACAAGGCCGAGGAGTGGAACAACGCCTACTCCCTGTGGTGCGGACGTGACGCCCTCAAGGACGGCGTGATCCTCGCCAACGGCGACACCGTCCACCCGGTCTCCGTCGAGCGGACCCTGCTCGCCGCCCGCGGCGACGGCAAGAAGATCATCCTGGCCCTCGACACCGTCAAGTCCCTTGCGGACGAGGAGATGAAGGTCGTCGTCGACCCCGCCAGGGGCATGACGAAGATCACCAAGCTGATGGATCCCGCCGAGGCCACCGGCGAGTACATCGGCGTCACCCTCATCGAGGGCGACGCCATGTCCGAACTGGCCGACGCGCTCAAGACGGTGTGGGAGACCGACCCGCAGCAGTTCTACGAGCACGGCTACCAGGAACTCGTGAACCGCGGCTTCCGGATCGACGTCGCACCGATCGGCGACGTCAAGTGGGTCGAGATCGACAACCACGACGATCTGGCCAAGGGACGGGAGATCGCGTGCCTGTACTGACCCGACTCATCCCCTCGCCCGTCGTCGTGGACATCCGCCCGGGTGCCCTCGACGACCTGGCCTGCGTCCTCGCCGACCAGCGCATCTCGCACTCCGGCCGGCTCGCCGTAGCCGTCAGCGGCGGCTCCGGCGCCAGGCTGCGCGAGCGGCTCGAACCGAGCCTGCCCGGCGCCACCTGGTACGAGGTCGGCGGCGGCACCCTCGACGACGCGATCCGGCTGGCCGGCGACATGAAGGCCGGTCACTACGACGCGGTCGTGGGCCTCGGCGGCGGCAAGATCATCGACTGTGCCAAGTTCGCCGCGGCACGCGTCGGCCTGCCCCTGGTCGCCGTACCGACGAACCTCGCGCACGACGGACTGTGCTCGCCGGTCGCCACCCTCGACAACGACGCGGGCCGCGGCTCCTACGGCGTGCCGAACCCGATCGCCGTCGTCATCGACCTGGACGTCATCCGCGAGGCACCGGTCCGCTTCGTGCGGGCGGGCATCGGGGACGCGATCTCGAACATCTCCGCGATCGCGGACTGGGAGCTGGCGAACCGCGTCAAGGGCGAGCCGATCGACGGGCTGGCCGCGGCCATGGCCCGGCAGGCCGGCGAGGCGGTACTGCGCCACCCGGGCGGGGTCGGCGACAACGCCTTCCTCCAGGTGCTCGCCGAGGCGCTGGTCCTCAGCGGTATCGCCATGTCGGTGTCGGGCGACTCACGCCCCTCCTCCGGCGCCTGCCACGAGATCAACCACGCCTTCGACCTGCTCTTCCCCAAACGCGCCGCCGCCCACGGCGAACAGTGCGGACTGGGCGCGGCCTTCGCGATGTACCTGCGCGGAGCCCACGAGGAATCGGCGTACATGGCCGAGGTGCTGCGCCGGCACGGACTGCCCGTGCTGCCGGAGGAGATCGGCTTCACGGTGGACGAGTTCGTCCGCGCCGTGGAGTTCGCTCCGGAGACCCGCCCCGGCCGCTACACGATCCTCGAACACCTCGACCTGAAAACCGACCAGATCAAGGACATCTACGCCGACTATGTCAAGGCCATCGGTAGCTGAACTCCGTCCCGTCGTCCACCCCGCAGGGGTGAAGGACCGGCGCAGCGGTGAGCACTGGATGGGACGCCTCTACATGCGTGAGGTGTCCCTGCGGGTGGACCGCTACCTGGTGAACACCAGGGTCTCGCCCAACCAGCTCACGTACCTGATGACCGTCTTCGGCGTGCTCGCCGCCCCGGCGCTGCTGGTGCCGGGGATCACGGGCGCCGTGCTCGGCGTGGTGTGCGTCCAGATGTATCTGCTGCTGGACTGCGTCGACGGCGAGATCGCCCGCTGGCGCCAGCAGTTCTCGCTCGGCGGGGTCTACCTCGACCGGGTCGGCGCCTATCTGACCGACGCCGCCGTGCTCGTCGGCTTCGGGCTGCGCGCCGCCGACCTGTGGGGCAGCGGCCGTATCGACTGGCTGTGGGCCTTCCTCGGCACGCTGGCCGCGCTCGGCGCGATCCTGATCAAGGCCGAGACCGACCTGGTCGGCGTCGCCCGGCACCAGACCGGCAAGGCCCCCGTCCAGGAGGCCGCGTCCGAGATGCGCTCCTCCGGGATGGCGCTGGCCCGTCGAGCCGCCGCCGCCTTCAAGTTCCACCGGCTGATCCTCGGCATCGAGGCGTCCCTGCTGATCCTGGTCCTGGCGATCGTGGACCAGGCCCGCGGTGACCTGTTCTTCTCGCGGCTCGGCGTCGCCGTACTGGCCGGCATCGCGCTGCTCCAGACCCTGCTGCACCTGGTGTCGATCCTCGCGTCGAGCAGGCTGAAGTGAGCGGCATGAAGGTCGGCGCGGTGATCATCACCATGGGCAACCGGCCGGACGAACTCAGGGCCCTGCTCGACTCGGTCGCCAAGCAGGACGGCGACCGTGTCGAGGCGGTCGTGGTCGGCAACGGCTCGCCCGTCCCGGACGTCCCCGACGGCGTGCGGACCATGGAGCTGCCCGAGAACCTCGGCATCCCCGGCGGCCGCAACGTCGGTCTTGAGGCCTTCGGGCCCGGTGGTCGCGATGTCGACATAGTGATGTTCCTCGACGACGACGGCCTCCTCGCCCAGCACGACACCGCCGAGCTGTGCCGGCAGGCCTTCGCGGCCGACCCCGAACTCGGCATCATCAGCTTCCGCATCGCCGACCCGGAGACCGGCCTCACCCAGCGCCGCCACGTCCCGCGGCTGCGCGCCTCCGACCCGATGCGCTCCTCCCGGGTCACCACCTTCCTCGGCGGCGCCAACGCCGTGCGCACCAAGGTCTTCGCCGAGGTCGGCGGACTCCCGGACGAGTTCTTCTACGCCCATGAGGAGACCGACCTCGCCTGGCGGGCCCTCGACGCGGGCTGGATGATCGACTACCGGTCCGACATGGTCCTGTACCACCCGACGACCGCCCCCTCCCGGCACGCGGTCTACCACCGCATGGTCGCCCGCAACCGGGTCTGGCTGGCCCGCCGCAACCTCCCCGCACCCCTGGTCCCCGTCTACCTCGGTGTGTGGCTGCTGCTCACCCTCCTGCGCCGCCCCTCGCGCCCGGCCCTTCAGGCCTGGTTCGGTGGGTTCAAGGAGGGCTGGACCACTCCGTGCGGACCGCGCCGGCCCATCAGGTGGCGTACCGTGTGGCGGCTGACCCGGCTGGGCCGGCCCCCCGTGATCTGACAGGTCCGACAGGCGCGGGGCCGCGCGTCCGGCGCGCGGCCGCCGCCCGGAAACCTCTCCGGCGGCGGATGGGTGTCGCGTCCTGTAGCAGAATTCCGTAAGACGAACGCAAGACGATCGTAAGACGCATCCTCAGATGAAGGCTTCCACTCTTGAGTGAGACAACGCATGACGGCGGAATCGCGGTGAGCCCGCGCCCGTCGCCCGACGCAGGCCTCACGGCGGCACAGCTCGCCGCCAAGTACGGGCTGACCGTGAGCGGTGCCCGCCCCGGACTCGCCGAGTACGTCCGGCAGCTCTGGGGACGCCGGCACTTCGTCCTCGCCTTCTCCCAGGCGAAGCTGACGGCCCAGTACAGCCAGGCGAAGCTCGGCCAGCTCTGGCAGGTGGCCACACCGCTGCTGAACGCGGGCGTGTACTTCTTCATCTTCGGCGTCATCCTGAAGGCCAGCCGGGGCATGTCCCGGGACGTGTACATCCCGTTCCTGGTGACGGGCGTGTTCGTGTTCACCTTCACGCAGAGCTCGGTCATGGCGGGCGTGCGCGCGATCTCCGGCAACCTCGGGCTGGTGCGGGCGCTGCACTTCCCGCGCGCCTCGCTGCCGATCTCCTTCGCGCTCCAGCAGCTCCAGCAACTGCTGTTCTCGATGATCGTGCTGTTCGTCATCGTCATCGGCTTCGGCAGCTACCCCAGCCTGTCCTGGCTGCTGATCCTCCCGGTCCTGCTGCTGCAGTTCCTCTTCAACACCGGGCTCGCGCTGATCGTGGCGCGGATGGGCGCCAAGACGCCGGACCTGGCCCAGTTGATGCCGTTCATCCTGCGCACCTGGATGTACACGTCGGGCGTCATGTTCTCCATCAGCGGCATTCTGGCGGGCCGCTCCGAGGTGTTCATCCGCGTGCTCCAGGTGAACCCGGCCGCGATCTACATGGACCTGATGCGCTTCGCGCTCATCGACGGCTACGGCTCCTCGAACCTGCCGCCGCACGTCTGGGCCATCGCCGTCTTCTGGGCCGTGGTCCTGTTCGCCGGCGGCTTCGTGTACTTCTGGCAGGCGGAAGAGAGGTACGGCCGTGGCTGAGCAGAACCCTGGACAGACCCCCGAGGACCAGATCCCCACCGTCGTCGCGGACGAGCTGCACATCGTCTACCGGGTGCACGGCGCCAAGACCGGCAAGGGCAGCGCCACCTCCGCCCTCAGCCGCATAGTCAAACGCGGCGAGGAGCGAGGGGTGCGCAAGGTGCACGCCGTCAAGGGCGTCTCGTTCGTCGCCTACCGCGGCGAGGCTGTCGGTCTGATCGGCTCCAACGGCTCCGGCAAGTCGACCCTGTTGCGGGCCATCGCCGGTCTGCTCCCGGCCGAGAGGGGCAGGGTCTACACCAACGGCCAGCCCTCGCTGCTGGGCGTGAACGCGGCCCTGATGAACGACCTCACCGGCGAGCGGAACGTCATCCTGGGCGGGCTCGCCATGGGCATGAGCCGCGAGCAGGTCAGGGAGCGCTACCAGGAGATCGTCGACTTCTCCGGGATCAACGAGAAGGGCGACTTCATCACCCTCCCGATGCGCACCTACTCCTCGGGCATGGCGGCCCGGCTGCGCTTCTCCATCGCCGCCGCCAAGGACCACGACGTCCTGATGATCGACGAGGCGCTGGCCACCGGCGACCGCAAGTTCCAGGTCCGCTCCGAGGAGCGCATCCGCGAACTGCGCAAGTCCGCGGGCACGGTGTTTCTGGTCAGCCACAACAACAAGTCGATCCGCGACACCTGCGACCGGGTGCTGTGGCTGGAACGCGGCGAGCTGCGGATGGACGGCCCGACCGACGAGGTGCTCAAGGAGTACGAGAAGTTCACGGGCAAGTAGTCCACTCCCACACGGGTACAAAAGCCCAGAATGCTTCTCAGGGCCCCGCCGGAACTGCTCCGGCGGGGCCCCGCGTCTGCAAAGGAAACGTCAACTCGGCCCGGCCCAAGGAATCTTGACGCCAATCGGTGTGTTGTTGTGATGTGCAGGACACCCCGAGGAAGCTCGCTGCGTTGTACAACGTAAGCTGTACCGGTGCCGAATAGCGGCAAGTGGGGCGATAATGCGCGACACCCTAATCCGGGTAACCGTGCGGACGACTGGGCGGCGTGTCCGAAATAGTGTGTATTGGGTCGGCAGTGTAGAACGGGAGATGTGACGGCAATGGCTACGGAAACTCCCCAGCTCACCGAAGCATGCGCCGTCCCCGCCCCTGGCAGCGAGCGGTGACGGGAAGCGGCGCCGCCGCCTCCGGTGATCCGGAGCGCGGCACACTCGACAAGGCCGCGGGTGAGAACTTCCCCGTGGCGCCGTTCTTCCTGCCCAGGGCCTGGCGCACCGACCTCATGGCGGTCTACGGCTTCGCCCGCCTCGTCGACGACATCGGCGACGGCGACCTGGCCCCCGGCGGCGCCGACGCCGGGCTGCTCGGCGTGTCTCCCACGGACGCCGAGGACCGCCTCGTCCTCCTCGACGCCTTCGAGGCCGATCTGCGCCGCGTCTTCGACGGCACCCCGGGCCACCCGCTGCTGCGCCGCCTCCAGCCGACCGTCCGCCGCCGCGCGCTGACCCCCGAGCCCTTCCTCGCCCTGATCGCCGCCAACCGCCAGGACCAGCTCGTCACGCGCTACGAGTCCTACGACGATCTCCTCGCCTACTGCGAACTCTCCGCCAACCCGGTCGGCCGCCTCGTCCTCGGAGTCACCGGCACCGAGACCCCCGAGCGGGTCCGGCTCTCCGACGCGATCTGCACCGCACTTCAGATCGTCGAACACCTGCAGGACGTGACCGAGGATTTCGGCCGCGACCGCATCTACCTGCCCGCCCAGGACATGAAGCGCTTTCACGTCCAGGAAGCGGATCTCGCCACGCCCTCCGCGGGCGCATCGGTGCGCGCACTGGTCGCATACGAAGCAGAACGCGCCCGCGATCTCCTGAATGAAGGCGCCCCCTTGGTGGGTAGCGTCCACGGCAGACTGAAGCTGCTGCTCGCGGGATTCGTGGCGGGGGGAAGGGCGGCGATCCGCGCGATCGCCGCCGCCGAATACGACGTACTTCCCGGCCCACCCAAACCCGGCAGGCTCCAGTTGCTGCGTGAGGTGGGCGTGACTCTGCGAGGAGAGGGGTGATCCGGACCGTGGAGTCTGCACCGCACATGTCCGCGCCGGTACTCGCCGCCTACAGCTACTGCGAGGCCGTCACCGGACAGCAGGCACGCAACTTCGCGTACGGCATCAGACTGCTGCCGACGCCCAAGCGCCGTGCCATGTCCGCGCTGTACGCGTTCTCCCGGCGTGTCGACGACATCGGCGACGGCACGCTGGCGACCGACGTCAAATCGGCGCGGCTGGAGGACACCCGGGCGCTGCTCACCCGGGTCCGCGAGGGCAAGGTGGAGGAGGACGACACCGACCCGGTCGCGGTCGCCCTCGCGCACGCGGCCGAGGCCTTCCCGATCCCGCTCGGCGGCCTGGACGAGCTGATCGACGGCGTCCTGATGGACGTCCAGGGCGAGACCTACGAGACCTGGGACGATCTGAAGGTCTACTGCCGGTGTGTCGCGGGCGCCATCGGGCGGCTCTCGCTCGGCGTGTTCGGCACCGAGGCGGGCGCGCGGGGTGCCGAGCGCGCCCCGGAGTACGCCGACACCCTGGGTCTCGCGCTCCAGCTCACCAACATCCTGAGAGACGTCCGCGAGGACGCCGAGGGCGGCCGTACCTATCTGCCCGCCGACGACCTCGCGAAATTCGGGTGCTCGGCCGGGTTCGACGGGCCGACCCCGCCGGAGGGCTCCGACTTCGCGGGTCTCGTGCACTTCGAAGTGCGCCGGGCCCGCACCCTTTTCGCCGAGGGCTACCGCCTGCTCCCCATGCTCGACCGCCGCAGCGGCGCCTGTGTCGCCGCCATGGCCGGCATCTACCGCCGCCTCCTCGACCGCATCGAGCGCGAGCCGGAGGCCGTGCTGCGCGGCCGGGTCTCGCTCCCCGGACGCGAGAAGGCCTACGTCGCGGTGCGCGGCCTGTCCGGCCTGGACACCCGGCACGTCACGCGACGCACCCTCAGGAGGCGCGCCTGATGGACAAAGTGGGCCAAGGTGATGTCACCGGAGAAATGCGGCACGCAACCCTCCGGTGCGAAGCGGCGTCCCTGACTGCGACGACCTGCCGTGGCCGGATCCGGCGCCACCGCGGGCACGCGAGGGGGAGTGCGCGATGAGCGACGGGACGCGGTCCGACGGGCCGCCCTCCGGCAAACCGACGGGAGGGGCCGGACGGCATGCCGTCGTGATCGGCGGCGGGCTCGCCGGCATCACCACCGCGCTCGCGCTCGCCGACGCCGGAGTCCGCGTCACCCTCCTCGAAGGCCGCCCGCGGCTGGGCGGACTCGCCTTCTCCTTCCAGCGCGGCGACCTCACCGTCGACAACGGACAGCATGTGTATCTGCGCTGCTGCACCGCCTACCGCTGGTTCCTCGACCGCATCGAGGGCGCGGCGCTGGCACCGCTGCAGGATCGTCTCGACGTGCCCGTGCTCGACGTGAACCGCCCCGAGGGACGCAGACTCGGCAGACTGCGGCGCGACCCGCTGCCCGTGCCCCTGCATCTGGGACGCAGCCTCGCGACCTACCCGCATCTCTCGCTCGCCGAGCGCGCCAAGGTCGGACGTGCCGCGCTCGCGCTCAAGGCGCTCGACCTCGCCGATCCGGCCCTGGACGCCCAGGACTTCGGCACCTGGCTGGCCGCGCACGGCCAGTCGCCGCGTGCCGTCGAGGCACTGTGGGACCTGGTGGGGGTCGCCACCCTCAACGCGGTCGCGGGCGATTCCTCGCTGGCGCTGGCCGCGATGGTGTTCAAGACCGGTCTGCTCTCCGACCCGGGCGCGGCCGACATCGGCTGGGCCCATGTCCCGCTGGGCGAACTGCACGACCGGCTCGCCCGCAAGGCGCTCGACTCATCGGGCGTGCGTACCGAAGTCCGTACACGCGTCACCTCCGTCTCCACTGACGAAAACGGGCGTTGGAGCGTTCAGGTTCCCGGCGAAACCCTTCAGGCCGACGCCGTCGTCCTCGCCGTACCCCAGCGCGAGGCCCACGATCTGCTGCCCGGCGGCGCGCTGGACGCCCCCGAGCGGCTGCTCGCCATCGACACCGCGCCGATCCTCAACGTGCATGTCGTCTACGACCGC
Organism: Streptomyces sp. NPDC005492; assembly: GCF_040605995.1. Classification (NCBI taxonomy): domain Bacteria; kingdom Bacillati; phylum Actinomycetota; class Actinomycetes; order Kitasatosporales; family Streptomycetaceae; genus Streptomyces; species Streptomyces sp. NPDC005492. The sequence continues at coordinate 15,141 of NZ_JBEXDX010000081.1, forward strand.
AAGGTGCTCGCCCGGCCCTTCTTCGCGGCGCTGGGCACCCCCGTGCAGTGGGTGTTCGACCGGACCGACGCCTCCGGGCTGAAGGGCGGCCAGTATCTGGCGATGTCCCAGTCCGCGGCGCACGACGAGATCGACGAGACCGTGGCCGTACTGCGCGAGCGCTATCTTCCCGAGCTGGAGCGGCTGTTGCCCGGTGCGCGCGGCGCCGAGGTGAAGGACTTCTTCGTGACCAGGGAGCGCACGGCGACGTTCGCTCCCGCCCCCGGCGTCGGACGGCTGCGGCCCGGCGCCCGCACCAAGGCCCCCGGCCTGTACCTGGCCGGAGCGTGGACCGCCACAGGATGGCCCGCGACCATGGAGAGTGCGGTCCGCAGCGGGGTGAGCGCGGCGGACGCCGCACTCGCCGCCCTGGGCCGGCCCCGCCCCCGACAGCTCTTCGAGTTCGAGGAGGCGGCCTGATGCTCGATCAGCACGCGGCAGGCCCCCGCACCCCCGGTAGCGCGACAAGAGGAGAGACTGTGCCCACTGTGCCCCCGGCCGAGACGGCCGCTGCGAGGACCGCGGTGGATGTGTCCGCGCTCCTGGAGCGCGGCCGGACCCTTGCCACACCGGTACTGCGCGCGGCCGTGGACCGGCTGGCACCCCCCATGGACACTGTCTCCGCCTACCACTTCGGCTGGATCGACGCCGAGGGCAACCCGGCCGACGGCGACGGCGGCAAGGCCGTACGCCCCGCGCTCGCCGTGCTCTCCGCCGAGGTCACCGGTGCCACGCCCGAGACCGGTATCCCCGGCGCCGTCGCCGTCGAACTGGTCCACAACTTCTCGCTGCTGCACGACGACCTGATGGACGGCGACGAGCAACGGCGCCACCGCGACACCGTCTGGAAGGTGCACGGCCCCTCCCAGGCCATCCTCGTGGGCGACGCCCTGTTCGCGCTCGCCAACGAGGTCCTGCTGGAGCTCGGCACCGTCGAGGCCGGCCGCGCCACCCGCCGTCTCACCACCGCGACCCGCGCCCTCATCGACGGCCAGGCGCAGGACATCTCCTACGAGCACCGCGACCGCGTCAGCGTCGAGGAGTGCCTGGAGATGGAGGGCAACAAGACCGGGGCCCTGCTCGCCTGCGCCTCCTCCATCGGGGCCGTGCTCGGCGGCGCGGACGACCGCACCGCCGACATCCTGGAGAAGTACGGCTACCACCTCGGCCTGGCCTTCCAGGCCGTCGACGACCTCCTCGGCATCTGGGGCGACCCGGAGTCCACCGGGAAGCAGACCTGGAGCGATCTGCGCCAGCGCAAGAAGTCCCTGCCCGTGGTGGCGGCGCTCGCGGCGGGCGGAGCCGCCTCCGAGCGGCTCGGCGAGATGCTCGCCGCCGACGCCAAGAGCAGCGACTTCGAGAACTTCTCCGAGAAGGAGTTCGCCGCCCGCGCCGCGCTGATCGAGGAGGCCGGCGGCCGCGAGTGGACCGCCGAAGAGGCACGCCGTCAGCACACCATCGCCATCGAGGCCCTCGACGCCATCGACATGCCCGACCGGGTTCGGGCCCAGTTCACGGCGCTCGCCGACTTCGTCGTCGTACGAAAGAGATGATCACTATCGGTCGAATAGCCCTCGCGTAGTCGCCGGCCGGTGCTGCGGAGATACGAGCACCGGCCGACGGCGGACCCACAGCAGAGACATGCCACTGCACGAAGGGGAAGCCATGACAGCGACGACCGACGGAAGCACCGGGGCCATGCCTCCCCGCGCTGCCGCGGCCAGCGAAACCGACATCAACACCCCCGTGGCGGCCGGGGTGCACGACGCCGCCGCACTCGCCGTACAACGCGCCACCGACTTCCTGCTCTCCCGGCAGGACGCCCAGGGCTGGTGGAAGGGCGACCTCGAGACGAACGTCACGATGGACGCCGAGGATCTGCTGCTCCGTCAGTTCCTGGGCATCCGCGACGAGTCGACGACCCACGCCGCCGCACTCTTCATCCGCGGCGAGCAGCGCGAGGACGGCACCTGGGCCAGCTTCTACGGCGGGCCCGGCGATCTCTCCACCACCATCGAGGCGTACGTCGCCCTCCGGCTGGCCGGTGACGCGCCAAACGCCCCGCACATGGCGAAGGCGTCCGCCTGGGTCCGCGAGCGGGGCGGTATCGCCGCCGCCCGCGTCTTCACCCGGATCTGGCTCGCCCTGTTCGGCTGGTGGAAATGGGACGACCTGCCCGAACTCCCGCCGGAACTCATCTACTTCCCCACCTGGGTACCGCTCAACATCTACGACTTCGGATGCTGGGCCCGGCAGACCATCGTGCCGCTCACCGTCGTCTCCGCGAAGCGGCCGGTACGGCCCGCGCCCTTCCCGCTCGACGAGCTCCACACCGACCCGGACAACCCGAACCCGGTCAAGCCGCTCGCCCCGGTGGCGAGTTGGGACGGCGCCTTCCAGCGGCTCGACAAGGCGCTGCACCTCTACCGCAAGGTCGCCCCGCGCAAACTGCGCAGATCGGCGATGAACACGGCCGCGCGCTGGATCATCGAGCGGCAGGAGAACGACGGCTGCTGGGGCGGCATCCAGCCGCCGGCCGTGTACTCGGTGATCGCCCTGCACCTGCTGGGCTACGACCTCGAACACCCCGTGATGCGCGCGGGGTTGGAGTCACTGGACCGATTCGCGGTCTGGCGCGAGGACGGGGCCCGGATGATCGAGGCCTGCCAGTCCCCGGTGTGGGACACCTGCCTCGCGACCATCGCGCTCGCCGACGCCGGCGTGCCCGCCGACCACCCCCAACTGGTCAAGGCCGCCGACTGGATGCTCGGAGAGGAGATCGTCCGCCCCGGCGACTGGGCGGTCAAACGGCCCCAACTGCCGCCCGGCGGCTGGGCGTTCGAGTTCCACAACGACAACTACCCCGACATCGACGACACCGCCGAGGTGGCCCTCGCGCTGCGCCGCGTCCGCCATCACGACCCCGAGCGGGTCGACCGGTCCATCGGACGCGCGGTCCGCTGGAACCTCGGAATGCAGTCGAAGAACGGCGGTTGGGGCGCCTTCGACGTCGACAACACCAGCCCGTTCCCCAACCGGCTGCCGTTCTGCGACTTCGGCGAGGTCATCGACCCGCCGTCGGCGGACGTCACCGCGCACGTCGTCGAGATGCTCGCCGTCGAGGGCCTCGCCCACGACCCGCGCACCCGGCGCGGCATCGAGTGGCTGCTGGCCGAACAGGAGCCGGACGGCTCGTGGTTCGGGCGCTGGGGCGTCAACTACGTCTACGGCACAGGGTCCGTGGTGCCCGCCCTCGCCGCGGCCGGCCTCCCCGGCTCGCATCCGGCGATCCGGCGCGCGGTGACCTGGCTGGAGACCGTGCAGAACGACGACGGCGGCTGGGGCGAGGACCTGCGCTCCTACAAGTACGCCAAGGAGTGGAGCGGCCGGGGCGCCTCGACCGCCTCGCAGACGGCCTGGGCGCTGATGGCCCTGCTCGCGGCGGGGGAGCGGGACTCCAAGGCCGTCGAGCGCGGCATCGAATGGCTCGCGACGACCCAGCGGGAGGACGGCTCCTGGGACGAGCCCTACTTCACCGGCACCGGCTTCCCGTGGGACTTCTCCATCAACTACCACCTCTACCGGCAGGTGTTCCCGCTCACCGCGCTCGGGCGCTATGTGCACGGAGAACCGTTCAGCCAGACCCCGCTCTCCCCGACCCCGATCTCGCAGGCCAAGGGGGGCGGATGAGCACACAGCCCGCCGCTCCGCCGCTGCTGATCGCCTGCGCGCTCGGCATCGAGCACCTCGCCCTGCGCGCAGGCGACCGCTCCGGCGCCGACGGGCCGGTCACCGTCCTGCGGACGGGCATGGGGCCCGGGGCGGCCGATCGGGCCGTCACCCGGCGTCTCGCCGATCCGGCGCTGTCCGGGGCCGCCGTACTGGCCACGGGCTTCTGCGCCGGACTCGCCCCCGGTATGCACCCCGGCGACCTGGTGGTCGCCGAGGAGACCCGGGACCCGCGCGGAACCGTTCCGTGCGTCGGCACCGAGCTGCTCGTCAAGGAACTCGTGCGGGCCCTGCCCGGAAGCACCGTCCACACCGGCCCCCTGGCCGGTTCCGATCATGTCGTCCGCGGACAGGAACGGTCGGATCTGCTCGCGACCGGCGCAATCGCGGTCGACATGGAATCTGCGGCCACGCTGCTGAGCGCCGTGCGTACGGGCGTGCGCCCGGTTGCGGCCGTACGGGTGGTCGTGGACGCTCCTGAACATGAACTCGTCCGGATCGGCACGGTCCGCGGTGGAATATCGGCTTTCCGCGTTCTTCGATCCGTTCTTCCCGCTTTTGTCGAATGGCACCGTTCTTTGCTGCTCCCCCGGAGGTGAGCCAGATGGCCATGCCGCTGCGCCAGTCCATCAAGGTCGCTACTTATTTGGTTGAACAGAAGCTCCGCAAGCGGGACAAGTTTCCGCTGATTGTCGAGCTCGAACCCCTCTACGCGTGCAACCTGGCGTGCGAGGGCTGCGGCAAGATCCAGCACCCGGCCGGAGTGCTCAAGCAGCGCATGCCCGTGGCCCAGGCCGTCGGGGCAGTGCTCGAATCCGGTGCGCCGATGGTCTCCATCGCGGGTGGCGAGCCGCTGATGCACCCCAAGATCGACGAGATCGTGCGGCAGTTGGTGGCCAAGAAGAAATACGTCTTCCTGTGCACCAACGCCATGCTGCTGCGCAAGAAGATGGACAAGTTCACGCCCTCGCCGTATTTCGCCTTCGCGGTGCACATCGACGGGCTGCGCGAGCGGCACGACGAGTCCGTGGCGAAGGAGGGTGTGTTCGACGAGGCGGTGGCGGCCATTAAGGAGGCCAAGAAGCGCGGCTTCCGGGTGACCACCAACTCGACCTTCTTCAACACCGACACCCCGCAGACCATCATCGAGGTGCTCAACTTCCTCAACGACGACCTGAAGGTCGACGAGATGATGATCTCGCCCGCCTACGCCTACGAGAAGGCCCCCGACCAGGAGCACTTCCTGGGCGTGGAGCAGACGCGTGAGCTGTTCAAGAAGGCCTTCGGGGGCGGCAACCGCAGCCGCTGGCGGCTCAACCACTCCCCGCTTTTCCTGGACTTCCTGGAGGGCAAGGTCGACTTCCCGTGCACGGCGTGGGCGATCCCGAACTACTCGCTCTTCGGCTGGCAGCGCCCCTGCTACCTGATGAGCGACGGGTACGTCACGACGTACCGGGAACTGATCGAGGACACCGACTGGGACAAGTACGGCCGCGGCAAGGACCCGCGCTGCGCCAACTGCATGGCGCACTGCGGCTACGAGCCCACCGCCGTCCTCGCCACCATGGGCTCCCTCAAGGAGTCCCTGCGGGCCATGCGCGAGACCGTCGCCGGAAACCGCGACTGACGCCGTGACCGCCGTTTCCCTCGGCGTCCCCGAGATGCCGGTCCGGCCGATCGCCGAGCGACGTGTGTCGCGACGCATCCAGGTCGGGCCGGTACCGGTCGGGGGCGGTGCGCCCGTCTCGGTCCAGTCGATGACGACGACCCGTACGTCGGACATCGGCGCCACCCTCCAGCAGATCGCCGAACTCACCGCGTCCGGCTGCCAGATCGTCCGCGTCGCCTGCCC
>NZ_JBEXDX010000082.1:0-19611 GCF_040605995.1 Streptomyces sp. NPDC005492
CGCGGGCGGCCCCCGGCCCCCCCCCCGCGCGGGCCCGGCGCGCCCCCGACCCCCCGGCGGGCCCCGGGCCCGTGGCGTTCAGCGCACGACGGCCGTCTCCACCAGCAGCCGCCCGGCCGCCGCGATCGACTCAGCGTCGATGCCGGCCCTGTGCAACTGCTCCGCCGGGCTCGCCGAGCCGGGCATGGTGCGTACGGCGAGCCGGGCCAGCCGGGGCACCGGCCGGCCGTCGAGGAAGGCGTCGAGGACCGCGTCCCCGAGGCCGCCCTCCGGGTGGTGGTCCTCGACGGTGAGCAGACAGCCGGTGTCCTCGGCGGCCTGGCGCAGCGTCTCCACGTCGACGGGCTTGACCGAGTACAGGTCGACGACCCGCACCTGGATGCCCTCCCGGTCGAGGGCGTCGGCGGCGGCCAGCGCCTCGTGCACGGTCACCCCCGCGGCGACGACCGTCAGCCGGTCCCGGCTGGAGAACCGCAGCACCTTGCTGCCGCCGACCGGGAACTCCTCGTCCGGGCCGTAGATCACCGGGCCCGCGCCGCGCGAGGTGCGCAGATAGCGGACGCCTTCGAGGCCCACCGTGGTGGCGACGAGGCGCGCGGTCTGATTGGCGTCGCACGGGTACAGCACCGTCGAGCCGTGCACCGCGCGCATCATCGCCAGGTCCTCCAGGCCCATCTGCGAGGGCCCGTCCTGTCCGATGGAGACGCCCGCGTGCGAGCCGACGAGGTTGATCCCCGCACCGCTGACCGCGGCCATCCGCACGAAGTCGTACGCGCGCGTGAGGAACGCCGCGAACGTCGAGGCGTACGGCACCCAGCCGCGCGCGGCGAGACCCACGGCGGCGCCGACCAACTGCTGCTCGGCGATGTAGCACTCGAAGTACCGGTCGGGGTGCTCCTTGGCGAAGTACTCGGCGCGGGTGGAGTCCCCGACCTCGCCGTCGAGGGCGACGACGTCGGCGCGGGCGGCGCCGAGCACGGCGAGGGCCTGGCCGAAGGCGTCACGGGTGGGGACGTCGTCGCCGCGGTCGTAGCGCGGTAGCTCCAGACGGTCGGCGCGCACGGAGTGCAGCGCGCGGGCGGCGCCGGGTTCCTGGACGTGGACGCGGAGGTCGCGCCGGCCGCCGAGTTCGGCGATCGCCGCGTCCGCGTCCGGCAGCGGTTTGCCGTGCAGGCCCTCGCGGTCCTGGACGGAGGCGACGCCCTTGCCCTTGAGGGTGCGGGCGAGGATCACGGTGGGCTGCCCGAGCGTGGCCGCCGCCTCCGCGTAGGCGCGGTCGACTTCGTCCACATCGTGTCCGTCGACCTCGATGGTGTGCCAGCCGAAGGCGTCGAAGCGGCGGGCGTAGGCGTGCAGGTCGTGGCCGTGGCGGGTGGGGCCGCGCTGGCCGAGCCGGTTGACGTCGACGATCAGGGTGAGGTTGTCGAGGTGTTCGTACGCCGCGTGCTCGGCGGCCTCCCACACCGACCCCTCGGCCAGTTCGCTGTCCCCGCACAGCACCCACACCCGGTACCCGGTGCGTTCCAGCCGCTTGCCGGACAGGGCGATGCCGACGCCGACCGGCAGTCCCTGGCCCAGGGAGCCGGTGGCGGTCTCGACCCAGGGGAGCCGCTGCGGGGTGGGGTGCCCTTCGAGGCGGCTGCCGAGGGCGCGGAAGGTGAGCAGTTCCTCGTCGTCGACGGCGCCGGCGGCCTTGTAGGCGGCGTAGAGCAGGGGTGAGGCGTGCCCCTTGGAGAGGATGAAGCGGTCGTTGCCGGGGTGGGCGGGGAGGTCGAAGTCGTAGTGGAGGTGACGGGCGAGCAGGACGGCCATCAGGTCCGCGGCGGACATGGAGGACGTGGGATGTCCGGAGCCCGCCGCGTCGGCGGCCCGCACACTGTCCACCCGAAGTTGCTGTCCGAGTTCGACGAGTTCGGCGGTGTCCATAGGGCTCCTTCGGTGGGGGGATCGTCGTCCGAGGCATTCCGCGTCCCCCTGATCAAGCCGGCCAAACACGCGCCGAACGGGCACCGGGATCGCCCGAAAGGATCACCACCGCCCGCTCTCCCCAACTAGGCTCGTCCGTATGGAGATTCTGGGAGCCACGCTGCGTATCTGCGTCGACGACCTGGAGACCGCCGTCCCCTTCTACGAACGGCTCGCGGGCAACACCGCGCTCCGCTTCGAGCGCGGTGGGGTGTCGGTGGCCGCGGTCGGCTGTTTCCTGTTGATGAGCGGGCCGCCGGCGGAGCTGGAGGTGTTGCGCAAGGTCGCGGCCACCATCGCCGTCAAGGACGTCGACGAGACCCACACGGTCCTGACCGAGCTGGGCGCCCACATCGTCGCGGGCCCCATCGCCTCACCGGCGGGCCGCAATCTGATCGCGATGCATCCGGACGGGATGGTCTACGAGTACGTGGACCGGCGGGGCTGACCGGCCGGTCCACGCTGCGTCTCAGAGCGTCTCAGGGCCTGTCCGGCCGCATCCGGAAGTCGTAGCGGGCCGGCAGCGGTTCGTCGGTGAGCCGGGCCCAGAGCCGGCCGATCGACTCGGCGCCCTCGCGCAGGTCGGCGACCTCGAACCCGTCGTCGAAGACCGCCCACGCGTCGTCACGCCGCCCTTCGGCGAGCAGCAACTCCGCCTGGAGCAGCAGGAATCGGCCGCGTTCACGGGTGGCGGGGTGCAGCATCTCCCACACCGCGCGGGCGTCCGCCGGGCGCCGCACCCGCAGCAGCGCCTCGACGGCCTCGCGGCCGAGGGCGGCCGTGGCGGCGGTCCAGCTCTCACCGGCGTCCCGCCGCTCGTGGCACAGGTCGGCGAAGGCCTCGTTGTACCGGTCGGCGGCCCGCTCGTGGTTGCCCGCCTCCTGGTCCGCCACGGCGAGACAGCGCAGCAACGGCCAGAGGGACGGGGCGAGTTCGAGGGCCCGCTCCCAACTGCGCACCGCCTGCGCCCGATCGCCCGCGTGCCACTGCGCTATGCCGAGGTGGTACTCGGTGAGCGGGGTGGCGGGCGCCGTCTCCAGCATGTCCCGCCAGTGCGGGGCGACCAGCGTCTCGCCGGGCGGCCGGACCCGTCGCGGCTCGGGCAGGACACCGCTCCGCAGCAGGTTCACCCAGGGCTGCTGGGCCTCGCCGAGCATGGACTCCTCGAAGGGCGTGCCGGGCAACTTCCAGTCGGTACGCAGGACTTCGAGGGCACCCCAGCCGGAGCCGGTGGCGAGGATCTCGCCGGGTTCGGTGTCGGCGTACGGCTTCCAGGCGATGTAGGCGGCATCGACGTCGGCACGCGGCAGCTCCGCTTCGAGCCGCGCCTCCGCGTCCCCCACGACGGTCGACCACTCCCCCTCCGCCGGTGCGTCGAGCGGTCCGTAGGCCTCCAGCCAGGACACCTCGCTCTCCGGATCGAGCCGGACATGTTCCAACTGGGTCCGGGCCAGGCCCGCTTGGATCTCGCAGTAGCCGCCGGTGCCCGGTTCGGTGAGCCATTCCTGCCAGCGCCGGCCACCGCTCCCGGTACCCCACACGAAGAGCTTGCGGCCCCGCAGCACGTCGGTGGACGTCTGCACCAGCCCGTGCCCCTCACCGTCGAGCGCGGCGATCCAGCGGCGCCGCCCGTCCGGCAGTTCGTAGAAGTAGTCTGCCGCGTAAGGGCTGTTGAGGGGGTACGTCCGGTCCACTCCGTCGTACGACGGCACGGGCACCCGGCGCAGCCGCCGCTCGTACCCGAAGTGCCAAGCCTCATCGGCGGGGGCGAGGACCCGGCGTTCCTCCGGCACCGCGATGTTGGACCACCAGTAGACGGGCGCGGGCCGCTCGTGCGGATTGCGGATACGGACGCCGACGTACAGGAAGTCGGAGCCGTCCGGCAGCCACAGGTCGACCTGGAACGGCAGGTCGCGCAGCCGCTCCCACTCCCACAGGCGCAGCATCTCGCCGCCGTCCGGGGCGGGGACGCGGGCGGCGTGCAGGGGTGCGCAGGCGAGGGTGGTGTGGCCGGTGGCGCCGATGTTCCACTCGACGCCGCCGGAGAACCAGGCGCCGTTGAGGGCGAAGTTGGCGGGCTGCAACACCGGGTTGCGGTACAGGAGTTCGCGGTCGGTGGGCTTGTGGACGAGGGAGGCGATCCGGCCGCCGAGGGCGGGCAGCACGGTGGCGCGCAGCCGGTCGTTCTCGATCACGAGGGCGTCGATCGGGCGGGGTGTGCGCTCTCTGTCGTATCCGTCGCGGACGCGGGTGGGCAGCAGGCTACGGAGCGGCTCGTAGCCCACTTGTCGGGCCATGTCACGCGGAAGGTCCTCGCGGTCCCGGTCGTCGATACGGTGTGCCTCGTCGAGGGGACGCAGTGGGGGCAGCGGGTTGTCCGGACCCAACTCGGCGGTGGGCAGGGTCAGTACCTCACGTCGGATCGTCGTCACGATCACCATGGAACCCGGCAACGGGTGCGGTGGCCAGGGGCACTGCCGGTCAGGTTTCCGCAAAGGCGGGGGCCCGGAAATTTCCGCGTGCGGTTCGTCCCGGTCGACGTACAGTCGGGCGACCGACGGCACGGACCGAGGAGTGGAACGGCGGATGAGCGAGCAGCACACGTACCGGGTGATCGTCCGGGGCACCTGGGACGCGCTGACGGACGAGGCGCGGCAGCGGCTGCTGGGCGAGGCCGCGGAGCACGGGATGCTGAGCATGCGGTTCACCGAGGAGGGCTCGCTCAGTTACGAGGCGTCGCCGCTCAAGCACTTCTCGTGGCGCTACGTGGTGGTGTCGGACGCTGCCGACGGCGCGGAGATGGCGGCCGCGCTCGCGGAGGACCGCGCCGAGACCGCGCTGAAGGGTCTCGGCTACGGCTTCCGCGATCTCAAGTCGACGGTCACCGACCTGGACACGATGAAGGTCAACCGGAAGTCCGCATCTCGGCGGTGACCGCCCAGCGCTCGTGGTCGCGCCACGCGCCGTCGATGTAGATCATGTCCGGTGAGAAGCCTTCGAGGCGGAATCCGCAGGTGCGGGCGAGGGCGATCGAGGCGGCGTTGGTGGGCTGCACATTGATTTCGAGCCGGTGCAGCCGCATCGGCCCGAAGGCGTGCCCGATCACGAGGTTCATCCCCTCCCGCATCAGCCCGCGCCCGGCGGCGTGCGCGAAGACGCCGTAGCCCAGCGCACCGCACTGGAACCCGCCCTCGACGATGTTGTTGATGTTGATGAACCCGGCGATCCCCCCGCCGTCCAGCTCGCACACCAGGAACCCGGCCTTGGTCGGATCCTGGATCAGCCGCCCCGCATACGCGGTGTACGCGTCCCCGCTGGCCGGCGGGAACAGCCACGGCTGGTGCAGATCCTTACTCTCCCGCGCCCGGGCGGTGAACTCGGCACCGTCCTCGTGGCTGAAGTGACGTATCCCCACGCGGGGGCCTTCGGCGAGATAACGGGATGCGGTGTGCGGCATCCCGTCACCCTAGTGCGGGGGCAGGCCCTACCGACGCCGTCGCATGAAATAGGCCCCGCACAGGGCACCGATGACCGCCATGCCCAGGAGCGCCGTCCACAGGGGCATGGTCACCTCGGGGATCAGCAGGCGGATCTTGGTGTCGCGGGTGTTCTCGCAGATGAAGATCAGGGCCAGGACGGCGAGCAGCAGGACGGCGATCCGGGCGGGCGTCAGCACGCGTTCCCGCCGGGCGGTCCTGCCGCCGCGCTCGGTGGTCTTCGGGCTCATGCCTCCAGGGTGAGCCCGAAGCGGCCATCACGCACGGTGAAGGGGTGCCCCCGGCTGCACCCGACGGCTCACCCGCCGACGACCGGCAGCTCCAGTACCCCGGTGTCCTGCGGCGAGCTGACCACGGTCACCGGCTTGATGCCCCGGTTCCCGGTGTACGCGTCGTCGCTCGCCGCGATCACGAACCGCAACCGGTGCCCCTTCGCGAACCGGTGCACGATCGCGGGCAGCGTGACCGTGAAGCTCTTGGTCACGTCCGGGACCCGGACCGGGGCGACCAGCCGGTGGACGAGCGTCTTGCTGCCGTCGGGAGCGAGGTCGTAGAGCTTGGCGAAGAGGACGAGCTTGCCGGCGGCGTCGCCGGAGTTCTGGGTCCGCTCCGCCCGCGGGGAGACGACCTTGAGCGTCGCCCTCGGGGCGCCCACGACGTCCGTCGTACGGGTCAGGGGTGCGCCGGTCCAACCCACATACGTGCCGGCGATGTCGTACGGCGCCGGGTCCGGCAGGCCGATGGCTCCGTTCAGGGAGCTTTCCGAATGGCTCGTGGGGACCGCCCAGTTGGTGTAGCTACGGCTGCCGCGCGCCACCTTCGCCCGGTCGTCGACCAGCTTCCCGTCGCCGGAGAGGTACAACTTCTCGTCGAGCGCGGGGAGTTGGCTCGCCGTGGCGTAGGTGTCGGCCGGGTCCGTGATCCAGTCGCGGTAGTAGGCGAAGGCCGGTCCCGTGTCCACGCCCTTGTGCTCGAGCAGATAGCGGCCGAACCAGGACAGGATGCGCCGGCCCACATAGCTCGACTCCAAGTCGCCCTTGCTCAGGTCGAGTTCACCGGCGGCCGGGTCCGTCATCCCGCCGCTGTGCCCCCAGGACTGCCAGACCATCTTCGTGGTCGTGCCCTGTGCCTTCAGTGTCTTGTACGTCGCCGTCGCCTCGTTGAGGTTGAACAGGGTGTCGGCCTGCCCCTGGACGAGGAGCGTCGGCGCCTTCACCCGGTTCAGATACGTCACCGGCGAGACACCGCGTGCGTAGCCGAGCAGGTCCGCCGTCGCCTTGGCGGGATAGCTGCCGGAGTTGAGGGTGCGGACGGTGTCGCAGGCCTTGGTGACGAAGTGCAGGCAGACGAGGGAGTTGACGCGGGTCGGGTCGAGGTTCGGTGCGGTGAGGGGCTGGCTTTCGCCGATGAGGTAGAAGCCGTTGGTCCACTGCCACTTGAAGGCGCCGGGCACGGCACTGCTGCCGGCCGCGTTGTTCGGGTCGAGGGAGTACGCCAGGTCGTTCCAGGTGATCAGCGGGACGAGCGCGTCGACCCGGTGGTCGACAGCCGCCGTCGCCAACTGGACGGCACCGCCGTACGATCCGCCGATCATCCCGACCCGTGGATCCCCTTTCCGGTCGAGGGTCACGAAGTCGGCCCTGGTGCCGTCGTCCGCGGCCCGTGTCCCCGCCAGGAAGTCGATCAGCCCCGACGCGGCCGTGCCGTCGATGTCCGGGTCGTCGAGCGAGATGAGACAGCCCGAACCTCCGAAACCCAACCCCGAGTAGACGAGCCCCACATAGCCGCGCTGCGCGAAGGCCTTGCCGATGCCGTCCGTGGAGCCGTCGGACTTGCTGCCCCCGAAGCCGTTGGTCACCAGCACGGCGGGCGCCGGGTGGGCCCGGTCCACACCCGCGGGCCGGTACAGATCGGCGTCGATGGTGCAGTTCCGGCCGCCTGCGGGGACGGTGAACTTCAGGGCCGTGACGGTGTATTGGTCGAGAGTCTGTTGGTCGATCGCGGCGGCGGGCCCGCCGAGCGCGAGCGGTGCGGTGAGGGAGAGAGCCAGTGCGGCGCGGATTCCGAGCGGGCGACGGGACAAGAGACCTCCACACTGAGGACAACAACCCGACTTACCGACCAGTAAGTACTGGCCTCTCGCCATGGTGTGACACGTGTCAGCCCCGGTCAACCATCGTGCAAGGTGTTTCTTGACAGAGAGTCAACAAGCGAACGACTACCGCAGCGCCGGCTCATCCAGCGTCAACGTGCCCGCGTCCGCGTCCAGTTCGGCGCTCACCCCGAGCGGTATCGTCAGCGCCCCGTCGCAGTGCCCGAACCCGAACTCCTCCACCATGGGCACACCGAGCCCGCCGAGGCGGTCGACGAGCACCGGGCGCAGTTGCTCGTACGGTCCGCATCCGGCCCAGGAACCGAGCGCGATCCCCGCGACCCCGTCGAGCCAGCCGGAGCGCAGGAGTTGGGTCAGTATCCGGTCGACGCGATAGGCCTGTTCGCCGACGTCCTCGACGACCAGCAGCCCGCCGCGCGCACCGGGCAGCGCGTGCGGGGTGCCGACATCGGTGGCGAGCAGGCTCAGACAGCCGCCGAGGGTGACACCCCGGGCCCGTCCCGGCACCAGCGCACCGCCCCCGCCCGGCACGGCGCGGATCGTCCGCACGGACTCCGGGTCGAACAGGGTCGCCCTCAACTGCTCCTGTGCGCGGGCGTTCTTGATGAAGTCGGCGCCGGCCGCGGCGGGCCCGTACAGGGTGACCAGGCCCAGCCGGGTGGCGAACGCCTGGTGCAGCACGGTCGGGTCGCTGAAGCCGACGAACACCTTCGGACCGGCCGCGCGCATCGCCTCCCAGTCGAGCAGGTCGACGATGCGCTGCACGCCGTAGCCACCGCGTGCGCACAGGACGGCGGACACGGTGGAATCACACCAGGCGTTCTGGAGATCGGCCGCGCGGTCGGCGTCGGTACCGGCCAGATAGCCCAACTCGCCGTGCCGGTCCAGCACATGGGGTGCCACGACCGGGTCGAGGTCCCAGCCGCGCAGGATGTCGAGGCCCGTCTCCAGCCGTTCCTCGGACACCGGGCCGCTGGGCGCGACGACGGCCACGCGGGCTCCGGGGGCGAGCCGGTACGGCCGGACGAGTGCCGTCACTTGGTGAGCTCCAGGGTCGGGATGCCGGGTGGGTCGATGCCGAAGACCTGGGCGTACAGGGAGAGTTCGGACTCCAGGGCGCGGACCATGGTGTCGGCGCGCCGGAAGCCGTGGCCCTCGCCCTCGAACGCGAGGTAGGCGTGCGGGACTTGGCGTCCCCGCATCCGCTCCAGGAGGCGTTCGCACCCGGCGGGCGGGCAGATCACGTCGGCCAGGCCCTGCATCAGCAGGAACGGCGCGGTGATGCGGTCGGCGTGCTCGACGGGTGAGCGCTCGGCGTACCGGGCGGGCACCTCGGCGAGGGGGCCGACGAGGGTCTCCAGGTACCGGGACTCGAAGTCGTGGGTCTCCCCGGAGGCCCAGTTGGCCAGGTCGAGGACCGGATAGATGATGGTGCCGCAGGCGTAGACGTCGGTCGTCACCAGGGACGCGGCGCTGGTCCAGCCGCCCGCGCTGCCGCCCCGGACGGCGAGCCGGGCGCGGTCGGCGGTGCCCTCGTCGGCGAGGGCCTGGGCGACGGCGGCGCAGTCCTCGACGTCGACGACGCCCCACTGTTCGCGCAGCCGGTTGCGGTACTCCCGGCCGTACCCGGTCGAGCCGCCGTAGTTGACCTCGGCGACACCGATGCCGCGCGAGGTGAAGTAGGCGATCTCCAGGTCGAGGACGAGCGGCGCCCGGCTGGTGGGGCCGCCGTGCGCCCAGATGACGTACGGCGGCAGTTCGTCGCCCGGCGCGGCCCAACCGGGGCTGTGCGGTGGGTAGATGTGGGCGTGGATGTCGCGTCCTGCGGGGCCGGTGAAGGTGCGGATCTGCGGTTCGGGGTAGTGGGCGGGGTCCACCGGGTCGTCATGGGCGGCGCCGATCACCCGGGCCCGGCCGGTGCGGGTGTCCAGTTCGACGACCTCGTAGGCGCTGCGCGGGCTGGCTCCGACGCCCACGATCCGCTCGCCGTGCACCGCCAGCGTGGACGTGAACTCTGTCCAGGGGCCGGCCGCGTCGACGACCTCGCCGGTCTCCGGGTCCAGGACACCGAGCAGGGCGGCACCCCGACCGTGCACGACGGCGATCGGACCGCTCTCCAGAGGGGCGAACCAGCGCTGGCCGAGCTTCCACAGCGGCCCGCCGAACTCCTCCTCGCGGGCGCACAGCGGCCGGTGGTCGCGGTAGAGGTTCCACCAGCCGGTGCGGTCACTCGCGTACAGCAGTGAGCCGTCGAAGCCCCAGTCGACCTGGGCGATCGACTCCTCGGGCCCACCGGCCACGATCCGCGGGGCGCCGAACGTGCCGTCGTCCGCGACCTCGGCGAGCACCAGCTCGGTGCCGTCCCACGGCATCCGCGGATGGTCCCAGCCGAGCCAGGCCGCGCGCCGCCCGTCGGGCGAGAGGCGGGGTCCGGACACGAACCGGTGCCGCTCGTCGGTGAGTTCGCGTACGGCGTGCCGGTCCTCGGCGGCGGACCCGTCCAGCGGTACGGCGGCCAGGACGCGGCGTACATCACCGGACCTCTCGCCGGTGAACTCCTCAAGGACGCACCACACTTCACCCAGATCCGTGCGCAACTGCGGTTCCGCCCATCGCAGTCCGCCGCCCACCGACGACACGGGGGTGAGCGGTCTCGGCTCGCCGAGCAAGTCGTAGCGGTACAGCCGCTGGTCGGCGAAGTGCACGAACACCACGAGCGGTTGGGAGTCCTCGACGACTCCCGCCCAGGGTTGTCCGCCGTACTCGATGACACGGCTGCGGACGTTCCACGGCGCGGGCAGCACCGATTCCTGGGTGCCGTCCGCGCGGCGCCGCACCAGGGTGCGGCGGCCGCCCTCGGTGGGCCGGGGTTCGGTCCACCAGGCCTCGTCGCCGACGAAGCCGACGTACTCGGGTTGTCCGTCGTGCGCGGCGGCGAGGGCCGCGTCGATGGGCGAGGGCCATGAACCGTAGGCCGAGGTCCGCACGTTCTCCCCCACTCGCTAGGCCGTCCTCAGAAAGCGGTCCAGGACGCGGACGCCGAAGTGCAGTGCCTCCACGGGTACCCGCTCGTCGACTCCGTGGAACAGCGCCTGGTAGTCGAAGCCCTCGGGCAGCTTCAGCGGGGCGAAGCCGTAGCCGGTGATGCCCAGGCGCGAGAACTGTTTGGCGTCCGTGCCGCCGGACATGCAGTACGGCACCACGTGCCCCTCGGGCGCGAACTCCTCGACGGCGGACCGCATTCGGGCGTAGGTCGTCGAGTCGACGGGCGCCTGGAGGGCCACTTCGCGGTGGTGGAACTCCCAGTCGACGTCCGGTCCGGTGAGCCGGTCCAGGGTGGTGCGGAACTCGTCCTCGCCGCCCGGCAGATAGCGTCCGTCGACATACGCGACGGCCTCGCCGGGGATCACGTTGACCT
This sequence comes from Streptomyces sp. NPDC005492, assembly GCF_040605995.1. NCBI lineage: Bacteria > Bacillati > Actinomycetota > Actinomycetes > Kitasatosporales > Streptomycetaceae > Streptomyces > Streptomyces sp. NPDC005492. The sequence goes on from NZ_JBEXDX010000082.1 coordinate 10,994, forward strand.
TGTAACCGGCGCTCAGCATGGTCGGGTTGGCGCTGTTGCGGACCGTGGGCTCGACGAGCTTTCCGGCCGGGCCGAGCTTGGTGAGGAGTCCGTCGACGTCGTCGAGGTCGGGCTCGATGCCGTAGAGCGCGGCGAGTTCGGTGAGGGCCGCGCGGACGGTCGGGGTGAGCCGTAGTGGCCAGGTGTGTTCGCCGATGCGGGTGACGGCGGCGGCGAGCCGGGTGACCGCGTTCTCGTGGTTGACCTTGGAGCCGTGGCCGGCCCGGCCGCGCGCGGTCAACTTGAGCCAGCCCGTGCCCCGTTCACCGGCGGCGATGGGGTAGAGCTGCCGGCCGGCGCCGTCGTGGAAGGTGAACGCCCCTGATTCGCTGATGCCCTCGGTGCAGCCCTCGAAGAGCCCGGCGTGCTGGTCGGCGAGGAACCCGGAGCCGTCCACGGCGCTGGCCTCCTCGTCGGCGGTGAACGCGATGACGAGGTCGCGCCGGGGCCGTACGCCCTGCCGGGCCCAGGCCCGCACGACGGCGAGGATCATCGCGTCCATGTTCTTCATGTCGATCGCGCCGCGCCCCCAGACGACCCCGTCGCGGATCTCCCCGGAGAAGGGGTGCACGCTCCAGTCCTCGGCCTGGGCCGGTACGACGTCCAAGTGACCGTGGACGAGCAGCGCGTCCGCCGAGGGGTCGGTGCCCTCGATGCGGGCGACGACGTTGGTGCGGCCCTTGACGCGTTCGAGGAGGGTGGGTTCGAGACCGGCGCCGGCCAGTCGCTCGGCGGCGTACTCGGCGGCGGGCCGCTCCTGGCAGTCGCCGCCGCCCCGGTTGGTCGTGTCGATCCGGATGAGGTCCGAGGTGAAGGCGACGACCTCGTCCAGGGCCCGCTCGTCGATGTCAGCCATACTGCTCCTCCACCGCGGCCGAGACGATCGTAGTGACCGCCTTGAAGGTGCGGATCCCCTCGTACATGGTGTCGCTGGTGTACGCCACCTTCCGCTCCCCCACCCGTGCGACCCCCGGCACCACGGTGGCGGCCATCGCGAGGTGCTCGGCGTCGAATTCGAGCGCGACGGTGAACGGCCCGGCCTGGACCGGTTCCTGACGGACCGCCAGTTGCGCCGCCTCCTTCGCCGCCGCGCGGATGTCGGCGGCGGTCCTCGTCGGTGTGCGGCACACGGCCGCGTACCGGGACACATGGTCCTTGACGGCGACCTTCAGCGCTTCGGGCGCGTACCCGAGGGCGTCCTCGCAGGCCACGTCGTCACCGGTGACCAGGACGACCGGTACCCCGTACTCGGCGACGACATGCGCATTGAGCAGACCCTCGCTGGCGCGGACGTCGTTCAGCCATACGCCGGTGATCGAGTTCGCGAGGTAGGTGTGGGCGAGGACGCCCTCCATGCCGGCGCCCGCGTGGTAGCCGACGAACGCGATGCCGTCGATGTCGCCGTGCTGCACGCCCTCCACCATGGAGAGGGACTTGTGCCGCCCGGTGAGCATCTGCGTCCGCTCGTCGAGCTGTTCGAGGAGCAGGTTGCGCATCGTCCAGTGCGCCTCGTTGACGAGTACCTCGTCGGCGTCGCCGTCGTAGAAGCCGAGGACGGCGGCGTTCACGTCCGAGGTGAACAGCGAACGGCACCGCTCCCACTGCGGTGTCCCCGGCAACACGTCGGCGGGCCAGGTGACGCCGGTGGCACCCTCCATGTCGGCGCTGATGAGGATCTTCATGGTGCGTCACGTTACGCGCCGGGGCCGGAACCCGCCATGAAGTCGGCCGCCGCTCCGGGGCGCGTCGGCGGCCTGATCGCGGGCTACGCTGCTGAATCGAACAGCCCGAGGAGAGACGTCCGTTGAACACCGGCACCACGGTCCCCGACAGCTACTACGAGCGCACCGGCGAGCACCGCTACAAGCCCACCGCCCACGCGAGCGGCGCCTGGGACCCGGACGAGCTGCACTTCAGCCCGCTCGGCGGACTCGTCGTCCACGCCATCGAGCGGGCCGTGCGGCCGGAGACCGGCCTCCTGATGTCGCGGATCAGCTACGACATCCTGGGCCGGCTCGCGCTCGACGAGTGCGAGATCCGGGTGGAGACCGTCCGGCCCGGTCGCACGATCGAGCTGGTCGAGGCCGTGGTGCTGGTCGGTGAGCGGCCGGTGGTGCGGGCCCGGGCCTGGTACCTCGCCGCGGTCGACACCTCCGCCGTCGCGGGCGGCACGGGCGACCGGCTCACGCCTCCCGAGCGGCTCGCCCCCTGGGAGATGAGCGCGCTGTGGCCCGGCGGATACATCGCGTCCGTGGACGTCCGCCCGCTGGCCCCGCCCCGGCCGGGCCGTACGACCGCCTGGGTCTCCACCCGGCACGCTCTCGTCGCCGGTGAGCCCAGCAGTCCGCTCGCGTCCTACCTCGCGCTGGTCGACACCGCGAACGGCATCGCCGTACGCCAGCCGCCCACCGCCTGGATCTACCCGAACGTCGATCTGACGGTCCACCTGCACCGGCAGCCCGAGGGCGCGTGGACGGGGCTGGACACGACGGTCACCTTCGGACCGACCGGGCAGGGCCTCACCAGCACGGTCCTGCACGACGTCCACGGTCCGGTGGGGCACGCGCAGCAAATACTGACCGTGCGGCCCGCGCCTGAGCGCTGATCGCGCGCTACCGCGCGGTCCAGCCGCCATCCACCGTGAGGGTGGTGCCCGTGACGAAGCGCGAGGCGTCCGAGGCGAGGAAGACCGCGGCGCCGCCCAGTTCGCCGACCGTGCCGACACGGCCCAACGGCGTGCTGTCTACGATGCGTTCACCCCAGCGACTGGCCAGCAGGCCGGAGCTGAGGTCGGTGTGGAAGTAGCCGGGCGCGAGGGCGTTGACGCGCACCCCGCGGTCGGCCCACTCCACGGCGAGGGACTTGGTGAGCGCCTCGACCCCGCCCTTGCTGGCCGCGTAGGCGGCGATCCGCTCGAAGCCGGTGCGCTACCGCGCGGTCCAGCCGCCATCCACCGTGAGAGTGGTGCCCGTGACGAAGCGGGACGCGTCGGAGGCGAGGAAGACCGCGGCGCCGCCCAGTTCGTCGACGGTACCGACACGGCCCAACGGCGTGCTGTCGACGATGCGTTCACCCCAGCGACTGGCCAGCAGACCCGAGCTGAGATCGGTGTGGAAGTAGCCCGGCGCGAGGGCGTTCACCCGCACCCCGCGATCGGCCCACTCGACGGCGAGCGACTTGGTGAGCGCCTCGACCCCGCCCTTGCTGGCCGCGTAGGCGGCGATCCGCTCGAAGCCGGTGCGGGCGTGCACCGAGGAGACGTTGACGATCGAGCCGGAGCGCTGCTCCAGCATCACCTTGCCGGCCTCGCGGCAGCAGTAGAAGGTGCCCTGGAGGTTGACGTCGATGACCTGCTGCCAGTCCTCGTCGGTGACCCGCTCGCTGCGGGTGAAGTGCGGGCTCGTACCGGCGCAGTTGACGACCGCGTCGAGGCGGCCGGTGCCGTCGGCGATGCGCTCGACCATGGTCCGTACGGCGGTGGAGTCGGCGACCGAGCCGGGCAGGACGAGTACCTTGCCGCCGTGCGCGGCGAGTTCGGCCTCCAGGCTCTCAAGGTCCGCCGCGGTACGGGCCGTTGCCGCCACGGTCGCGCCGGCCTGGGACAGGGCGACCGCGATGGCCCGGCCCAGGCCCTTGCCCGCGCCCGTCACCCAGGCGGTCCGGCCGTCGAGCCGGAGTTCGGTGGTCACGTCGGTCATGGCTCAGCCCTCCGCGGGGATGTCACGCAGGGTGCGCTTGAGGACCTTGCCCGACGGGGTGCGGGGCAGTTCGTCGACGATGTCGAAGCGGGCCGGCACTTTGAACTTGGCGAGGCGGGCCCGGCAGAACTCCCGCAGCTCCTCCGCGCCCGCGCTCTCGCCGGGCCTGAACACCACGAAGGCGCGCGGGACTTCACCCCAGCGGGGGTGATCGAGCCCGACCACGGCGGCCTCCAGGACGACCGGGTGCTCGTACAGCACACGCTCCACCTCGGGCGTGGCGATGTTCTCGCCGCCGGAGACGATCATGTCCTTCTTGCGGTCGTCGATATAGAGGAAGCCGTCCTCGTCGAGGTGCCCGATGTCGCCGGTGTGGAACCAGCCGTCCCTCAGGGCCGCCGCCGTGGCCTTCTCGTCGCGCCAGTACCCGGCGAAGACCTTCGGGCCGCGCAGGGTGATCTCGCCGAGTTCACCGGCCGAGACCTCGTGGCCGCTGTCGTCGACGATCCGCACGCGCGTGTGCGGGACGGGACGGCCGACCGAGCCCAGCTTGGACAGGGCGTGCTCGCGGTCGAGGAAGGTGTCGCCGGAGACGGTCTCGGTCAGGCCGTAGGCGTCGGCGAACCAGGCGCTCGGGAAGGCGGTCATGATGCGCCGCAGCACCGGTTCGGGGGTCTTCTCGCCGCCGCCGAGGACGAAGCGGACCGAACTGGTGTCGTACTCCTCGCGGTCGGGGACCTCCAGGACCGCGTTGACCATGGCGGGCGCCAGCCACACATTGGTGACCCGGTGCCTCTCGATCGCGTGCAGCACGCCCACCGGGTCGAACTTCCGCTGGAGCACGACACCGCCGCCCGCGTACAGCACCCCCAGGGCCGGCATGTCCAGACCGCCCACGTGGTAGAGCGGGCCGCAGACCAGCGTGGTGTCCGCCGCCGTCAGACCGAAGTGCACGATGTGCGCGAGGTTCTTGGCCTCGAGGTTTCCGTAGGTGATGCGGACGCCCTTGGGGCGTGAGGTGGTACCCGAGGTGTACATGAGCCGCTGGAGATCACCGGGCTCGACCTCCACGGGCTCCACCCGCTCCCCCTTGTGCCGGGCCAGCAGCTCCTCGTAACCGGCCCACGGCTCCTCGGCAGGATCACCGCCGCCGATCAGGACCCGGTGCTCCAGATCGGTGAGACACCCGGCGCTGCGCTCCACGGCCGGCACGAACTCCGGCTCGGTGACGATCACCTTGGCCTGCGCGTGCCCCAAGATGTACTGCCACTCCTCCTCGGAGAGGCGGTAGTTGAGCGGCAGAAAGACCGCGCCGAGCCGATTGGCGGCGTACACCAGCTCCAGGAACTCCGGCCGGTTGTAGAGCAGCAGCGCCACCACATCACCCCGGCCGACGCCCAGTTCGGCCAGTCCCGCGGCCAACTGATTCACCCGTTCATGCAGTTGACGGACGGTCAGACCGCGTCCCTCCTGCGTCACGACCACGGCGTCGGGCCGCTGCGTCAGGTGGTAGTCGAGGATGCTCGCGAAATTGTGCACGGCGACTCTCTCGCTCGGCGGCCGGAAATGTCCCGACCGGTCGGTTGCCCGCTCCCAAGATTTAGTGTACCCCTTGGTCTATAAAACCTGGGAGCCGCACTTTACGACGGAGCGTCCGCGACGACAACCGTCCGCACACAGCGATATGTCGCATCCGCCGACGAGGAGGGGTCTTCGTGCCACGCATCCGGCTCGACACCGACGGACCGGTCGTCACGGTCCGCCTCGACCATCCGCCGATGAACGCCTTCGACTCCGCACAACGGGAGGAGTTGTCCGCCCGCGTACGCGAGCTGGCCGACGCCTCCGCCGTACGGGCCGTGGTGCTCTACGGCGGCGAGCGGCTCTTCGCCGCCGGCGCCGACATCAAGGCCCTGGCCGCGATGGGCCCGGAGGAGATCCGTGGCTGGAACCGCGCCTTGCAGCGCACCTTCGACGAGGTCGCCCGGCTGCCGATGCCGGTGATCGCGGCCGTCACCGGGTACGCGCTGGGCGGCGGCATGGAACTGGCCCTGGCCGCCGACTACCGGGTGGCCGCCGAGGACGCGGTGCTCGGCCAGCCGGAGGTCCAGCTCGGGATCATGCCCGGCTCGGGCGGCACCCAGCGCCTCGCCCGCCTCATCGGCCCGTCCCGCGCGAAGAACCTGTTGATGACCGGCCGGCAGGTGAAGGCGGAGGAGGCGCTGCGGCTGGGCCTGGTGGACGAGGTCGTCCCCAAGGGCTCCGCCCTGAAAGCTGCCCTGGCCTACGCCCGTCAACTGTCCGAAGGCCCACCGGCCGCCCTGGAGGCGATCAAGGAAGCGGTGGACCACGGCACGGACGCGGGCATGTCGGCCGGTCTGGCACTGGAACGCGCGCTGTTCACCGGGGTGTTCGGCACCCAGGACGCGACCGACGGACTCGACTCCTTTCTGAACCGCGGCAAGAGAAGCGCCCCATAAGGGGCGGATCCGCAGACGACACACGACACGAAAGGGCCGGAAAACATGGAGGCACTCGTCTGGCACGGCGCACTCGACCTACGACTCGAGGACGTGCCCGAGCCGCCGGACCCGGGCCCGCACGAGGCGGTCGTGGACGTGACGTGGTGCGGCATCTGCGGCACGGACCTGCACGAGTTCCTCGAAGGCCCGCACATGATCCGCGAGGGCCCGCATCCCCTCACCGGTACCAAGCCACCCCTCGCCCTGGGCCATGAACTGAGCGGCACGGTGGTCGCGTTGGGCGCGGACGTGCCCGGCATCGCGGTCGGCGACCGCGTCACCGCGGACCCGGTGTGGCGCTGCGGCGTCTGCTTCTGGTGCACGCGCGGCGAGTACCACATCTGCCCCAAGAGCGGTTCCGTGGGCCTCGCCTCCCCCGGCGGATTCGCGGAACGCGTCACCGTGCCGCTGGCCGGTCTGACCCGTCTCCCGGACAACGTCAGCGACGAACTCGCCGCCGTGGCCGAGCCGTTGGCGGTCGGGCTGCACGCCGTGACCCGGGCCGGGGTCAAACCGGGCGACAACGTTCTCGTCGTGGGCGGCGGACCGATCGGCGTCGCCGTGGTCCTCGCGGCCCAAATCGCCGGTGCGGCCGGGCTGTTCGTGAGCGAACCCCTCGCCGGGCGGCGCGAGATGCTGCTCGGCATCGGCGTCACCGAGGCCTTCGACCCGCGCGAAACGGACGTACGGCGTGAGGTGTTCGTGCGGACGGGCAGGATCGGCCCGGACGTCGTCATCGACGCGACCGGTGTGCCCGCCCTCGCGGGACAGGCCGTCTCCATCGTCCGGCGTGGCGGCCGGGTCGTGCTGGCCGGGGTCGGGCACGGCAGCGTCGAGTTCGACATGGGCCAACTCGTGTTCTACGAGCGGTCGGTGGTCGGCACGCTCGGCTACAACTTCGACATCCCGCGCGTGATCGATCTGATGAGCACCGGACGACTGGATGCCTCGCCCCTGATCACCGGCCGTTTTCCGCTCTCGGGAGGAGCCGGTGTCTTCGAGGGCCTGGCCGCCGACCGGGCCCGGCACCTCAAGGTGCTGCTGACCCCGAAGGGACTGTGACATGGACTTCGACCTGCCCGAGGAGACCCTCGCTCTGCAGGACATGGTCCGCGAGTTCGCGGCCAACGAGATCACGCCCCACGCGGCCGAGTGGTCCGAGAACGAGATCTTCCCCACCAAGGTCTTCACCAAGCTCGGCGAACTCGGCCTGATGGGCATGCTCGTACCGGAGGAGTACGGCGGGGCGGGCTCGGACACGGTCACCTATGTCGCGGTGATGGAGGAACTCGGCGCCGCCGACCAGTCGGTGGCCTCCTCGTGGAACGCCCACTCGACCATCGGCACCCTTCCGTTGCTCGCGTACGGCACCGAGGAGCAGAAGCGGCGCTGGCTGACCCCGCTGGCCAAGGGCGAGGCGATCGGTGCGTTCGGGCTGACCGAGCCGGAGGCCGGCTCCGACGCGGCCGGGATCGCGACCACCGCCCGCCGGGCGGACGGCGGTTGGGTGATCAACGGCACGAAGATGTTCATCACCAACGCGGGCACCGACATCAGCCAGGGCGTCACCCTGCTGGCCACCACCGGCATGGGCGCGGACGGGCGCAAGGGGTATGCGACCTTCTACGTGCCGACCGGCACGCCCGGTTACACGGTCGGCGCCAAGCTGAAGAAGCTCGGCTGGCACGCCATGGACACCCGGGAGCTGGTCTTCACCGACTGCTGGGTCTCCGACGACCATCTGATCGGCGAGGAGGGCAACGGCCTGCGGCAGTTCCTGTCCGTCCTGGACGGCGGCCGGATCAGCGTGGCGGCCCTGGGCCTCTCACTGGCCAAGGCGGCGCTGGCGCTCGCGGTCAAACACGCCAAGGAACGACACCAGTTCGGGCGTCCGCTCTCCGACTTCCAGGCGGTCGCGCACAAGATCGCCGACATCGGTACGGAGTACCAGGCGGCCCGCTGGATGGTGTACCGCGCAGCGTGGCTCGCCGACCAGGGCCGGCCGCACAGCACGGAGGCCGCCATGGCCAAGCTGTACGCCTCCGAGGTCGCCAACCGGGCCGCGTCCCAGGCGCTCCAGATCCACGGCGGCTACGGCTACGTCCGCGAGTCGGAGATCTCCCGCTTCTACGCCGACGCCAAGATCCTGGAGATCGGCGAGGGCACCAACGAGATCCAGCGCAATGTCATCGCCAGGGCCCTGGTCAAGGACGCGTGAGGCGGCGGGGCCCGTGGTGCGCCCTGGGCCGTGTCCGCAAGGTCCCGCCTGCCTCGCGGCGAACGACGGGACCAGGGCGTCACCAACCCCAGAACGAGATCCCCCAAAATAAAAAAATACACAAAAGTACACAAAAAATGA
>NZ_JBEXDX010000083.1:0-19472 GCF_040605995.1 Streptomyces sp. NPDC005492
CCCTATATCTACACACTTCCACGTACCCTCTTTCCATACACGCCCCTCTTCCCTTCTGCCCCACGGACTGGGGGCCCCCCCGTATTACGGTCCTCCGGGGTGCCCGCCCCTTTCCATCAGTCAATGAGGTGGTCAACTAGCTTGCAGGCCAGGGCACTTGAGGCGACCGGTAGTAGTCGATCCCGAGTGCGTCCCAGCGCGGGGCCTGCGCCGCGAGCCGCACCTTGTAGGTGTCCCAGTCGTGGGTCGAGGCCGGTGACCAGCCCAGTTCGGCCACCCCGGGCAGCCTGGGAAAGGCCATGTAGTCGATGTTCGCGCCGGTCACGATGGTCTCCGACCACAGCGGCGCCTCGACCCCGCGGATCGCCGAAGTGGGCACTCCGGCGAGGTAGTTGCCGGGATCCCAGTCGTAGGACCGTTTGACCTCGACCAGGCCCGCCCAGTCCTGGCCGAGCGGGGTGTCCTCGGTGTACTTCATGTCGAGGTAGACCCGGTCGGCGGGCGAGAGGATCAGCCCGGTGCCGTTCTTCGCGGCTGCGGCGACCTGGGCCTTCTCGGCGGCGTCGGTGTCGTCGAGACCCCAGTACTGGGCGAGGGCGCCCTTCACGGGGTGCGCTCCGGTGATCTGGTGCCAGGCGATCACCGTCTTGCCGTACTTGGTGACGATCGGCTGCACCCGGTCCATGAACTTGACGTAGTCCTCATGGCTGGTGGAGTGCGCCTCGTCGCCGCCGATGTGGAGATAGCGGCCTGGGGTGAGCGCGGCCAGCTCGCGGACCACGTCGTCCACGAAGTCGTAGGTGAGGTCCTTGCCGACGCAGAGCGAGCTGAAGCCGACGTCCGTGCCGGTGTAGAGCGAGGGTGCCACGCCGTCGCAGTTGAGGTCGGCGTAGGAGGCGAGGGCCGCGTTGGTGTGCCCCGGCATGTCGATCTCGGGGACGACCTCCAGGTAGCGGGAGGAGGCGTAGCGGACGATCTCCTGGTAGTCGGCCTTCGTGTAGTAGCCGCCCGCGCCACCGCCGACCTCGGTCGAGCCGCCGTAGGTCGCCAGGCGTGGCCAGGAGTCGATCGCGATGCGCCAGCCCTGGTCGTCGCTGAGGTGCAGATGCAGTTCGTTGATCTTGTAGAGCGCCAACTCGTCGATGTAGCGCTTGACTTGGGCGACCGTGAAGAAGTGCCGGGAGACGTCGAGCATCGCGCCGCGGTAGGCGTAGCGCGGGGAGTCCTCGATGGTGCCGCCCGCGATCTGCCAGGGGCCGCGCTGCACGGAGTTCTTCTCGACGGCGGCGGGCAGGAGTTGGCGCAGGGTCTGGACGCCGTGGAAGAGGCCGGCGGCGTGGGCGGCGGTGAGGGTGACGCCGGACGGGCCGCTGTCCAGGCGGTACCCCTCGGCCCCGAACGAGCCCTTGGTCAGCCTGAGTTGGATGCCGTGCCCGGCGTGTGTACTCAAGGGCAGGCGATAGCCGGTCGAGGGACGCAGGATGCCGGCGAGGTACTCGCCGATCCGGCGGGCCTCGCGCGATCCGTCGACCTGGATCGCGGTGTCGTGGGTGATGCGGTACGGGGTTTTCCCGGGTGTCACCGACGCGGGCGCCGGAACCACTCGGCCGAGCGGGGTCGCGGTCGGGGTCGCTTTCGTCACCGTTGTCGCTCCTACCGTGAAGGCGCCGACCGCCATCACGAGCAGCAGCGATCCCAGAACGCTGTGTCGTCTCACCTGCGCTCCCTTCGATTGGTAGAGACCACTCTCCCGCAGATCCGGTGAAACAATCCCCCCATGGCGGAAATCATCCAGAAGGACGGCACCTGGATCTTCGACGGCGACGCCCTGCGGCTGACTCCCGGACGGGACAAGAACGTCGGCCTGTTCCGCAGAACACTCGGTGAACTCGTCGTCCCCCTGGGGGCGTTGGCGGGCGTCTCGTTCGAACAGGGCCGGAAGACAGGGCGGCTGAGACTACGGCTGCGGGACGGCGCCGACCCGCTGCTGCACGCCACCGGCGGCCGGCTCGCCGAGAGCGACGACCCCTATCAACTGGCCGTCGAGTCGGACCGGTACGGCGTCGCCGAGTACTTCGTGGACGAGGTGCGGGGCGCCCTGCTGCTCGACGAGGTCCCGGCCGATCCGGTGGACGCGTATCTGCTGCCGGGCCCTGCCGTGCCGCTCTCCGTCTCCGCCGGGGACGGCACCGCGAGCTTCGACGGCGAGCGCGTACGGCTGGAGTGGAACTGGAAGACCGAGGACGCGAAGTCCGCCGCCGGCGCCCGCACCCTCGCCGTCACGGACCTCGTCGGCGTGGAGTGGCGTCCGTCGGCCGGCCTGGAGAACGGCTACATCCGCTTCTCGGTGCGGAACGCGCCGACCAAGGCACCGCCCAAGTACGACCCCAACTCCGTTGAGCTGTGGGGCTTCAAGAAGGACCCACTGATGGCCCTGATCGCCGCGGCCGTACAGGCCCGGCTCCCGCACCCCGCGGCCGAGACCGACGTACGGCCCGAACGTCCTTGGCCCGCGCGGGAGTTGACGGCCGCGGCGGAGGACGGCCATGACGCGCTGCTGCGGCGGCTGCGTGAACTGGGCGAGCTGCACCGGGACGGGGTGCTGACGGACGAGGAGTTCTCGATGGCCAAACAGGCGGTCCTCAAACGCATGTGAGGACCGCCTGCGGTGTGCCTACGCCCTGCCTTCGGGGCGTACCACGGGACTTACTTGGCCTTGCGGGCCACCGTGAAGCGGTCGACCTCGGCGCCGGTCTCGGCGATGCCGCGGACCGTCAGCGTGGTCGTACGGCCCCTGGAGGCGGGCTGCACGTCGACGCGCAGGAAGGAATAGTTGAGGTAGCGGACGCGCGACCAGGCGACCGTCTCGTTGACCTTGCCGTCCTTCGTGTTGATGAAGGCGGCGACGGAGTCGACCTCGTTCAGGTGACCCTCGTAGGAGTCGGGGGCGGAGAACGCGTACAGGCTGCGGCCGGCCGCGCCCGCCGTCACGTAGACGACACCCTCGGTCTCCGGGTACGCCGTGCCGCCGATCGGCAGCTTCTTGACGACCGCGTTCTTCTTGATGACGTCGGTGCGCTCGTACTGGTGGTTGTGGCCGTTGATGACCAGGTCCACCGTGTACTTCTCGAACAGCGGCACCCACTCGTTGCGCACTCCCCCCTCCGAGGAGTGCGCGGTGGAGGTGCAGTACGCGCAGTGGTGGAAGAAGACCACGACGAAGTCGATGTCCCTGGAGGCGCGGAACTTCTTGAGCTGCCCCTCCAGCCACGTGGTCTGGGTGCCGCCGGAGATGCCGAGGTTGGCCGGGATCTCGAAGGAGATGTCGTTGGCGTCCAACGAGATGATCGCCGTGTTGCCGTAGACGAAGGAGTAGACGCCCGGCAGGTTCGTCTTGTCGGGGCCGTTGTCCGGCAGGCTCCAGCGGGCGTCCTCGCCGCCGTAGCCGTTCGGCGAGTACCAGGCCTCCATGTCGTGGTTGCCGTAGGCGGGCATCCACGGCACGGACTTGGCGACCGCCTCGGTCTGGGCGAGGAACTGGTCCCAGACGCGCGAGTCGAAGCCGGTGTCGGCGGTCTTGCCCGCGCCCGCCGGGTCGGCGTACGCGATGTCGCCGGCGTGCAGGTGGAAGGCCGGGTTCTGGGCGAGCAGCAGGCTGTCGTTGGCCAGGCCGTGGTAGCCGACGCCCTCGTCGCCGAAGGCCGTGAAGGTGAACGGCACGGACCGGTCGGGGGCGGTGGTGAAGGTGCCCAGGGTGCCGAGCAGGTGGGGCTCGGCCGGGTCGAAGCCCGCGTGGCCGACGCCGTAGTAGTAGGTCCGGCCCGGGCGCAGGTGGGTCAGCTTGGCGTGCAGGTAGTACTGGGTGTGGTCGCCGCTCGCGCCGACACCGGCCGGGGTGTACAGGGTGCGCACCTCGGCCTCGATCTTGCGGGAGAGGTCCCAGGGGTGCGCGCCGATCCGGACGAACGGCTTCTTGACGTTCGTCGGGACCTGCCAGGAGACCGTGACCTCGGTGCTCGGGTCGTTGCCGAAGGCGAGGTGCCGGCCGAACGGGGAGACGAGGGCCCCGTCGACCGACTCGGTGGAGGTGGCGGTGGCCTGGGTGGGGACGGCTGCCTGGGCGACCGCGCCCGGTACGAACACGCCGCCCGCGACGGCGCCGAGGGTCACGGCACCGCCTCTGATCATCGTGCGCCGCGAGAATCTCGCGCGCAGGTACTCGTGCTGCTCCGCCATGCTCATGCTCTCGGCGAGCTCGGCGGGTACTCCCATACGAGGAATGTCCATGGCGACTGAAACTCGTCCATATGAGCAACGTGGCGCAAGACACAGGATGGACAGCTTACGAACAGAGCCCCATAAGACTTTCAACAGGCGGTTGCCCGATATCGGGCAGGATTCTTGCAAAGCCTTCCCCGGTACTCCAGGATCAACCGGGTGCACGACGAACTCGTAGATCATCTGACGCGCTCCACGACCCTCAACCGGGGCGAGGCGCTGCGGGTGATCCAGGACGTGCTCGCCTACTTCGACGAGACGACCGAGGAGTACGTCCGTCGCCGCCACCGCGAACTCCAGGCCCAGGGCCTGGTGAACGCGACGATCTTCGACCGGATCGAGGCGGACCTGAAATACCGTGCGGTGGCCCCGCCGGAGCTCACGCTCCGACAGCTGCGCCGGATTGTCTACGGCTGAGGAATACGTATATATGTGTGGAATCGTCGGGTACATCGGCAAGCGTGACGTTGCTCCGCTTCTGCTGGAGGGTCTGCAGCGGCTGGAGTACCGCGGCTACGACTCCGCGGGCATCGTCGTCACCTCGCCGAAGACGGCCGGCCTGAAGATGGTCAAGGCCAAGGGCCGGGTCCGTGACCTGGAGGCCAAGGTCCCGGCGCGCTTCAAGGGCACCACCGGAATCGCCCACACCCGCTGGGCCACGCACGGCGCCCCCTCCGACGTGAACGCGCACCCGCACCTGTCGGCCGACAGCAAGGTCGCCGTCGTCCACAACGGCATCATCGACAACGCGTCCGACCTCCGGAAGAAGCTGGAGGCCGACGGCGTCGAGTTCCTCTCCGAGACCGACACCGAGGTCCTCACCCACCTCATCGCCCGCTCCCAGGCGGAGACCCTGGAGGAGAAGGTCCGCCAGGCGCTCCGGGTGATCGAGGGGACGTACGGCATCGCCGTGCTGCACGCCGACTTCCCGGACCGGATCGTGGTGGCTCGAAACGGCTCCCCGGTGGTCCTCGGGATCGGCGAGAAGGAGATGTTCGTCGCCTCGGACATCGCCGCCCTCGTGACCCACACGCGCCAGATAGTGACGCTCGACGACGGCGAGATGGCGACCCTCAAGGCCGACGACTTCCGGACATACACGACCGAGGGCACCCGCACCACGTCCGAGCCCACCACGGTCGAGTGGGAGGCCGCCTCCTACGACATGGGCGGCCACGACACCTACATGCACAAGGAGATCTTCGAGCAGGCCGACGCCGTGGACCGCGTGCTGCGCGGCCGTATCGACGACCGCTTCTCCACCGTGCACCTCGGCGGCCTGAACCTGGACGCCCGCGAGGCCCGGCAGATCCGCCGGGTGAAGATCCTCGGCTGCGGCACCTCGTACCACGCGGGCATGATCGGCGCCCAGATGATCGAGGAGCTGGCCCGTATCCCCGCAGACGCCGAGCCGGCCTCCGAATTCCGGTACCGCAACGCGGTGGTGGACCCCGACACGCTGTACATCGCGGTCTCGCAGTCCGGTGAGACGTACGACGTGCTGGCGGCGGTCCAGGAGTTGAAGCGCAAGGGCGCGCGGGTGCTCGGCGTGGTCAACGTCGTCGGCTCGGCGATCGCGCGTGAGGCGGACGGCGGCATGTATGTGCACGCGGGCCCCGAGGTCTGTGTCGTCTCGACCAAGTGCTTCACCAACACCACAGTGGCGTTCGCCCTGTTGGCGCTGCACCTCGGCCGCACCCGTGACCTCTCGGTGCGCGACGGCAAGCGTGTCATCGAGGGTCTGCGCAAGCTGCCGGCCCAGATCTCCGCGATCCTCGAACAGGAGGAGGAGATCAAGAAGTTGGCGGCCGAGTACGCCGAGGCCCGCTCGATGCTGTTCATCGGGCGCGTCCGTGGTTACCCGGTGGCCCGCGAGGCCTCGCTGAAGCTCAAGGAGGTCTCGTACATCCACGCCGAGGCCTACCCCGCCTCGGAGTTGAAGCACGGCCCGCTGGCGCTGATCGAGCCCGCGCTGCCCACGGTCGCGATCGTCCCCGACGACGACCTCCTGGAGAAGAACCGCGCCGCCCTGGAGGAGATCAAGGCCCGCAGCGGCCGCATCCTCGCGGTGGCCCACCAGCACCAGGAGAAGGCCGACCAGACGATCGTGGTCCCCAAGAACGAGGACGAGCTGGACCCGATCCTGATGGGGATCCCGCTCCAACTCCTCGCCTACCACACGGCGTTGGCCCTGGGCCGGGACATCGACAAGCCGCGGAACCTCGCGAAGTCGGTGACGGTGGAGTAGGCAGCCCTTCCACGGACGGAGAGAACCCCCACGTGCGCCTCCTGCACGTGGGGGTTCTGTCCGCTGCCGATCAGCCGGTTGCCGTCACGCCCCGGCCCGCAGCCCGCCGCGGAAGCACCGTCGGCCAGTGGGCGAGAGCCGCCGTGGCCGCATACCAGGCGACAGCCCCGGCGGCGACACCGAACCATCCGCCGATCTTGGCCAGCCCGTCGTTGCCGGCGAACTGGGCGATGGCGAGCAGCACGAGGGAGACGAAGAACAACCCGTAGGTGCCCTGGGTGAGTTGGTCCCCGCCCGCGAGGGTCACCGAGAGGGCGACGAGGGCGAACAGGACCAGGAACAGCCCCGCCGCGTTGTCCGACACGGAGTTGCCCGCGCTGACGGCCCAGGTGAACCAGAGGGCGCCGAAGGCCGCGAAGGCCGTACCCGTCGCGGTGTCGCCCTCGCGGAAGGCGAACAGACCGGCGACGAAGAGGGCAACTCCGCCTACGTAGTGGGCGAGTGACACGGCGTCGGCCGCCGACACTCCGTTGATGACATCGGTGTACCCGAGCCCGAAGGCCAACAGGGTGATTCCCAGGGCGAGTCGGCCGACGATCGAGGTGGTGGTGCTTCCCGCGGAGACGTCATTGTCCACGGCGGGCTCCCTTCATGCATGTGCGGTTGTGCGGTGTGACCGATATATGCCCTTCACAAGGACACAAACACCTCTGCACAGCAGCGAATTCGGGAACCTGACCGGGTGTTCGACCCGCAGGTCAGGGGATGACGACGACGGGCCGCTGGGCCCGCTTGGCGAGCCGCCCGGCGACGGAGCCGAAGAGGCGTCCGACGATGCCGTGGGTCGAGCCCACCACGATCGCGTCCGCCTCGTACTCCCGCCCCACCTCTTCGAGTTCGTGGCAGATGTCGCCGCCGCGCTCGACGAGGATCCAGGACACCTCGGCGAGGTATTCGGCGCACGCCAGCTCAAGACCGAGCACCTCGGTGCGGTGATCCGGCACGTCGACGAAGACCGGTGGCTCGCAGCCCGCCCACACCGTGGTCGGCAGCCGGTTGGCGACATGCACGATGATCAGGCCCGAGCCCGAGCGATGGGCCATGCCGATCGCGTACGCGAGGGCACGCTCACTGGACGTGGAGCCGTCGAAACCGACGACCACGCCGTGCTTGAAGGCGGGGTCGCAGGAATGACGTGGCTGTTCCGCCGCCAGGGGCTCGGCCGCCGTGGGATCGGCGACGGGCCGCTTGCGGTCCGCGGGTTCGAAAGATTCGTGACCGGCCATGGGTGTCTCGGCGTTTTGATCCTCGTGGGAGGGGACGACAGGATGCGGCGGAGCTGTGTCCGGGAATCATCTTCCCAACCCCATACCCCCAAGGGTACGGCGGCACTCCTCCCGAGCCCATATCCCGCACAGGCTCCGGCGGAGTTCCCCGGAGCATGCACGAGGGGACGCCCGTAACGCAATGGTTGCTGCCCCGTACAGGCGGTTTGCACAGGATTCACTTACGTACGGGGTGCCCTACAGTGACCGACGCATCGAACAAGCGTTGAACCCGGCGAGCCGCCGCCCCCAGGGAGCACGCCATGTCCGGACACCGCACGACCTCCGAGACACACCGCAGCCCGGACACCGCGACCGACGTGGTCCGCTGGGCGGTCTTCAGTTGTGTCCTCGTCCCCCTGGTCCTCCTCTGGTACGGCACCTCGCTCGCCGGCGCCACCGGTACGGCCCTGGGCCTGGCGGCCGTCACCGCCGCCTGCCGGGTGCTGCTGCGCCGGTCCGAACAGGGCGCGGCCCGGCTGTCGGCCGAAGAACAGCCCCCGCACCGCGGGCACCGCCACCGGGCCCAGGCGGGGGCGCACAGGGGCGGTCGGCACGCCGGGGGAAGTACACCGGTCGACTGACCGGTTTCCGCGCACGCGCCCGATGCTTTTCAGCCAACTTCCGGTCACCGCGCATCTCTTGCCCCGACCACCCCCCAACCCCGGTTCCACCTGCACGGAAAGGGTCCTGGGGGCCCTGCGCACCCTACGGGGATTGGCCACTACGACGAGGCGCACTTCCCTGCACGGCCCACGAGTGCAACGCTTCGTGATCGAATGCTTCACGCCAAGTTGCCATGTCGACAATGTGCCGGTTGCCGAACTGGTCACCCCGGCACCACGGGACACAGTAGATTCGATCTTGACGTCTTACGGCGGGGGACTCGTTGCAGGACCGAGGGGAAACGTGCAGGAGCGACACAGCCGAGGAGCCGCGACCACCGAGGGGGGCTTAGCAGTATGAGCCACGACTCCACTGCCGCGCCGGAAGCCGCGGCCCGGAAGCTTTCCGGGCGACGCCGCAAGGAGATCGTCGCGGTGCTGCTGTTCAGCGGCGGTCCCATCTTCGAGAGTTCCATACCGCTGTCGGTGTTCGGAATCGACCGGCAGGACGCCGGAGTTCCGCGCTACCGCCTCCTTGTGTGTGGCGGCGAAGAGGGTCCGCTGCGCACCACCGGGGGGCTGGAACTCACCACACCGCACGGCCTGGAAGCGATCTCCCGGGCGGGCACCGTCGTCGTGCCGGCCTGGCGGTCGATCACCTCGCCACCGCCGGAGGAGGCACTCGACGCACTGCGCCGGGCGCACGAAGAGGGCGCCCGCATAGTCGGCCTGTGCACCGGCGCGTTCGTGCTGGCGGCGGCGGGCCTGCTGGACGGCCGCCCGGCGACCACCCACTGGATGTACGCGCCGACGCTGGCCAAGCGCTACCCGTCGGTGCACGTGGATCCGCGGGAACTCTTCGTCGACGACGGAGACGTACTGACGTCCGCCGGTACGGCGGCCGGAATCGATCTCTGTCTCCACATCGTGCGGACGGACCACGGCAACGAGGCGGCCGGCGCGCTCGCCCGGCGCCTGGTGGTCCCGCCGCGCCGCAGCGGCGGTCAGGAGCGCTACCTCGATCGATCTTTACCAGAGGAGATCGGCGCCGACCCGCTCGCGGAGGTCGTCGCCTGGGCGCTGGAGCACCTCCACGAACAGTTCGACGTGGAGACGCTGGCGGCACGCGCGTACATGAGCCGTCGTACGTTCGACCGCCGCTTCCGCTCGCTCACCGGGAGCGCTCCTCTGCAGTGGCTGATCACGCAGCGGGTGCTCCAGGCGCAGCGTCTGCTGGAGACGTCGGACTACTCGGTGGACGAGGTCGCGGGTCGCTGCGGCTTCCGCTCGCCGGTGGCCCTGCGCGGCCATTTCCGCCGCCAGTTGGGCTCGTCGCCCGCCGCCTACCGGGCCGCGTACCGCGCCCGCAGGCCCCAGGGCGACAAGCAGGTGGACGGCGACGGCGCCCCGGGCCAGCCCGGCGGTCCGGCAGCGCTGGGTCCGGCGGGGCTGCCGCCCGCGCTGCACCCGGAGGGTCCGGTGCCGATGCAGTCGCGGCGTGCGGCGGCGAACGCGCTGTCGTCGGCTACGGCGTCCGCGGCGCCCTCCCCCGCGGAGAACGGCCGTGAGGCGTACGCCACAAGCCGGTCGGCGGCGAGCCTGCCCAGCCAGCGCAGCGCGACATAGCAACGGGAAGGCTCCCGGAGGTTTCCGTCAGGAGATCTCCGGGGGTTTTCGCGCGCCCTCGCACGTTCCCGCACCACAAGGTCACCGCACGGTCGGCTCAGCTGAGCGGCGCGCACCTTAAGGTTAGACACATGAACGATCGCATGGTGTGGATCGACTGCGAGATGACCGGCCTCTCGCTGTCAGACGACGCTCTCATCGAGGTGGCCGCCCTCGTCACCGACTCCGAGCTGAACGTGCTCGGGGAAGGGGTGGACATCGTCATCCGCCCGCCGGACCAGGCGCTGGAGACGATGCCGGACGTAGTACGCCAGATGCACACCGCATCCGGCCTGCTCGACGAGCTGGCCGGCGGTACGACGCTCGCCGACGCCGAGGAGCTGGTCCTGGCCTACATCCGGGAGCAGGTCAAGGAGCCGGGCAAGGCCCCGCTGTGCGGCAACTCGGTCGGTACCGACCGCGGTTTCCTCCTCCGTGACATGCCGTCCCTGGAGCAGTACCTCCACTACCGCATCGTGGATGTCT
Organism: Streptomyces sp. NPDC005492; assembly: GCF_040605995.1. NCBI lineage: Bacteria > Bacillati > Actinomycetota > Actinomycetes > Kitasatosporales > Streptomycetaceae > Streptomyces > Streptomyces sp. NPDC005492. The sequence continues at coordinate 10,608 of NZ_JBEXDX010000083.1, forward strand.
CCTCGGTGAAGGAGCTGGCCCGCCGCTGGTACCCGCGGGCCTACTTCAACAGCCCCGAGAAGAAGGGCAACCACCGCGCCCTCGCCGACATCCGCGAGTCCATCGCCGAGCTGCGCTACTACCGCGAGGCGATCTTCGTCCCGCAGCCCGGCCCCGACTCCGACACGGCCCGCACGATCGCCGCGAAGCACGTCCAGCCTGCACGTTAAAGGCGTGCGCGAGCACCCCTTCGGACCCTGTACACTTTTTCTCGGCCGGTCGGTAACTCACTGAGTGAGCGACCGGGCATGGTGGGTGTAGCTCAGCTGGTAGAGCACCTGGTTGTGGTCCAGGAAGTCGCGGGTTCAAGTCCCGTCACTCACCCTGAGTAATCAGCCGGTGACTCCGGAAACGGGGTCACCGGCTGATTCGTTTCTCGGCAGAGATCGCCTCAGGTGGCAGCGCGCCACGCATCCGTGAACTCCCGTACGCCCGTGAACCGTTCGGCGGGATCGGCCCGCGTTGCCCTTTCCACGACGGTGAGTTGATGTGCCGTACCGCGCCAGGGCTGTCCGGCGTCGGCTTCGAGGAGGACGTGGGCGGTGCGGCCGAGGGCATGGACCGTCGTGCGAATGTCGATGAGGGCGCCGCGGTGCCACTCCTCGGGGGCCATGAAGCGGGCCGAACCCGGGAGGCGGTCGTCCTGGAGGACGAAGGGTCCCGGGCGGTACTCGTCGAGGTCGACGAGGTGGAGCGCGTTGGCGGAGAAGTCGTAGAGGAACGCGCCGTCGTAGAGGTCGACCGCGACCATGGCCGCCGCCTCCACCGCTAGATGCGCGTCCAGGACGCGGTCGATCGCGCGCAGTACGGAGGCGAGGGGCAGCGTGCGGAAGCGGGCGCGGGCGGGGCCGTAGAGGGACTCGCCGGGGCGCCAGGGCATGACGGTCGCCGTGTGGCCGTTCGGCATGGGGATTCGGTGCAGTTGGGGGACGATCGCCGGGTGGCGCACCGCCTGGTGGAAGGTCCAGGCTCGGTCAAGTGAGGCCTGGGCGGGGGCTGTTGTCGGCTCCTTCACGAACCGGCGCTCGCCGTCCGGGAGTTGGACGCCGTACGAGACGCATCCGGAGTCCTGGTCCCGGAAGGTGCGGAACACCTCGCCCATCGTGCGGAGGTACGACTTCATCGCCCTACTCCCGGACGGCCGCGATCGCCGTGTCGAGCAGCGCGTCCAGGGGCTGGGTGCCCTTGGACGCGGTCCACTGTTCGACGGCGACGTCCATGCAGGCCAGGGCGGCGGCGACGATGGCGTGCGCCTGGTACTCGCGGGTGGCCGCCGGGCCGGTGAGCCGGTCGACGACGGCGGGGGCGAGGAGCGCGTTCCACTCCGCGTGCTTGTGCTGCTGGGCCGCGCGCAGGGACGGGGTCGTGGCCAGCAGTGTGGTGCGGGCCAGGGCGAGGCCGCCGTCGTCCTCAAGTGCGCGCAGCGGTTCGTCGAACGCCCGCCGCAGGGCCTCCCACACCGGCTCGTCCGCCGGCCGCGCCCGCAGGGCCGCGGCGAGTTCGTGGCCCACCTGCTCCATGGACCCCACGACCATGTCCTCTTTGGTGGCGAAGTAGCGAAAGACGCTGCGCCCCGACATGCCCACGGCGGCGGCCACCTGCTCCACCGTGGTCTCTTCGAAGCCCCGCTCCATGAACAGGGCCATCGCGGCATCGGCGATCTCGGCGCGCACGGCCCGCCGGGTGGCTTCACGCAGCCCCGATCGGCGGCTCTTCGCGGTCTCCGTCCCAGTTTCCGTCACGCTACGCAGCATAGCAAGACATAACTGTCATGGCATGCATTAGTTGTCAGTCACTGACGAGTATGTCTATGGTTGACACGTCGGGGTCGAAGGCCCTGCTTTCAGTTCGAGGAGAGACGTCGTGGACATCCACAGCTATGAGGAGGGCGTTCCGTCGTGGGTCACCCTGACCACGCCGGACGCCGAGGCCGCCGGCCGTTTCTACGGCTCGCTGTTCGGCTGGGCCTACCAAGAAGGGCCGCATCCGTCCTGGACGGCTCTGCTGCACGATCGGCCGGTGGCCGCGATCACCCCCGCGCAGGGCGTCGAGCGCGCCACGTGGTCGATGCACGTGAACGTCGCCGACGCCGACAAGACGGCGGAGACGGTCGTCGCCGCGGGCGGCCGCGTACTGACACCGCCGTATGACCTCGGCACCGCAGGGCGCGCGGCCCTGTTCGCGGACCACAGCGGCACCGCGTTCGCCGTGTGGCAAGCGGGCGGCCGCCCCGGGGCCGGCGCGGTCGACGAGCCCGGCACCTTCCACCAGGGAGAGTTGATCACCGACGATGTCGAGGCCTCCGCGGCCTTCTACCACTCCGTCTTCGGATGGACACTCGGCCAACCGGAAGGCCCCCTGTCCCGCCGCGCATGGCAACTGGACGGACGAGCCGTCGGCGAACTGCTGCCCAGGCCCCCGGCCATGCCCACCGAGATCCCTCCGTACTGGGACGTCTATTTCACCGTCGGCGACACCGAGGCCACCGTCGACAGGGTCACGGCCCTCGGCGGCACCGTGCTGATGGGCGCCACCCCGCTCGCGCACGGCTCCATCGCCGTCCTCACCGACCCCGTCGGCGCGGTCTTCACCGTCAACGCGCCCACCACGTCCACGAATTGAGGAGCAGAGCCATGTCCGTCAACGGAAAAACAGGCATCGTCACCGGTGCCGGCTCCGGGCTCGGTGAGGCGGCCGCCAAGCGTCTGGCCGCCGAAGGCGCACGGATCGTCGTGGCCGACCGGAACGCGGACGCCGCCGACCGGGTGGCCAAGGAGATCCGGGCCGCCGGCCACGAGGCCACCCCGTTCGTCGTCGACGTCTCGGTGTTCGAGGACGCCGAGCGGCTGGTCGCGTTCGCGGTCTCCACCTACGGCCGGCTCGACTTCGCGTTCAACAACGCCGGCATCACCCCACGGCTCGTCGACACCCACGAGATCGAGCCGCAGGACTGGCTCGACGTCATCCGCGTCAACCTCACCGGCACCTTCTTCTGCGTGAAGGCGGAACTGGCCCACTTCGTGGCGCACGGTGGCGGCGCGATCGTCAACATGGCGTCCACCGCCGGGGTCATGGCCCACGCCGGACGTGCCGCGTACTCGGCGTCCAAGCACGGCATCGTCGGTCTGACCCGCTCGGCCGCCGTCGAATACGCCCGGCGCGGCATCCGGATCAACGCGGTCGCCCCCGGCCCCATCGACACACCCTCCGCCCAGGGACTGCCCCCCGAGCTGCTCGCCCAGATCGCGGCCAAGACGGCGATGAACCGGCCCGGCACCATGGAAGAGGTCGCGGGCGTGGTCACCTTCCTGCTCTCCGACGACGCGGCCTTCGTCACCGGATCGGTGTACGAGGTCAACGGCGGCCAGACCCAGCTCTGAGCTGCCACCCCGCACGGCGCCGCCCGCCAGAGGGACCGGATGTTCCGGATTCCCCTCCGACGGGCGGCGCCGTTTCTACTGGAGTGCGCCCCCGCTGACCAGCAGGCTCTGTCCGCTGACCCAGGCCGCGAGAGGGGAAGCGACGTACTCGGCGGCGTCCGCGACGTCGTCGACCGTGCCCATCCGGCGGCCGATGCGCCCGGGCCGGGCGACGAACCGCCGTACGGGATGGTCGGGATCGGGCTCGGTGAAGACGCCCGCGCCCTCGATCGCGGTCGGCAGGATCGTGTTGACGGTCACGCCCCGGTCCGCCAGCTCCTGGGCGAGGACCTGTACGGCGTAGCGGGGCGCGGTCTTGCTCGATCCGTAGAGCCCCTCGCCGGGGACCGGCACGGTCGTCGTACTCGAACCGACGTAGATGATCCTGCCGTTGTCCACGACGTGCCGGGCGGCCGCCTGGAGCGTGAAGAAGGTGCCCTTGGTGTTGATCGCGAAGAGCCGGTCGAACTGTGCCTCCGTGATGTCGACGAAGTTGACGCCGATCAGCTCCACGCCCGCGTTGGCGACGACGATGTCGATCTGCCCGAACCGGGCGGTGGCCTCGGCGAAGAGGTGCTCGATGCCGGTGGTCTCGGAGACGTCCGCCCGTACGGTGATCGCCTGTGCGCCGATCCGCTCGATCTCCGTGGCGGTGGCCTCCGCCCCGGCCCGGTCGGAGGAGTAGTTGACCACGATGTTCGCGCCGAGGCTCGCGTAGCGCAGGGCGATCGCCCGGCCGATGCCTCTCGCGGACCCGGTGATCACAGCGGTCCTGCCCGTGAGGTCTGTCATGATCAGATGCCCTGTCCGCCGGAGATCTCGACGCGCTGCGCGGTGACCCAGCGGTTCGCGTCCGAGAGCAGCGCGGCGAGGGCGGCGCCGATGTCGTCGGGCTCGCCCACGCGGCCCAGTGCGACCTGCGCGGTGAGATACGCCCGGACCTGCTCGTTGTGCATCATGCCGCCGCCGAAGTCAGTCGCGGTCGCTCCGGGGGCGATGGTGTTGACGCGGATACCGCGTGCGCCGAGTTCCTTGGCCTGGTAGCGGGTGAGGACCTCGACCGCGCCCTTGACCGCGCCGTAGGCGGCATGGCCCGGGACGATGATGCGTGTCAGCCCGCTGGACACGTTCACCACGGCGCCGCCGTCGGCGAGTTGCGGCAGCAGGGTCTGGGTGAGGAAGAAGACGCCCTTGAGGTGGACGTTCACCAGCTCGTCGAAGTCCTTCTCGGTGGTCGCCGCGAACGGGGCCTCCAGGTCATGACCGGCGTTGTTGACCAGGAAGTCGAAGGTCGTCCTGGACCAGCGGCCCTTGAGTTCGGCGCCCAGCCGCGCGGCGAAGTCGGCGAAGGAACTCACCACGCCGGTGTCGAGGCGCAGGGCGACCGCCGACCGGCTCCGTTCGGCGACGGCCGCCACGACGTCCTCCGCCTCGGCCCGGTTGTTCCGGTAGGTCACGACGACGTCGACACCGGCCTCGGCCAGGTGCAGGGCGTGCGCCCGCCCCAGCCCGCGGTTGGCCCCGGTGACGAGGGCGATCTTCTGGTTGGCGCTCATGGTGGTTCCTCCATGGATACGGACGGTGAGTCCTGCTGGTTGCTCCACCAGTTGGCGCGCCGCCCGCGACCGCATCCAGTGCCCGCTTGTCCACTGTCCGGCGATCCCAGGCTGTACCGGGGTGCCCTCAGCCTGGGATCGGCGGACAGTGGCTACGGATCGCCGGCCACGGCACAGTGTTCGTATGGATCAGACGGGATTGGCCACGTTCCTTCGCAGACGCAGAGAGGCGCTGCAACCGGCCGACGTGGGTTTTCCCCAGGGGCAAAGGCGTCGTACGCCGGGGCTGCGGCGCGAAGAGGTGGCCGTGCTGTGCCAGATGTCCACCGACTACTACAGCCGCCTCGAACGCGGGCGCGGGCCCCAGCCGTCCGAACAGATGCTTGCCTCGATCGCCCGCGGGCTGCGGTTCACCCTCGACGAGCGCGACCACCTGTTCGTGCTGGCCGGGCACAACGCACCGGCCCGCGCGACCCGTGACGACCATGTCAACGCGGGCATGATGCGCATCCTCGACCGGCTCCAGGACACACCGGCCCAGGTCGTCACCGGCATCGGCGAAACGCTCGTCCAGACGCCCCTCGCCGTGGCCTTGCTCGGTGACCAGACCCGCTTCACCGGACCGGCCCGCAGCATCGTCCACCGCTGGTTCACCGACCCGGACGAGCGCGGAGGCTATGCGCCGGAGGAACACGCGACGCACAGCCGTATCTACGTGGCGCAGCTCCGCACCGTCGCGTCACGCGAGGGAAGCGGCTCGCGCGCCGCCGCTCTCGCCCGCCAACTCCGCGCCGAGAGCGCCGAGTTCGCGGAGCTGTGGGACGCCCACGAGGTCGGCGTCACCTACACCAACCGCAAACGGATCATCCACCCCGAGGTCGGACCGATCTCCCTGTACTGCCAGACCCTCGTCGACCCCGACCAGTCCCAGTTCCTGCTGGTGTTCACGGCGACACCCGGCACGGAGGACTACGAGAAACTCCAACTGCTGTCGGTCATAGGGAACCAGCGGCTGGCGACCTAGCCTCCAAGAACCCTAGGACGACGCCCGCGTCACCAACTCCGTTGCCAGTACCGCCTGTCGGCGCTCAAGCCCCCGGGAGGTGGCCGGGCGGCGGTCCGCGATCTCGGCCAGGAGGAGGTCGATCATCGCGCGGCCCATCTCCTCGATGGGCTGGCGGACGCTGGTCAGCGGCGGGTCCATGTGGCGGGCGATGGCCGAGTCGTCGTAGCCGACGAGGGCCACGTCGTCCGGGATACGGCGGCCCTCCTCGCGGAGGACCTGGCGGGCGCCCGCCGCCATGACGTCCGAGCCGGCGAAGACCGCGTCGACGTCGGGGCGGCGTGCAAGGAGTTCCTTCATCGCCCGGCGGCCGCCCTCCTCGGTGAAGTCCCCCGGCTGGATGAGGTGTTCGTCCAGTTCCTGCCCGGCGTCGAGCAGTGCCTCGCGGTAGCCGTCGACGCGGCGCTGGGCGCCGTACACGTCGAGGCGGCCGGTGATGTGGGCGATGCGCGTGCGGCCCCGGGACAGCAGGTGTTCCACCGCCGAGCGGGCGCCGCCGTAGTTGTCGGAGTCGACGGAGGTCAGGGTCTCGGCGGCGGAGCGCGGGCCGCTGATCACCGCGGGGATCTCCAACTGCGCGAGCAGGTCCGGGAGCGGGTCGTCGGCGTGGACCGAGACCAGCAGGACGCCGTCGACCCGGTGCGCGGCCAAGTACTGGGCCAGGCGCTGCCGTTCGCGGTCGCTGCCGGCGAAGATCAGCAGCAACTGCATCTCGGTCTCCGACAGTTCGGAACCGACGCCCTTGAGCATGTCCGAGAAGTACGGCTCCGCGAAGAAGCGGGTCTCCGGCTCGGGGACGACGAGGGCGATGGCGTCGGTGCGGTTCGCGGCGAGGGCGCGGGCCGCCGTGTTCGGGACGTAACCGAGCTCGGCGACCGCCGCCTCGACGGCCGCGCGGGTCGCGTCGCTGACCCTCGGCGAACCGTTGATCACCCGGGAGACCGTGCCGCGGCCCACACCGGCGCGCGCCGCGACCTCCTCCAAGGTCGGCCGGCCACCGCTCCGGCTCCGCGCTCCGTGGCTTGCCATCGGCTCCGCCTCCTGTCGACCCACCCGTTGGCCTGGAATGTAACAGTCCTGATCAGGGAAGAGGGGCGCGCGGAGCCCCGCCTCCGACCTGATCCCCGCCTCCCGCACAGTTAGCTAACAGACGAATAACTGAACGCATCTCTCCGCGCCCACTCCCTTGACACCCCCTCCCGAACCGACGACTCTTCAACACATCACCGATGGGAGCGCTCCCACGGTACCTGACACATACACATCCCGCACGTTCCCCGCCCGAGCCGCAGCGTGAACTAACGGGCCCAACAATGCAGTTGGCCGGGGGGTCGGCACGTCAGGCAACAGGAGGACGCAATGCGCACGAGTACCCGACGGTCCCATCGGCTGATGGCCCTGGCGGCCGTCGCCGCGCTGACCACAGGGGTGCTGGCCGGCTGCTCCAGTGACTCGAACGACACTTCGTCGAACTCGAGCGGCGGCGGCAACTCCAAGGGCAAGACCACGCTGACCGTCGGTACCTTCGGCGTCTTCGGCTACAAGCAGGCCGGTCTGTACGACGAGTACATGAAGCTCCACCCGAACATCACCATCAAGGAGGACGTCACCACCCGTACCGACGTGTACTGGCCGAAGGTCCTCACCCGGCTCCAGGCCGGTTCGGGCACCGACGACATCCAGGCCATCGAGGTCGGCAACATCACCGAGGCGGTCCAGACGCAGGCCGGCAAGTTCGTCGACCTCGGCAAGGAGGTCGACAAGTCCCAGTGGCTGGACTGGAAGAACGCCCAGGCCACCACCAAGGACGGCAAGCAGATAGGCCTCGGCACCGACACCGGCCCGATGGCGATCTGCTACCGCAAGGACCTCTTCAAGAAGGCCGGTCTGCCCACCGACCGCACCCAGCTCGCCAACCTCTGGAAGGGCGACTGGTCGAAGTACGTCGACGTCGGCAAGGACTACATGAAGAAGGCGCCCAAGGGCACCAAGTTCGTGGACTCCGCGTCCTCCGTCTACAACGCGGCCCTCGGCGGCGAGAGCGAGCGGTACTACGACAAGGACGGCAACGTCGCCTGGGACAAGTCGGCCGGTGTGAAGGACGCCTGGAACGACGCGATGACGGTGGCGACCACCAATATGTCCGCCAAGCTGAAGCAGTTCGACCCGACCTGGGACCAGGGCTTCGCCAAAGCGAGCTTCGCGACCGTGGCCTGCCCCGCCTGGATGATCGGCTACATCGAGCAGAAGTCGGGCGCGGCCGGAAAGGGCAACTGGGACGTGGCGGCGGCGCCGACCGCGGCCAACTGGGGCGGTTCCTTCCTCGGCGTGCCGACGGCGACCAAGCACCAGGCCGACGCCGTGGCCCTGGCGAAGTGGCTGACCGCCCCCGAGCAGCAGGCGAAGGTCTTCGCCAAGCAGGCCAGCTTCCCGTCGACCCCGGCGGCGTACGCGACGCTGAAGCCGGCCGCCGACACCACGGCCTACTTCTCGAACGCGCCGATCACCCAGATCTTCTCCGACTCGGCGAAGACCATCCCGGTGCAGGTCTTCGGCATCAAGGACCAGCCGATCAACACCGCGATCACTGATGTCGGCATCCTCCAGGTGGAGCAGAAGGGCAAGACCCCGGACCAGGGATGGAGCGCCGCCACCAAGGAGATCAAGGACGTGCTCGGGCAGTGAGCAGCTCCAAGGAGGCCCTCGCACACCCTGCGCCGGGCTCCGGCGCCGGGGGGGGGGGGCTGCCCCCCCCGCCCCGCCGCGACTTTCACCCACAACAAAACAC